>NZ_JBEPKM010000004.1:0-353977 GCF_040544715.1 Methylobacterium sp. 1030 | reverse complement strand
GACCCCGAAGGGCCCGCTCGACTTGCATGTGTTAAGCCTGCCGCCAGCGTTCGCTCTGAGCCAGGATCAAACTCTCACGTTGAAGAGATTGATCTAAGCTGATCACAACTACTTGACAGAGGCTCACAATCATCCCGGCATCACTACCCGGATGTGTGAGCTTCCGAAGCGTTAGACAGCTCGCTTCTCTCGTTGATCCGGCTCTCGCCGGACCCGCAAGGACAAGCGCCGTCCACGCTTCTCTTTCCCGTATTCACTTGTCAAAGAACGGCGCCTGTTTACACAAGTGCCATTTGAAGATCAACAAAAAACTACTCGGCGCTCGCCGACCGTTGCTTGCAGTCTTCAGTGGAAGTCCGTCCGAGCGGCCCGCCCTGGCCGGGCACCGCGTCGGGAGGCGCCGTATAGGGCGCCAGAAATCGGCTGTCAATCGCCCGTCTTCTTCGACCCCGGACGCTGACGGGCGCGGTCGTCCGCGTGTGCGGACACCGCTCCCGGATCCGGCAGAGCCCCCGCGCGCAGAGACCCGTCGCCGCGCCAGCCTCTCAGCACACCCCTCCGTGATCCGGACGAGGGGCCTCGCTCCGGATCGCGCGTCAGAGCAGGCCGCACGATGAGTGCTCATGGAAACGATCCGTTTCGATAGTTTCCATTTCTGATTGCGCGTGCTTCGCTCAAGATGGATCCATCGGCGCGACGTCGGGGCCCTGCACGGGCCGCGGGGCGCCAGTGCACCCACGTAAGGACCCCGCCATGGCCGTCGAAGCATCCGGTGCCGCGAGCGAACTCGTCCAGGTCGTCTCCCTCCTGGCGGCCGGCGTCATCGCCGTCCCGCTGTTCAAGCGGCTCGGCCTCGGATCGGTCCTCGGCTACCTCCTGGCAGGACTGGCGATCGGGCCCTTCGGGCTCGGCCTGTTCACGGACGCCCACGCCATCCTCCACGTGGCGGAGCTCGGCGTCGTGATGTTCCTCTTCATCATCGGGCTGGAGATGGAGCCGTCCCGGCTCTGGGGCATGCGCCGCGCGATCTTCGGGCTCGGCCTGGCCCAGGTGGGCGCCTGCATCGCCGCCCTCACCCTGGTCGGACTCGCCCTCGGCTTCTCGATCACCGTCGCCTTCGTGGCCGGGACCGGCTTCGTGCTGACCTCCACCGCGATCGTCATGCAGCTCCTGGAGGAGCGCGGCGCGCTCTCGACGCCGAAGGGTCAGCGCATCGTGGCGATCCTGCTGCTGGAGGATCTCGCCATCGTGCCGCTCCTCGCCGCCGTCGCGCTTCTGGCGCCGGGCGGGAGCGCCGCGAGCGCGACGGAGCGCGCGGTCACGGTCGCCATCGCCCTGCTCTCGGTCTGCGCGCTCGTCGCCGCGGGGCGCTGGCTGCTCAACCCGCTGTTCCGCCTCCTCGCCGCCGCCAAGGCGCGCGAGGTCATGACGGCCGCGGCCCTCCTCGTCGTGCTCGGCTCGGCCCTCGCGATGCAGCTCGGCGGCCTCTCGATGGCGATGGGCGCCTTCCTGGCCGGCGTCCTGCTCTCGGAGTCGAGCTTCCGCCACCAGCTGGAGGCCGATGTCGAGCCGTTCCGCGGCATCCTGCTCGGCCTGTTCTTCCTCGGGGTCGGGATGTCCCTCGACCTGACGGTGATCGCCGCGAATGCCGGCCTGATCCTGGCGGGCGTCGCCGCCTACATGACCGTGAAGGGCCTGCTCATCTACGGCGTGGCCCGGGTGCTGCGCGCCTCGCACGCCGAGTCGCTGGAACGCGCCGCCCTGATGGCGCAGGGCGGCGAGTTCGCCTTCGTGCTTTACGCGGCCGCCGCGAGCGCGGGTATCATCGACGGCACGACCAACGCCGTCCTGACAGCCACCATCATCCTGTCGATGGCGATCACGCCGCTGATGGTCGTCGCCTTCGATCGTCTCGGTCCCAAGGCCGTCCCGTCCATCGACGGCGTCGAGGCGCCCGAGGACCTCGTGGGCAGCGCCCTGATCGTCGGGTTCGGCCGCTTCGGCCAGATCGCCAGTCAGCCGCTCATAGCGCAGGGCTGCTCGGTCTCGATCATCGACACGAACCCGAGCAACATCCGTCTCGCCGAGGGATTCGGCTTCAAGGTCTATTACGGTGACGGCACCCGCCTCGACATTCTGCACGCGGCCGGCGCCGCGACGGCGCGGGCGATCCTGATCTGCGTCGACGACACCGCGATGGCCAGACGCGTCGCGGAGATCGCCAAGGCGGAGTTCCCCCTGGTGCCCGTGCTGGCGCGCGCCCGGGATCGCGAACACGCGGTCGAGCTGATCCAGGCGGGCGTGGCCTACCAGATCCGCGAGACGGTCGAGTCGGCTCTGCTCCTCGGCGAGCAGGCGCTCCTGACGACCGGAGCCGAACCGGAAGCGGCCAGCGCGATCCTGGCGGAGGTCCGGCGCCGCGATGCGGAGCGTCTCGATCTGCAGGTCGTGGGCGGCATCTACGCGGGTCGGGACCTCATTCACGGCAACAAGCCCGGCTCGGCGCACGCGGCCGGCTAGGCCCGCGACCGGGCCTCGGTGCCGCGCCCGCTGAAGGCTTGCTGGTCTCGGCAGACACTTGGGGCGGGCAACCCTTAGCGCGCGAGCGCGTGCCCGGAGCCTTCGGAGGACGGTGCGCGGGTCGACGGCGGCGCGCCAGCCACAGGCGGGGATCCGGCCACGGAGGCATTCCGGGTCGCCGCCGCGGGCGAGCCCGGAGCACGGGTACGAGCGCCGCTCCACCATCGCGGCGCCGGCCGGTGTGCCTGGGGAGGGCGACACGCCGCCAGCTTCTGCGACGGCTTATCCTCTCGAGGCGCCAGTTGCGTCCCGAGCCCGTCTGGAACAAAATGTGAACCCTGGGTCAGGCGCGGCGACAGCCGGAGCGGTCAGCGACATGTCATCTCCGAGCTCCGGTCGCACGCTGTTCTTCTTCGAGAAGCCCTCGGCGATGCGCCAGTTGCAGCGCTTCTTCCGCTCGCCGAGCACGGTCTGCGTGGCCGCCGAGGGACACCTGCTGTCGGCCGAGGAGCCGGGCAGCATCCGGCCCGAGTGGAAGCCCTGGCGCTTCGACCTCCTCCCGATCGTCCTTCCCACGATCCCGGTCGGCTACGGCACGAACCGGTCCGGGCAGTCGCACGCACCGAAGATCGCCGCGATCCGGCAGGCGCTGAGCGGCGTGGACCGCGTGATCATCGCCACGGATCCGGGTCGCGAGGGCTCGATGATCGCGTGGGAAGTGCTCGAGCATCTCGGCTGGAACGGCCGGGTCGACCGGCTCAAGCTCGGCGCGCTCGACGAGGTCTCGATCCGACGCGCCTTCGCGGCCCTGGCTAAGGATCCCGCCTCGGGCGAGCGCGACTACGCCGCCTATCTCGAGGCGCTCTGCCGGCAGTACGAGGACTATCATCTCGGCCTGAACGGCACGCGGGCGATCTCGCTGCGCCTGCGGCCGCCCGCCTTCCGGGAGCCCTGGCGCTTCGGCGGCGTCCAGACGCCGACCCTCGCCATCCTGGCGGACTTGGAGGAGCGGATCCGGTCCTTCGTGCCGCAGGACTTCTTCAAGGTCGCGCTGCACCTTAGGACCCATGCAGGCGCGGAGATCACCCTCTGGCACGCCCCGAAGGAGCGGATCCTCGATGCGGCGATCGCTGAGACGATCCGGTCCGCCGCGGCGACGTGGTCGGGCCCTCTGGCGGTCGCGCACAGGGATGTCCGGCGCGCGCCGCCCCGGCTGTTCTCGAAGGACACCCTGGCGCGACGCTGCGCCAAGCGGTTCGGCTGGGACCCGCAGCACACGGCCGGCATCGCTCAGGACCTCTACGATCAGGGGTACCTCAGCTACCCGCGCACGGAGTCGGAGCACCTGCCCGAGGGCCAGGCCGGCGATGCCGCCGCGATCATCGCGGCCGTCACGACCGTCCTGACCGACCTGAGCACAGTCGTTCCGCGCGACGCTGCGCCGCTGATCCGTCGCGGCCTGAAGGGCCACTACGTCGCGGATCCGGGCGAGCACCACGCCATCGTGCCCCTGCGCAAGGCGCCCGAGCGCGGCCGTCTCAGCACCGATCAGTTCCGCTTGTGGGAACTCGTGGCGAAGGCCTATCTCGCCGCGCACCTGCCCGACGGGGTCGACGCGCGCACGAGCGTCACGGCGGATGTCGCGACACCGCTGGGCGTGAGGCGGTTCGCCGTCTCCGGCAGCGTCGTGCGCGTGCCGGGCTGGCGCGCGCTCTACGGCAGCGAGGCCGAGCTCGAAACGGATGCCGTGCCCGGCAAGACCAAGCGCGAGGCGGAAGCCACCGCCACCCGCCTGCCGCTCGTGACCGACCGCGAGGGCGCCTCCGCCGCGACGGCGGAGATCGCCACCGCGAAGACCGAGCCGCCGCGGCGGATCACCCGAGGCGAATTGCCGGTGGTGATGGGCCGGCTGATCGACCAAGTGGACGATCCGGCCGCCAAGCGCGCCCTGGAGAACCCCGCCAACCCGAACGAGCCGAAGGGTCTGGGCACGGCCGCGACGCGCGACACGATCCTGCCCAAGCTCCTGAAGAGCCGCTACATCACGCTGTCTACCGGCAAGGATCCGGCCATCGAGGTCACCGAGGTCGGCCTGACCTTCGTCCGCGCGGTGCGCAGCGTGTTCCCGGCCTACGGAGATCCGGTCGGGCGCGCCATGTTCGAGGCGGAGCTCGCCGAGATCGGACGGGCGGCCACGCGCGCCGAGGCGGTCGCGCGCGCGACCGCCTTCCGCCAGCGCACCCGCGCCCGCCTCGACGACCTGATCGCCGCGATCGCGCAGGCGCCGACCGTCAGCCTCGATCCGAGCCTGATCCCGGCCGGTCAGGGCGCCCAGCGGCCGCCGACGCCGGCCATGATGGCGTTCGCCGTGAGCCTTTCCGAGCGGAAGGGCGTGACGCTGCCGCGTGGCTGCAGGAGCAGCATCAGCGTCTGCCGCGCGTTCCTCGACACCCATGCCGGGCCGCGTGCCGGGCAGGAGGACGACGCCGGCCGCGCAGACGGCCGGCGGAGCCCGAGCGCGGCGATGGTCGGCTACGCGCGCAGCCTCGCCCAGCAGCGCGGCATCCCGTGCCCGCCGGACGCGGAGACGGACTTCGACGCGTGCCGGCGCTTCCTCGACGCGCACGCCGCGCGGCCAGGGCAGGGGAGGGACGAGGCGAACGCCGGAGGGGCGAAGAGCAAGAGGTCCGCGGAGCGGGAGAAGCGGCGGGGCCGTGTGGCACGGACACCGCGACCGGCAGCGGCACGCCGCCGGGCCTGAACCGCCGCGGCGGGAGTGACCGGATCGCGGCGTTCGTCCGCGACGCCGACTTTGCCCCGTCTCGGTGGCGCCGGCCGCCCGGCCTGGCGCGCGCCTCAGGCGGCCTCGGGGTCCTCGGAGCGCAGCCAGCGCGCGATCGCGGCGACTACGTGAGCCTGCTCGACGGCGGTCAATGCCCGGCCGGCGGGGATCGCGTGCCACTTGGCCAGGCAACCGCGGCAGCAGGTTGCCGTCGCGTGCTGCGCCGTGAAGACGGGATGACCGCGAAAGGGCGTCTGCTTGCCGTCGTTCCTCGGCTCGGCGGACGCGAGGCGTCGCCGCACGAAGTCCCGCGCGTGGTCCAAGACCGTCGGGAGCCCCTTCTCTCGCAGGTAGACCCGATCGGCGATCGCCAGCCGGAAGCGTCGCCGGAACGCGGATTGCGGGAGACGGTCGAACACCTCGTCGAGCGCTCGCATGCGCGCAGATCCCGGTCTACCGATCGCCGGTCGGGCCGGCATGGCTTCGGCCCCGAGCGGTATTCCATGCATCCATCAGACGCCATCGCCGTCGGAACCGCGGGCTGGAGCCTGCCCAAGGCCTACGCGCCGCAGTTCCCAGAGGCGGGCAGCCATCTGGAGCGGTACGGACAGCGCTTTTCCGCGGTCGAGATCAACACCGCCTTCTATCGGCCCCATCGGGCGACGACCTACGCGAGATGGGCTGCGGCGGTGCCGGACGGGTTCCGCTTCGCCGTGAAGGTGCCGCGATCGGTCACGCACGAGCGGCGCCTCATCGGCGTGGATGAGCCCCTCGCGCGCTTCCTCGGGGAGGTCGCGGGCCTCGGGACAAAACTCGGGCCGCTGCTGCTCCAGCTCCCACCGAGTCTGGCCTTCGACAGCCCGTCCGCGGCGACCTTCCTATCGGGATTCCGGCGGCGCTTCCCGGGCGACATCGTCTGCGAGCCGCGCCACGCCACGTGGTTCACAGAAGATGTCGACCGCCTGCTCGTCGGCCTCGCGATCGCCCGTGTCGCGGCCGACCCCGCGCCGGTCCGGAACGCCGGCATGCCCGGTGGCTGGCCGGACCTCGTCTACTATCGGCTCCACGGCTCGCCGCGCATGTACTACTCGGCGTACGAACCGCGCGTCCTGTCCCGGATGGCCGAGCGCCTCGGAGCGCACAAGGCCCTCGGCCGACGCGCGTGGTGCATCTTCGACAACACCGCGGAGTTCGCCGCGATCGGTGATGCCCTCGACATGCTCGCGCGCGTCGAGACCCGACAGGGATCCGATTCATGAAACAACAGACATTGATCTCACAATTCTAGGGAGGACTTTCCCCCGCCGGCACAGCCGGTCTTGTCGGGAGAGGCGGCCCCGACAACGGACGCCGTCGTTCCTGAGCCAAGGTCAGACCCCGCAGTGAACCGAGCCGTGGCGATCCGAGCGCGCGATGTGGAACCGGCCGGAGCGTGTGTGCCGAGGAGCCGGTTCAGGCCGATCGACCGACGTAAGCGGAGACATCGGGCTCCTCGGAGCGCCCATCGAACAGCTTCGCGGTGACGCGGCGAACGGCGGGCCTGCTCGCGACGTTCAGGGCCGCGTGAAGGAGACGGATGCCGATCCGCGTGCGCGGGTTCATGAGCTTCGGCGCGAGCTTCGGGACACCCTGCGCCCTCTCGACATACGGGCGCATGACCCGCTCGTAAGCCGCGAAGCCCGCCGCGACCGTGTCGGTGCGCACCAGCTCACCGGCCAGCACGCAGGCGCCGGTGACGGCCAGCGTCGTGCCGATGCCCGCGAGGGGCGTCGCGCACCAGGCCGCGTCGCCTGTGAGCACGACGCGTCCGGACGACCAGCGCTTCATCCTCACTTGGCGCAGGACGTCGACGTAGAAATCGTCCGCCGCGTCCAGGCCCGCCACGACGCGCCCGGCCTGCCACCCGGCGCCGGCGAACCGCGCCCGCAGGAACGCCTTCTGACGGGCGACATCCCAGTCCTGCTCGCCGCCGGGCGGCTGACGGAGCGTCAGCATCGCGCGCGTCGTGCCGTGCCGGTCCGGCCGCAGCGAGATGCTGCGGCCGCCCGTGGCGTTGAACCAGCGCCACATCCGGTCGTCGCCGGGGATTCTGGGAATCGTGAAGTACGCGATGGTCAGATCCATCCAGCGCGGCGCGTTCTCTCCGGGAAAGACGAGCTCGCGGGTCGATGAGCCGACGCCCTCCGCCACGACCACCGCGTCGTAGCGTTCCGTCTCGCCGCCCGCGAAGGTGACGGCGACCGCGTCCCCGTCCTCCGCGAGGCGGGCCACACGGTCGCCGAAGCGGTAGCGGGCCCGCTCCCGGGCCGGCTCGTAGAGAAGGCGCGCCAGGTCGCCGCGCAGGATCTCCATCTCGGCGGTCGGCCCATCACCCTCGGCCCCGGCGAGGTCGAACCGCGCGGCGACCCGTCCCCGGCCGTCGATCCAGGCCGTCCCCTCCTCGCCGGTGCCGCTGGCGAGGGCGGCCCGTTCGAGGTCCATCCGGCGCAGCACCGTGCGACCGACGCCGCGCACATCGACGTTCTGCCCACCGTCCCGGAAGGCGGGCGCGCGCTCGACGACGGTCACGTCGAAGCCGCTGCGGCCGAGCCACCAGGCCACCGTGTTGCCGGCGATGCTGGCGCCGGTGATCAGGATGCGACGCGCCATACGGAAACCACTCCCGGGGACCCAACAGCGTCCGGCGCGACGGGTTGCCGGCGACGAGCGCGGCTCTCCGCGGCGGGACGCTCCCGTCTCGGCGGTGCCGGCGGTGGGATCGCCACCCGGCCGTGCAGCGCCGCGGAGGCGCACCCGCTCCGACCCGCGGCGGCGCCGATCCCCTCGACAGGTCTCGCCGCGTGCCCAACATGAGCGCGACGATCGTGCCGATCATCCCGCGCGGGACGCGCGCGGAACTCGGTCTGGTCTGCTCATGGCTGACGTGAGACCGGCGCAGGCAGGGATTTCAGGGCATGACAGGGGGACACGGAAGGTCCATCGGCGGTCCGGGCACTGGCGCGCGGTCGGGTGACGCCGGTGCGGAGACGCGCGGATCCGCTGCTCCGGCCCGCCACGCCGTCGCGCGGGCCGATGGCGGCCTCCCCGGTGATGGCCGCGCGCCCTGCGAAAGCCGGAGATACCGGACCCGGCGAACACGGCGCGTCGGCGCGCTCTGCGCCCTGATGATCGCGGCGCCGACGGCGACGCGCGCCGAGCCGGTGGCGGCGCTTCTCCGGGACTGGACCACGGCCAACGGCCTCTGCCGCGGCGGCTCCGGCGACGATCCGCGCACGCAGGCGGCCTGCGAACGGCGCGACGGCCTCGATCGCCGGCTCGCCGCCGCGGGCTGGTGCTACGGACGCCCGGTCGACACCGGCGCCCAGAGAACCTGGCAGCCCTGCGGCGACGGCACGCGACAGCCCGCACAGGCCGGGACGGAGACCCCGCAGGGCGCAGCGCGGCGCGTCCTGCTCGATGTCGCCCGGGGCCCTGCGGAGGCCGGGCGGGGACAGCCGGTGCAGTTCGTCGTGCACGCCCTGAACCAAGTCGGCCCCTGGGCCTTCCTCTTCGCGCGGATGCAGCGACCCGACGGCCGCCCCCTCCCTCGCGCCGCGGACGATCTGGACTCGAACGACTACGCCGCGCTGCTGCGCCAGGACGGAAACGGCTGGCGGGTCGTCGACTTCGCCGTGGGACCGACCGACGTCGCGTGGGACGGCTGGGACCGGCGCTACGGGGCACCGGCCTCCGTCTTCGCGGTCCGCTGAGGTTCGTCCCCGCCGCATGAACGGAGAGACGCCCACGCGCCGACGCCTTCGGCTCTTCGCGGTCCGGCCGATCCGGGCCGCTGTCCCAACGCCGGTGTCGGCTCCCGCCAGGACCGGGGAGGTCCGGGCATGATGGCCGCGCGGCGCTGGCTAAGTGCGACGGGGCTCGCGCTGCTTCCGACGACCGCCCAGGCCGCCCTGCCGCCGTCCTGGCAACGCGTGCGTGAAGTCCAGGCCGTCGCGGAGGCGGCCGCGCGGGTGCTGGGATCGCGTCCGATCGATGCAGTCGAGCGCGTCGACGGGGAGCGCTACCGCGTCCGGGCGGGTGACTGTCGGGTCACGGTCCGCGTCGTCGTCCGCCCTCGAGCACAGCCGGGACCGCAGGCCTTCGACGCGATACCGGACGCTCCGGACTGCCCCTAGGACCGCCACGGGCTTCATCCCTGCGCCGCGGCGTCGAGCGCCGGAGAGGCCTCGGAGAGGTCGCGGCCGCGCACCCGCGGCGCGGCGCTCGCCCATCAGACACGCCGGCCCGGCGAGCCGGCGTGCATCGCGCCGATCACGGCGAGCAGACCGAGCAGAACCATGAGCACGGAGTAGTACTGCATCGGGATCCAGAACAGGGTGTGGCGCGGGCGCAGGATCACCGTCTGCCCCGTGCGCGGGTCGAGCAGTTCGCGGCCCGGCCTGCCGTTCAGCCGGGTGCCGAGCCACCAGTTGAAGCCGGCCGCCACCACCCACACCAGGATGACGCCCGTGGGCGTCGGGACGCCCAGGCGGGTGAGCGCCGGATCGAGCAGCACGCTGCCGATCAGGCCCGCCGCCGCGATCAGCGCCGTCAGCATTCCCCAGCCGGACCAGATGATCATTCCCAGACATCCCCTGTCTTGGCGAACGGTCCCGCCTCGCGGGACGCGGTTCCTCCGGCAGGCGCCGGCACGATGTTGCGATGGGCGGCCCAGTCGCGTTTTCGCCGGGTCGCGGGGATTGTCCGACGCCGAAACTGGTATCGACCGGCATCCCGCGCGGCCCGTCGGTCGCCCTCCCGGCCGCGATAGCCGCGGTGCAGATCGGCGGTCATCGGGGTTCGGGCGCGGGTCGGGTCGACGGCGAGGCTCATGCGATCGGCGGATCAACTCACGTCAGGCATCGTCGCGTGCGACACCTCGCACGGCCCGGTCCCGCCGGCAAGCTGACCCCTGACCGAGGGGCGGGATCACCGGAACGGCTGCACGGCCGTCTAGACGTTCATCGACGACCCTCTCGTCGCCGCTGACCAGATCCGTCGACGACCGGAGCGTCGGCGGCCCTGCCTCGCAATGCGCGAATACCGCCGATCTACCTGGAGCCGGACAATCCGAAAAGGATCGCCGCGCCTGCGACAAGGAGCGGCGCCCAGAAATGGACCAGGCCGCCGCCGCTCCAGACCGAGAAGGTCTCCCGGCACCCCGTCGTGTTCATCGCACATCCCAGGGGGACGAAGTACATGAACCACACGAAGGTCGCGATGACGAGAAGTGTCCCGAAAATCAGCGCGGCGCCCCGCATCGACAACATCCTCATGCGCGCCTGGTCCGGGCGCGCTCCGCTACGGCCCGGGGCCACGATCGGATCCCACCCTGCCAGGACCGACGTCTCCTGTCGCTCCATGACGGGCGCGTCCGCGAGGTTCGCGTGAGAGCCGCGACAGGGATCTCGCGGGATCCGCGCCGGCGCGCACCGCGAGGCGGGGGTCCGCGCCCGTGACCGGCCGCGGCCGGAAGAGAGGCGCGCCGCGGATCCGGCCCGTCCGCTACCGGTGAGATGGCGCGGAAGCCGACGCCGGTGTGCAAGGGCCGAGCCCGGAGCGCCCGCGGCGGCCGTCCGGGTCTGGCGCTACCGCGGACCGCCGCCGCGCCGCCGCGCGATCTCGTGTCCCGCGCTGTCGAGGGCGCCCGACGGCGCGAGGCTGTCGTTCGGAACGGCCTGCATGCCATCGTGCGCGGTGCGCGAGGTCGGTCGCGCGAGACCGTGATCGCCGGCGGCCTGCTTCATCGCCAGCGCCCTGCGGGAGCTCGTGACCAGGCGACCGCGCGCCCGGGCGTTCCGCCTGCGCTCGCTCTCCTTGCTGGCGCGCTTCACCGCGGCTGCCAGCACCGCGGCCTTCCGGCGGGTCCCGGTATTGTCGGTCGCGGCGCGCGCGCCGGACGGGGCGGCCTTGCCGCGCAGCTCGCGGCGCTGCCGGCGGGAGATATCCCGCGCACGGTCGCGGCTTGCCCGAAGACGCGCGACCAGCTCCGCCAAGCCGCCGTCATCGGCCTCACCGAGCCTGGGGTGATGCGAGCGCGCGACGAGATCGGCCTCGTCCACGCTCAGGAGACGGGCTTCGTGACGGCTCGATCGGGACATGGGCACTCCTGTGCTGAATGAGGGGTGGCGACAGCGGACGGGCGGATGGCGGGCGGCGATCAGTCGGGGCCGCCCAGGGTCGGTGTCCGGCGCAGCGCCGTCTCGCGCAGGGACCGGTCGGCGTAGGTGCCCTGCACCGCCGCGCGACCGCCGTGGTCAAACAGGTCGAGCATCAGGGCGCTGTGGATGAAGCCGAGATGGCTGAAGGCCTGGGGGAAGTTCCCCAGGAAAGCGCCGTCCGGCGCGACCTCCTCGGCGTAGAGGCCGACGTCGTTCTGGAGGGCGCGCAGGGCGTTGAAGCGCAGCCGCGCCTCCGCGTCCCGGCCGAGCCAGAGCAGCGCGTCGACCAGCCAGAAGGCGCAGAGCAGGAAGGTGCCCTCGTGGCCGGGCAGGCCGTCGTCGTTCCGGTAGCGGTAGACGAGGTGGCCGTGGCCGAGGCGCTCGATGACGACGTCCACGGTCCGGGCGAAGGCGGCCTCGTCGACCGGGAAGCCGACCAGGGGCGCCATCAGCAGGGCGGCGTCGACGTCGTCACCGTCGAGATATTGCGGGTAGTAGCCGTCCCGGTGGATCCCCGGGCCGTTCACGCAGGCGACGATGCGGTCGCGCTCCCGGCACCACGTCTCGCGCGGGCCGAACAGGCGGATCGCCCGGTCCAGGGCGACCCAGTTCATGATCGCCGCGTGGAGGTAGCGCTGCTCGGGCTTGCGCGGCTCCCAGAGACCGGCGTCGGGGCGGTGCCAGTGCGCGGCGGAGATGTCGGCCAGCCGGGCGCCGTGCCCGAGCATCGCCTCCGGGAGCGTGCCGCCCAGGCGTGTGTAGAGGTAGAGCAGGTCGAGCACCTGCCCGTACGCGTCGGCCTGATGCTGCGCGGCGGCCTCGTTGCCGGCCCGCACCGGCGCGCTGCCCTGCCAGCCCTCGAAATGCGCGATCGTGGTCTCGGCGAGGTCGACCTCGCCCGAGACGCTGTAGAGCGGCCGCAGCCGCCCCTCCGCCCGCGCGCAGAGGTCGGACACGAACCCGAAGAAGGCCTCGGCCTCGCGCAGCATGCCGAACTTCTTCAGGACGTAGAAGGACAGGCACGCGTCGCGGATCCAGCAGAACCGGTAATCCCAGTTGCGGATCCCCCCGATCTCCTCGGGGAGGGAGGTCGTGGCCGCCGCGACCATCGCGCCGGTGGGCGCGTATGTCAGCGCCTTGAGCACGAGCGCCGACCGGATCAGCTCATCGGCGAGCGGTCCCGTGTAGGCGGCGTCCTGCGTCCACAGCACCCAAGCCTTGCGCGTCCGCTCCATCAGGGCACGCGCGTCCGGCGAGGCGTCCGGCAGGGCACCGCCGTAGAGGCTGAAGCTCCGCGCCTGCCCGCCCTCGAGGACGAACCGCGCGGCGGCCCCGGCGCCGTCCCGCACGAGTTCGACATCCGCGACGAGGCCCGGGCATCCCGGTGCCGTCACCCGGCCGCCCGCGATCTCCGGCGGCGCGAAGGACTCGGCGAAGCCCGCCAGCGGCCGGTAGGCGACCACCATCGGAACACGGCCCGACACGCCACTGACGAGCCGGACCAGGAGCGGCCGGTGCGGGCCGCCCTCAGGCCCGACCATGAAGTCGTGCAGGGTCACGAAGCCGTCCGGGGTGGTGAAGGTGGTCTCCAAGATGTTGCTGCGGCTCAGGTACTGCCGCGCCGTCTCGTACCGCCCCTCGGGGCGGATGGAGAAATGGCCGCCGCGCCGGCGGTCGAGCAGCCGGGAGAAGGCCGGGTCGGCGTCGAAGCGCTCCAGGCAGGCCCAGTCGATCGATCCGTCGCGGGCGACGAGCGCGCACCCCTCGCAGTTGCTCAGGAGGGCGTAGGCTTCGATCGGCTGATAGGGGCGCTCGCCCGCGTCGGTCATAGAGTCTCCTGGGTGTTGCGCTTCGACGCGCCGGCTGATGTCGGGCCAGGGCGGGCGAGAACCGCGGTCCGGCCTGGTCAGGCGCAGAGCCGGAAGGCCGGCTCCAGCAGCCCCCGCGCGCCCACGTCGATCAGGATCGTCCGGCCATGCTCCGGATCCTCGGCGCGGTCCGCCACGTCCATGCCCTCGTAGGCGGACGTGACCAGCAGGCGGTCGAGATCGCGTCCCGCGAAGGTCGGACAGGTCGGCTGCCGCATCGGCACCGACACGGTGCGGACCCGCTCGCCCGCGGGGCTGTAGGCGTCGAGGCAGCCGGCGCCGAAGCGCGCCGTCCAGATCAGGCCCTCGGCATCCACGGCGGCGCCGTCGATCGCGCCCTCGCCGCCGCGGTGGTCGAAATGGATCTCGACCGGTCCCCGCGGCAGCCCGGTCCTCGGATCGAGCGGGACGCGGTGAAGCACGCCGACGTCGGTATCGACGAAGTAGCCGGTGGCGCCGTCCGGCGAGAAGCTGATGCCGTTGGGGATCGTCAGGCCGCCGAAGAGGCGGTGCACCTTCGTGCCGGCCACGTGATAGATCGAGCCGCGCCCCTTGGTGGCGTCGCGGTCCATCGTGCCGATCCACAGCGCGCCGCTCGGATGGACGCGGCCGTCGTTGGACCGGTTGTGGTGCAGATCCTCCTCAAGGGGGCAGAGCATCCGGATATCCCCGTCCCGGATCGACCGGACGTAGAGACCGTCCTCCGCCGAGAGCAGCTGGTGGGCGCCGTCGATCGCCGCGATGTCACTGACCTGGACGGGCAGGACGTGGACGAGCGCCTTCTGGGCGCTGGCGATCGGCTTCTCGAACAGGCGCGCTTCCAGGATATCGACCCACCACGCCGTCCCGGTGCGCGGATCGTAGCTCGGTCCTTCACCGAGGTGGCAGCGCACCTGGCTGAGAATTCGGATGTCGTGCGGAGGACGCAAATGCTCGTTCCCGTTCGTGTCGGTCGATGTTCGAGGCGGACCTGTCGCGACGGCGTCAGCACTTGTCGCAGACGCTGCCGAGGACCGCGTCGAGGTCCTTCTGCCGTCGCGTCCGTTCCCGCGGATCGTGCAGCGGCGCGGCCCCCGCGCCGGGCGGCACCGTCTGCCCCACCGACGAGCGGTACGGCGCGTTGATCGTGGTCTCAGGGCCGCCGCCCGTCCCCGTGAACGCGGCTGCCAGCGCCGCATGGATGCAGATGAACGGCGCGATCAGGCCGATGATCGCTCCACGGGTCATCGCTTGTCCGACAGTCATGGCGAGCCTCCCGATTCAATCTCCGATCCGATCTGCCTGCGCGGTGATGCGCGCCTCGTCCGCGGGGCGAGAGCCGACGACCGACGGGAGATCCACGATCGACCACACGGCCATCGGCGCACGGTTATTCCCTACCGGCCCGCGACCGGCGCACCGCGCCGACCAAGAGCAGAGACGCCCTCTCCATGTAATCGTCGTTTAATCCGCAGTCTCGGCAAAATCACCAACCGTGACTTCACGCATCATTTCGTGCCGCGATGGCAAAGTAGATGGTGACATGCAATCGCGGAGTGCCCTCACGCACGCATCGGCGCGGATTAAACGCGGCGCTTAGTTCAGCGATGGATGTCGGGAAGGATCATCCGTCACTCAGACAGATGCGCGCGGTCCCCGTCACGCCCTGCCGGCCAGCTCTTCGGGCGGGCACACGAGCCCGGCGCCCACGGCGATCCAGACGAGGTGTGCATCCGTTCGGGCACCGAGCTTGGCGCGGATCCCGGACAGGTTGTTGTGCACCGTCTTCAGGCTCAAGCAGAGGGCCTCGGCCACGGCCTGCGCCGTCATCCCCCCCGCGGTCAGGCTCAGGATCTCGACTTCCCGCGGGCTCAGCGCGTCGACGGCCGAGCGCCCGCCCGCCACCTCGTCCTGGGCGATGGCGTGGGCGATGTCGGCGCTCATCGCCCGCTCGCCGCGCAGCACGGCCGCCACCGCCGCCAGCAACGCGCGCGGCGGGCTCGCCTTGGTGACGTAGCCGCACGCCCCCGCGGCGAAGGCTCGGCGCGCGACGACGGCTCCGGTGCGCATGCTGAAGACCAGGATGCGGGCCGCCCCGTCCCACTGGCGGATGTGCCGGATGGCCTCGATGCCGCTCGGCCCCGGGAGCGACAGGTCGAGGATCACGAGATCCGGCCCGTGCGCCTTGTACTGGCGGTAGGCCTCCGCCGCGCTCGCCGCCTCCGCCGTCACGACGAGTCCCGGCTGTCGCTCGATCAGGCGGCGATAGCCCTCGCGCACCACCGGATGGTCGTCGACGAGCAGGATGGACGTGGGCATGAGACGCCTCAGACCGCGGTCGGGACGGTCGCGCAGGCGCGGATCCCGCTGCCGGTGCCGGTCAGCGTGAAGCTGCCGCCGAGGGCGGCGAGCCGCGCGCGGATGCCGACGAGGCCGCGGCCGGTGCCGGAGGCCGTGCGCGAGACATCGCCCTTGCCGTCGTCGTCCAGCGTGAGCGTCACCGCCCGCGTTCCGGTCTCCGTCCGGACGACCCGCAGGAAGATCCGGCTCGGACGCCCGTGGCGGAGGGCGTTGGTCAGGAGCTCCTGCGCGATGCGGTAGAGGCTCGCCGACACGGTCACGGGCATGTCGGCGAGGTCGCCGGCCACGTCGAGATGGAGGGCCGGGCCGGACCTGAGCTGCGCCCGCCAATCCGCCACGAGGCCCCGCAGCGCGTCCTCCAGCCCGGTCTCGGCGAGGTCGGGCAGTTCGAGGCGTGCCAGAGCCCCGCGCAGGCTCTCCCGCATGGTGGCGAGGACGGCCTCGATGCCGCGCGCGTCCGCGCGCAGATCCTCGCGGTCGTCGGGCGCGGCGAGTTCGATCGCGGCCGCCCGGGCGCCCGCGGCGGCGAGGCACTGGCCGAAGGCGTCGTGCAGGTCCCGCGCGAGCGCCTGCCGCTCCTCTTCCTGCACCGTGACGAGCCGCTGCATCAGCTCCGCGCGCGCGGCCTCCGCGCGGGCGAGCCGGTCGGCGAGGTCATCGCAGGCGCGTGCGATCCGGTCGAACTCGGCGGCGGCGAAGCGCGGCAGCGGCGACCGGGTCCGGGCCGCGTCGAGCCTCGCCAGCCCGCGCACGATCTGCCCGGCGGGCGCGACGAGGCGCGTGACCGCGAGCCAGTTGAGGAGCAGTGTCGCCGCCGTCAGAGCGAGCGCGAGCCCGCCCGCGAGACGCACCCGCTGCCAGACGCGGGCCGCCGCAGCGGTCGGATCGGGCCAGGCGGTGACGCTGCCGATCGTGCGCTCGCGGAAGACGATCGCGCGGATCGTCGGCGCGGCCGCGGCGTCCCCCGTAACCGCCTCCCGGAACCACGCGGGGGCGGCGTCGAGGCCATCCCAGTCGCCGCAGACGCGCCGCGGCAACTCGACGCCGAGCTGGATGTCGGCGCAGATCCCCGGGAGGATGGTGAGGAGGGCCGGTGCGGGCTGCGGCGGCGCGGCGGGCATCGCGACCGGACCGGCGCTGCCGAGCCCCGGCTGACGCGCGAGCTGCGCGGCGATCCGCTCCGCCGAGGTCGCGGCCTCCCGCTGCAGGCTCGCCTGGGCCGCGAAGCCGGTCCAGGCGACCGCTCCGGCCAGGCACAGGAGGGCGACCACGAGGAGGCGTAGGCCGAGATGCGCGGGCAGGCTCATGGGGGCGAAACGGCCGGGCTCGAAGCGACGCGGCGATTTGGCACCGGGAACGTCCCGGCGCGCAAGCCGCGCCGAGCCAGCGCGGGAAGAATGCCCGGTCGCGGGCGGGAGGACGTCCCTGGCCCGCGCCCCACGCGCCCCGCAGGATGGCGGCGTCCCGTATCCCGCGGAGCCCGCCATGGCCTCTCACCTGTCCCGCCGCAGCCTGCTCGCCGCCGCCGCCCTGCTGCCGCTCGGCCTGCACCGGCCCGGCGCGGCCGCGACCGGAGCCGCGCCCTACCGGGTCGGCGCCTTCACCGTGACGCCCCTGCGCGACGGGCTGTTCCCGCTGGAGCCGCGCATGATGCCCGCGGCCGAGAGCCCGGCCGGACGGGCTCTGTTGCAGGGGGCCGGTCTTTCCGGGGACGGCCCGTCGCCGGAGCCGGTCAACGCCTTCCTGATCCGGCGCGGCGCGCGCCACTGGCTGCTCGACGCGGGCTGCGGAACGGTCTTCGGACCGGACTTCAACCGGGTGACCGCCGCGCTGGCGGCGGAGGGCGTGCGGCCCGACCAGGTCGAGACCATCTGGCTGAGCCATCTCCACGCCGACCACGCGGGCGGTCTCCTGACGCCGGGCCGCCTGGCGCGGTTCGCGAACGCCGAGCTCGTGGTGCAGGAGCGCGAGGTCGCCTACTGGTCGGATGCGGGAGCGCGGGCCGCCGCGCCCGACGCCCTGCGGCCGATGTTCGAGACGGCGCAGGCCGTGCTCGCCGCCTACCCCGATCGGATCCGCCGCCTCTCGGGCGAGGCCGAGCTCGCCCCCGGCATCCGCGCGATGCCGCTCCCCGGCCATACGCCGGGTCACATGGGCGTGCTGATCGCGGACAGGGCGGACCGGTTGCTGATCTGGGGCGACGTGATCCACTCGCGGCTCCTGCAGATGCCGCACCCGGACTGGACCGTGATCTGGGACACCGATCCGGGGGAGGCGATCGCGACCCGCCGGCGCATCCTCGATCGCGCGGCGGCGGAGGGCCTGAGTGTGACCGGGATGCACCTCGCCGCCCGCGGGCGGATCGAGCGGGACGGGGCGGGCTACGCGCTGATCTAGAGGATCCGGTTCGTGCCGCCGGGTCCGGCCGAGTCCGCGATGCGGCGGGACGACGCCGTCAGCCGCGGCCCCAGTCCCGCAGGTCCCGGACGAACAGGTCCGGCGCCTCCATGGCGGCGAAATGGCCGCCGCGGGGCATCGTCTGCCAGCGCGAGACCGCGTAGCCGCGCTCCAGCCACTCTCGCGGCGGCGCGGGCGTGCGCGGATCCGGGTAGGCCGCGAAGGCCGTCGGCACCGTGACGCGCCGCCCCGGCGGCATCCGGCGCACACCCTCCTGCTGCGCGCCGGCGTAGAACCACGTCGCCGTCGCGAAGGAATCGGTGAGGATGTAGAGCAGGGCGTTGGTCAGGAGCTGATCGTTCGTGAAGACCTGCGCGAAGGGCCGCTCCCGCAGGTCGGCCCAGTCGTGGAAGCGCTCGACCAGCCACGCCAGCTGCGCCACCGGCTCGTCCGCCATGGCGTAGCCGAGCGAGAGCGGCCTGGTGCCCTGCAGCTGCGCGTAGGCCCCGAGCGCCTGCTGGGTGGCTCCGGCCTGCTTCTGCCAAGCCCGCTCCGCGGCGCTCTCCGGCTCGGCATCGGGCTGCACCAGCAGGTAGTTCAGGTGGATCGCCTCCAGCGACGCGGCGTGGTCGAGACCGAGCCAGGCCGCGACACCGGCACCCCAGTCGCCGCCCTGCACCCGGTAGCGCGGGTAGCCCAGTTGCTCGCGCATCAGGCGGTCGAACAGCCGCGCCGCGGTGCGCGCGCCGATCGGCGCGGCGGGTTTGCCCGAGAAGCCGAAGCCGGGCAGCGCCGGGATCACCAAGTCGAACGCGTCCTCCGTCCGCCCGCCGTGGCGCGACGGGAAGGCCAGGAGCTCGATCACCGACCAGAACTCGTAGATCGAACCCGGCCAGCCATGGATCAGCAGCAGCGGGCGCCGGCCTTCCGCCTCGCCGACGACGTGGACGGCGTGCAGGTCGAGATCCTCGACGCGGGCCAGGATCTGCGGGAAGCGGTTGAGCGCGGCCGCGGCCGCGGCCTCGTCGAAGCCGTCGAGCCAGTGGGCGCACAGGTCGGCCAGGACGGCCGGATCGCAGCCGTAGCGCCAGCCGGCTCCCGTCGGCAGGCGCGGCAGGCGGTAGGCCCGCACGCGCTCCCGCACCCAGGCCAGCCGGTTCGCGTCCCAGGCGACGGTGAAGTCTCGCATGATGCCTCCGCTCGGCTCCGCGTCCCGGGAGCGTGCCGATACCGGCCGTCCCGTTCGCGCGACGTTGATCCGGGTCAACGCGGCCGGGCCGGGACGGTCACGCCGGGATCGCCCCGCCCGGCACGACGGCTATTGGCGGCGCGATCGCGCGAGGGCTGTCGGCCCCCGGCGGCCGGCTTCGGTGCCCTTCCGGGACGCGGACCCGACCGGAGCGCCGCAGGCAGGGTACGTCAGCCGGGCGAGACGCGTCGCGACGTCAGCGCCCGCCGCGCCAGGAACCCGGCCGCGCTCATGGCGAGGATCGCGGCCGCGTAGAGGTCGGCGGTCGTCACGTAGCCGATCCGGCGCACGAGATACCCGGCACAGATCACCGGGAGGCTGAACGCCAGGTAGCTCTCGACGTAGTAGCTCGCGAGGAGCTCCGCCCGCTCGCTCGGCTTCGCCAGCGGGACGATCGTGCCGAGGGCGCCGAGGAAGCTCGTCCCGAAGCCGGCCCCGCCGACCAGGGTCCCGCCGATCAGGACCGGCACGCTCCCGCCGTGCATGCCGGCGAGCACGATGACGAGACCGGCGGTCATGGCGAGCGTCCCGATCGTCAGGTTGGCCGCGGCGTCCCGGCCGCGCCGCTGGAGGACCGCGAAGGCGCCGGCGACCATCAGGGCCGCGACCATGACGCCGCTCGTCAACGGGGTCCGGCTGCCCGTCGCGGCGACGACCAGCGAGGGAACGATGGAGAGGTAGAAGCCACCGAGCATCCAGGTCGCGATGTTGGTCGGCGTGATCGCGGCCAGCGGCCGCCTGGCCTGTGGCGGAACCACGACGCGCGGCCTCAGGGCCCGCAGGGCGCCCGCGCGGCGCTCGCCGGTCTCGGGCGTGAGCCAGAGGAGAGCGGCCTGCGCGGCGAACACCGCGCCCAGGATCGCGTAGACGAGGTGGAGGGGGTGCGGGCCGTACTGCACGAGGGCGCTGGTCCCGAGCGCGCCCGCCGCCATCCCAATCAGCGGCATGATCGCGTTCACGAGCTGGGCCCGCGCCCGGTCGACGTCGACGAGCGCGGCGCCCAGCGAACTCGCCGCGATGCCGGTCGCCACGCCCTGGACGAAGCGCGCCGCGATGAGTCCCCACGCCCCGCTGGCCGTCGTGAACAGGGCCATCGCCACCAGCTCGAGGAGCAGCGCGCCGAAGATCACCGGCCGTCGGCCCAGATGGTCCGAGATCGACCCGGCGACGAGGAGCGCCTTGAGGAGCGCCAGCGCGTAGACGGCGAACACCGCGGTCGTGAGCACGGGGGAGAGCGCGTAGGTCTCCTGGTAGAACCGGTACAGCGGCGTCGGAGCGGCGGACGCGGCGAGGAAGGTGCCGAGCACCGCCGCGTGGAAGAACAGCGTGCCGCTGCCCGCGACAGCCACAACTTTCAGCTTGCGGTCCCTGGTCATTGGCGAACCTAAAGGCTAATCCGTTGCGTTTGATGCGTAGGCCCTCCGCACCACAAACGCAATATCTTTGCGTTTGTGGTGCCCCAGATGGCAGAGTGCAGGATGACGACGAGGCAAGGGCCGCGTCCGGGCGGCCGCAGCGCGCGGGTGCAGACCTCGGTTCAGGCGGCCGTGCGCGCGCTCCTGACCACGACGGACCGTTCGGAGATCACGGTGCCCCTGGTGGCCGCCGCGGCCGGCGTGACGCCGTCGACGATCTACCGCCGGTGGGGCACGCTCGCCGAGCTCTTGGCCGATGTCGCGGTCGAGCGGCTCCGTCCCGACGGCGAGCCGGCCGATACCGGGAGCGGCCGGACCGATCTCGAGGCGTGGGCGGAGCAGTACGCGGACGAGATGTCGTCCGCGCCGGGGCGGGAGATGATCCGGGACGTCCTGGCGGCGGCGGACGCGAACTGTGCCCAGCGATGCTGCAGCTTCACCCGCGATCAGATCGCGATCATCGCGGATCGGGCCGTGGCCCGCGGCGAGGCCTTCCCGGACCCCGAGGCGGTGCTGGACGGGGTCGTCTCGCCGATCCTCTACCGGATTCTGTTCGGGACCGCGCTGGACCGGGAACGGATCCTCGAGCTGGTCGACCGCACCCTGACGGCGCGCGAAGCGACCTGACCCGAGGCGCCGACCCCGTGCACCGACCTCGCGGAGGAGGCCGGGCTCCTGACCTCAGCTGCCAGGAGGCGCGACGAGCGGCCCGTCAGAGCGGCTCCACGGGCTGGGCGCGCGTCCGGTCCTTTCCGCGGGTCGCTATCGCGGGTTGCGCCAGCGACGCGCCCGCGTAGCCCGCGGGCGCGACGGCGAGGATTGGTCGCCAGGTCGAGGACCACGCGCGCAGCGGCTCCGGATCGCCGCGGAAGGCGAGGTCGAGAAAGGCCAGCGTCCCGGCGGCGGTCGCCGCCTTGACCTGCGGGTTCAGGTTCAGACCGCCCGTGAGGGGACGGTCGGTGAAGATGCTGTGCGAGCCGCCCTGGAAGACCGCCAAGGACTTCCGGGGCGTCGCGATCGCCTCGTACACGGCGAGGCGGTCGCTGAACGGCGAGGTGCGACCGGGCAGCTGGATGACATCCTCGGTCGCCGTCACGTGCAGGGTCGGGATCTCGACGGCGCCCAGGACCGCCCGCAGGTCGCGCTCGCCGTAGAAGGGCGGCGCCGAGATCACGATCCCGGCCGCGATTCGCGGATCCCGCGCCTGAAGGGCGTGCCCGTCGCGGACGACGCGCGCACCCGCGGCGATCAGAGTCGTGTTGGCGCCGTAGGAATGGCCGGCCGCCACGATCCGGCGCGGGTCGATCCGGTCTCCGAAGGCGCCCCCGTCCTGAACGAGGAGGCGGTCCAGGGCGAAGCGCAGGTCGCGCGCCCGGGCGATCGCCTCCCGTTCCTGCGCCGCCCGCTCGATCCGGTCGAGCAGGGCCAGGGGATTGCCGGTCCAGACGGAGCTGTCGCTGCCGACGTGCTGCAGGTGCAGGCTCGCGATCCCGTGGGACGACCAGTGCCGACCGAGATAGCTGTAGCCGGTCCGGGACTGTCCGAGACCGTGCGAGAACACGACCAGCGGGACGCGGCGCCGGAGCGACGACGTGTTCGGCCAGTACAGGCGTACCGGCACCGGTCGCTGGCGCGCGCCGTCGACCCAGTCGAAGTCGACGATCCGGACGTCCTCGACGACGGGCTCCGCCGCGGCCGGCCGCGTCACACCCGCGGCCAGGGTTCCCAGCAGCATGGCGCCGACCTGCCGACGGTTGGGCAATGGCCGTGCCGCTGTCGGACCGGAAGACTCGAGCATGGGGAAGGCTTTCGCGAGAGGAGGGGAGCCAGGAGGGTTCGCAGAGCCGCGCATCGCCGGCCGCAGCCCGATCACGACGCGCCCTCGCCCCCGGCGCGCGCCAACCGAATTCCGTTCGCCGACGGAGGCCCCGACGGCGAACGAGGCTGCCGATATCGGCAGGAAGGGGCGGGCGCCCGACCGGACTCCGCACCGCGTCCCGAGACCGCGCATCAAAATCGCACTCGGTGTAAAAATATAATTGCACCGCGTGCAACTTTGCAAGTGCGGAATCGCATGTCACAACGCCGGCATGGGGAGCCCGCCACCGAAGCCCGGCAGCCTGCGCGCGCGAAAACGGCAGGAGACACTGGAACGGATCGCCGAGACCGGCCTGCGGCTGTTCAGCCGGCACGGCTACGAGGCGACGACCCTGGACGCGATCGCCGAGGCGGCCGGCATCTCGCGTCGAACCTTCTTCTACTACTTCAAGTCAAAGGAAGAGATCCTGCTGGAGTGGCAGATGCGCGGCTTCGGCGCGGCGCTACGCAAGGCCGTCCTGGCCCAGCCGGATGGCAAGGTCCCGGTCGAGGCCGTCCGGGACGCCCTGCTGGCGCTGTCGACGGGTTTCCGGACCCAGGAGTTCATCAGCATCGATCGCGTCATGCGGTCCAGCGAGACCCTGAAGGCCCGCAAGCAGGCGGCCTACGGCCTGCACGAGCAGGCCCTGCACGCCGCGCTGATCGAGCGCTGGCCGGATCCCGTCCGCAGCGCCCCGCTGCGCCTCGTCGCCATGGCGTCGCTCGGTGCGATGCGCTTGGCGATCGAGGCCTGGATCCAGGCGGGCGGCGACCGTCCCGTGGACGCCTTCCTGCGGGCGGCCTTCGCCGGTCTCACGGCCGAGTTCTGCACACCGTCCCGATAGTCCCGCCGCGATCGGCACGCCGCCGCGGCCCCGCGGTGACGGGCGCGACGCCGTCACCGCCCATCGGCCGGCAGCGCGACGAAGGGATCGCAGGCGGGAACGCCGAGCGGCGCGAAGTGCCGCACGTTCCGGGTCAGGACCGTCCAGCCGTTGCAGCGCGCGGTGGCGGCGATCGCGAGATCCGCGAAGCCGGGCGCGTGCCCCTGTCCGCGCGCCAGATCGGACAACCCGCCGATGTGGCGCGCGACGGCGAGGTCGATCGGGAGGACCTTGGCGGCGTACAGGTGCAGCAAGGTCTCCAGCCACGCCGCGAGGCGCTCGGCCTTGCGCGCGGCACCGTCCCTGCGGCTCTTCGCGATGCCGTCCTCGATCTCGGCGATCGTGACGACCGAGAGGTGGAGCCCCGCGCTGTTCCGGTCCATCCAGTCGATCAGTGCGACGGCCGGAACGGCCTTGGTCGGCGCGCCGGCCGAGAGCACGTTGGTGTCGACGAGGTACACCGCCTCACAGCTCGGCGCTTCTGAGCCCGCCGGACGGGGGGGCGAGGTCGTCCGCCGCGACGGGCGCGGCCATGAGCAGGCGGCCGAACGACGGGACGCGGGACAGCCGCTGCCAGTCCTCGAAGCTGAGCAGCACGGCCTCGGGGCGGCCGTGGCGGGTGATGATCGAGGGCGCGCCCTGCTTCGCTTGGTCGATGACGGCCGACAGCGTCGCCTTGGCGTCCCGAAGCTGGATCTCCTGCATGGCGCTCTCCGTGACCACTGTGGTCATAATGGGTGTCCAGGTTCCGATCTGCAAGGACCGCCCGCGGCCCGTCGTCGGCACCCGGCCCCGGCGGCTCGCCGGGGCCGACCCGTGTCCGGCACGCAACAGTTGATTGCAGACCAGATTATGCCCCTTGCGGTTGCAGCGCTTTAGGACCAACGTATGTTACTGTTAACTGAATACGGGTGCTCGGGTGGCAGCTTTTAAGCCCCTGGACGGGCAAACAGCCTCGGAAACCTTCCAGACGGCGCTGGACGCGCTCGACGTCGTCGGCCGCTGGGAATGGGACGCGGGCGTCGATCGGGTGCGGGCCGATGCCTTCGTCGCCCTGGTGTACAACGTCGATCCGGCCGAGGCCGAGGAAGGCGTCCCGCTCGGCCGCTACATGAGCAGCATCCACGCGGACGATCGCGAGCGGATCGATGATCTGATTCGGCGCAGCGCCCGCGAGGGGACACCGTACCTCGCCGAGCATCGGGTGACCTCGGCGGACGGTCGGACGCGCTGGGTCTTGGTGCGCGGGCGCTTCACCGGCGATCATGTCGGGCGGCTCCAGGGCGGCAGCGGCATCCTCCTCGACATCACCCGGATGCGGATGTTCGAGGACATGGCCGACGAGGCCGTGCCGCGTGCGGAGACGTCGCCCCTCGAGCTGGCAGCGGATCACGCCATCGCGGCGATGTACGCGATCAGCGAGTTGCGGGACGCGGAGCTCAAGGTGCAGGCCGAAGCGCTGCTGATGACGCTGGGCCGCAGGCTCGCCCTCCAGGAGGTCCAGGACCGGCACCGCCAGATGAACTGATCGCGGTGTCCCGAGCAAGATACAGCATGGGGCGGAGCGTCGACCGATCCTGTCCGGGAGCGGGAGACTGGGCCAGACACGCGCGCTATGCTGGTGGATCGGCAGATCAGCGCGGCACGGATGATCCGGCGTTCCAGAACGACAGTCATCGTCCTCGGCGTCATCGCCGGGGCCGCCGTCGCTGCTCTGCTCATCCATCTCCTCCTCGGCCTGCTCTCCCTCGACATCGCGGTCGCCAAGACCAGCACCGAGGATCGGGAGGCCGCGCAGGCGCTCACGCAGCTCTTCGAGACCCAGCATCCGCGGGTGCGCATCCGGACGATCTTCGAGCCGGATCGCCTTGGCGCCTCGGCGGCCCTCGACAAGGGCGAGACCCAGCTCGCCCTGGTGCGCAGCGACGCCGCGCCGAAGGACGGGCAGACCCTGGTCATCCTGCGCCGCGACGCGGTGGTCTTCGTCGCGCCCGGGGGCAGCCCCGTCGACAGCGTGGCCAAGCTGCGGGGCAGCACCGTCGGTCTCCTCGACGGGCGTAAGCTCGACCCGCTCCTGCTCGACCTGATCCTGACGCATTTCGGCGTGCCCCCGAGCAGCGTGCATCGCCGGATCCTGACGATCGACCAGCTGACAGAGGCCGCCCGCAGCCGCCAGATCGGTTCGGTGTTCGTGGTGGCTCCGGTCGGGAGCGCGCTGTGGCTGCCCCTGTTCACGGCGCTGCGCAAAGGCTCCGGGGCGGCGAAGCTGTTCGAAGTCGACGAGGCGGCGGCGATCGCCAAGGAGCACCCCGTGCTCGACACGATCGACGTGCCCAAGGGCGCGTTCCTCGGCTCCCTGCCGGCACCGGGCGACGACATCACCACGCTGTCCGTCAGCCACCGGCTCGTGGCCCGCGGCGCCATGCCGGACTGGCTCGCCGGCGAGATCACCCGCGAGGTTCTCACCGGCAAGCCGCGGCTCGTCGCGCTCGACGACGATCTGGCCGGCATCGAGGCCCCCGACACCGACGACAAGGTCCAGGCGCTCCCGATCCACCCGGGCGCGACGGCGTACCTGACCGGGAACCAGCCCAGCCTGAGCGATCAGGCGCAGAACGCGGCCTACTGGGTCGGGCTCATGATCAGCGCGCTGGCCTCCCTCGGCGCGGCGGGCATCGGCCTGTATCGGCGCTTCCGGCCGCTGCAGCCGCCCACCCGGGTCATGCGCCTCCTGGAGATCTGGCTGTCCGTGTCGAGCGCCGATCCGGTCGAGCTCGATCATCTGGAGCGGGAGGCCGACGCGCTCGCGGCGGAGACGATCCGGATGGAGGCCCACAGGCGGACGGAGAGCGTCGAGATCCGCCTCGTCGCCCTGCTCGTCGCGCATGTCCGCGAGGCCGTCCAGCGCCGGCGGCGGCACGTGGCGCAACGGATGACCTAGCGCCAGGCGATCCCGGCACCGGCCCCCGGCGGCGGCCGATCCCGGCCCGGTCGCGGCCTCACGCGAGCAGGTCGCGATGCGTCCGATGCCCGCGCAGCCACGCCCGGGCGTAGCCGCACAGGGGCACGATCCGATCGCCCTCGGCGCGCGCGTGCGCCGCGACGCCTTCCATGAGACGGCCGGCCGCCCCGGTGCCGCGCAGGACCGGCGGCGCGTAGACGTGGCTGATGACGAGCTGGCCGGGCTCCCGCCGATAGGTCGCGAAGACGACGTCACCGCCGACCTGCAGCTCGAAGCGGCCTCGCTCGACATTGTCGCGCAGCATCTCGGTCCTCCTCGTCCCCCGGCTTTGCGCGGCTCCGATCGGGAAGCACCGCGTCGAACCCGGCGCTCTGCAGGATCCCCGCGCCGCCACGGACGGCCTCTCGGAGGCCCGCGCTCCCGCGACGGTTATATGGGGCGCGTGTCCTCGTCGCGGACGCGGGTCAGAACCGACGCGTCGGCATCGCCGCCGACGACGCGGACATGGCGCGCGAGCGCCGCAGCACGACGAGGCCCGCCGGACGACGCGGCCGGCGCGGCCGGCACGGCGGTCCGCTCCTCGCGGCGCGGATGCGGCGCGGATTAAGCGCGGCCCGCGATCGTCTAACTCTGGACATCCCGAGACCACCTGGACCGCCCGGCTCACGCCGCGGCGGTCATTTCGTGCCGGCATCGTCGGCGGACCGGCCCCTCCGGCCCTCCGAGCCACTCTCAGCGCGGCCCGCCGCGCCGTGTCGGACCGATCTGCGGGCTCCCCGCGGGGAGGCCGGTCCACGTCGGCGTCCCACAGCTCAGGCGCGATCCGGGCGGTTTGCCCGCCGATGCGCGCGCCCGGACCGCTATCGGATATTTCGGCACGTCAACCCGAAGTATTCAATAAGAAAAACATAACACTATGATCTCAAGCTCGATACTTTGCGATATTCCGGAACTCAGACAGCTTTCTGTGCCTGCCCAATGGTAGTTTTCTGGAGAACATCATGACCGCAATCCGGATCTTCGTCCTCGTGTCGTCGCTCCTTCTCGGCACGGCCGGCGCGGCAACGGCGCAGGGCGCCGCCGGAGGATCGACGTCCGGGCCAGCGCCGTCCGGGTCGGGCGGGCAGCGGATGCAGCACGGCGATCAGATGAAGGGCGGAGAGAGGGGCGGGGGCTCGGGCAACACCGGCGTTCCGGGCGCCTCGCCGGCCGACGACGGAAACAAGACGCAGGATTCCCGTACCACGAAGACGAGAGACCGCTGAGAGACCGCGGGTCCGCGACCGCCCGTCCGGAGGCACGGGCCCGGCCGGAACGGCCGGAGCGGTCCCGTCACGCCGCGCACGCCGTCGCGCGGCGCTCTCACTTCCGATCCGCAGCCCCGCGCGACGTGTCGGTTCGAGGACGCGATCCGGCGACGCGACGGCACGGCCGCCAGCGCCGGAAGGCCCGGAACGGATAGCCGGCCGGGCCCGGCCGACGCCCGCTCATCCGAGGGCGTCGGCCGCGGTCACCGGCGCGGATCGGGCGCCGCGCGCCGAGAACCGGCGTTTCCGATCCCGGTTAGCTTTCGTGAGGGGAAGCCAGTCATGGAGGCGTGGGTGCCGCGCTATTTCTTCGATATCCACGACGGTCAGTTGCAACGCGACGAGGACGGGACCGAGTGCGCCGATTTCGACGCTGCGCGCAGAGAAGCGATGATCTCCCTCCCGGACGTCGCGCGATGGGAGATCCCGAGCGACGGGGACAGGCAAACCTACACGGTGGTCGTCCGGGATGCGGCCGGCGCGCCGATCTACACGGCGACGCTGACGTTCACCGGCCTGAGGCTCAGCGAGGCGGCCGGGTAGGTTCAGCCCGCCGCGCGCATCCGGCGCGCTCCGACATCGGCCCAACTCACCGGCGCCGGACGTCCCGCGTGGACACGGCCGACGCCGGTCAGGGGATGTCGGCCGGCTTGACGTCGATCCGGTCGAACCGGCCGAGGCGGTAGATGAGGAACGACAGGAGCCAAGCCGCCGCGAAGAGGCCGACGATGGCGAAGCCGAGCACGCCGAAATGGTCGTTGATCGCGGCGATCCGCTCCCAGAGCCAGCCCTGG
The DNA here is from genome assembly GCF_040544715.1 of Methylobacterium sp. 1030. Classification (NCBI taxonomy): domain Bacteria; kingdom Pseudomonadati; phylum Pseudomonadota; class Alphaproteobacteria; order Hyphomicrobiales; family Methylobacteriaceae; genus Methylobacterium; species Methylobacterium sp. 1030. Next base: position 325,405 of record NZ_JBEPKM010000004.1, on the reverse strand, counting down.
AGGTTGAGCTTGTCCGCCAGGAGGTTCAGCGCCTCCAGCGTGCCGACCACCAGCGCGACCACCACCGACACCAGGGTGATGGTGAGATTGTAGAACAGCTTGCGCATGGGCTGGACATAGGCCCAGCTGTAGGCGCCGAGCATCAGCACGCCGTCGGTCGCGTCGACCAGCGTCATGCCGGCGGTGAACAGCGCCGGGAAGACCAGGATCGTCCAGAGATCGATGCCCTGGCTCGCCTGGGCGGCCGAGAGCCCGAACAGGCTCACTTCCGTGGCGGTATCGAAGCCGAGCGCGAAGAGCAGGCCCAGCGGGTACATGTGCCAGGAGCGCGTCACGAGGCGGAACAGCGGCCGCAGGATCCGGGCGAGGACGCCCTGGTTGGCGAGCAGCATGTCGAGGTCGGCCTCGACGTAGCGGCCGGTGCGCCGCACCTGCCGGAACGCGCGCCAGACCCCCGCGAGGACGACGAGATTGACGAGGCCGATGAGGATCAGGAAGGCGGCCGAGACGCCTGTGCCGATCAGGCCGCCGAGTTCCCGGTAGCCTTCCGAGGCCGTGATCAGGCTGGTGGCGGCCAGCGCCACCGCGGCCGCGGCCACCACCACGACGGTGGAATGGCCGAGGGCGAACCAGAAGCCGACCGAGACCGGCCGCTGGCCCGCCTGCATCAGCTTGCGCGTGACGTTGTCGATGGCGGCGATGTGGTCGGGGTCGACCGCGTGGCGCAGCCCGAAGACGTAGGCCAGCAGCGCGGTCGAGAGCAGGGCCGGCTGCCCCGCGAACAGGCTGTAGGCCCAGGACCAGGCGGCGACGTTGGCCGCGATCAGGACGAGGTAGAGCAGAACGATGCGGCGCCGCACGACGCGGGGCGCCGTGCCATCGGACGGGACGATCGCTTCCATCAAAGCCTTACCCACCCGAATACCGTCCCCTCGGCCCCGTTGCCCGGGCCTGTCGCGTCGCTGCTGCCGTGCAGCACGGAATCCGACATAGCGCAGAAGCGGTCGGCCTGCGGAGTCCCGCAGGCGCGTCCTCTCGCCGGAGCGACGACCCCGGCGGCTGCCTGGACGGGGGCCGCGGGCCCGCCATCAGAACCGCACCGTCACCGAGCCCGTGATCCGCCGGGGCGAGCCCGGATAGACCCGGAACACGTTCAGCGAACTCTCGTAGTACGCGGTGTCGAAGATGTTCTCGACGTTGAGCGCGATCCGGGCATTGTCGAAGCGGTAGTAGGCGAGCGCGTCGACCGCGACGTAGGCCGGCAGGGTGAAGCCGGAGCCGGCCGCGTCGCCGGCGCGCGCGCCCACGCCCCGCACGCCGCCTCCGATACCGAAGCCGCGCCACGCACCCTCCGGCTCGTAGACCGCGAGGAGGCTGCCGGAATGGCGCGGCACGTTGATGAGCGGGGCTCCGACCGGGAGCACGTTGTCCTTGGTCACCCGGGCGTCGGCGTAGACGTAGCCGGCCAGGAGCTTCAGCTCGGGCGTGATCTGCCCCTGGGCCGTCAGCTCGAACCCCTGGCTGCGGACGGCCCCGGCGGCGAGGGAGAAGCCGGTATTGGCGGGATCGGGCGTGAGCACGTTCTCCCGCTCCACCCGGAAGGCGGCGGCGGTGAGGAGCAGGCTGCCGCCGAACAGCTCGGACTTGGCGCCGACCTCGTAGCCGAGGCCGGTCTCGGGCGGCAGGGCCGTGCCGCGGGTCACGGCGGCGGCGTCCGGGCCGATGTTCGGCCGGAAGCTCGTGCCGACGTTGGTGTAGAGGGCGAGTTCCGGGATCGGCCGGTAGACGAGGCCCGCCCGGGGCGACGCGGCGACCCGCGACTGGTCGACCTGACTGCGGACGGCGCGCTCGCGGAAGCTCTGCTCGAAGATGTCGAGGCGCACACCGACGAGCGCCCGCCATTCGGGGCTCAGGACGATCTCGTCCTGCGCGTAGAGGCCGGTGTTGGTGATCCGCTCCAGGTTGTTGCGCGGGATGGTGATCGGCGGCAGCGCCTGCCCGTAGACCGGGGCGTAGATGTCCAGGGCGAACGGGCTCGTGCGGAAGTTCGAGCGGAAGTACTGCGTGCGGCTGTCGGTGCTCTCCCGGTCCATGCCGAGCAGTAGCGTGTGGCCGATGCCGGCGGTATCGAAGCGCCCGACGAGGTCGGCCTGCCCGACGGCCACGTCCCAGCGGTAGTCGCGCACGTTGCGGTCGCGCGAGACCGTGCGGTTGTCGGCAGCGATGGCGCGGATCTCCGCCGACTCGCCCGCGAGATCGCCCGTGTTGAAGTAGGTCGCGAGGCGAAGCTGCCAGTTCTCGTCGAACCGGTGGTCGACGCGGACCTGCAGCGTGTTGTTGTTCTGATAGGTGCTCTGCCCGGGCTCGCCGAGGAAGCGGGAGACGGGCAGGAACCCGAGTTGCCGGTTCAGCGCGATGACGCCCCGGTCGAAGACGATCCGGTTCTTCACGAACTCGGTCTCGACCGTGATCCGCGTGTCCGGGGTGACCTGCCAGCTCACCACCGGCGCGACGAGGAGCCGGTCGCTGTCGACGAAGTCGCGGAAGCTGCCCGCACCCTGGGCGGCGAGGTTGAAGCGGTAGAGCACCGTGCCGTCCGCGCTCAGCGCACCGCCGGCATCAATCGTGCCCCGGGTCAGGCCGAACGAGTCGACCTGGTTGCCGAACTCGACGAACCGCTCGGCGGTCGGCTGCTTGGTGATCAGGTTGACCAGCCCGCCGGGGTCGCTGCGCCCGAACAGGGCCGCTCCCGGCCCCTTGAGCACCTCGATGCGCTCGATGTTCTGGGCGTCGGGCGGCGGCGGCGTCCCGCGATTGAGGGGGAAGCCGTTCTTGTAGATCTCGGAGGTGGTCACGCCGCGGATGGCGTAGCTGAAGATCGACAGGCCGCCGAAATTGTTCTGGCGGGCGACGCCGGGCAGGTAGTCGAAGACCCGGTCGACGCGGGTGGCGGCGATGTCGGTGATCGTCTCGCGCGGCGCCACCGACACGGCCACGGGCACGTCGATCTGCGGTGTGGCCGTGCGCGTCGCGCTGACCGCCGCGCCGGCGCCGTAGCCCGGTGTCGGACCGATCAGGCCGATGCTGCCGCGCCCGGACGCCGTCGTGCGGGCGGCACCCTCGCCGACATGCTCGACCGACAGTTCCTCCAGGGTCACGCTCTCCTGCGCGCGGACCTCCCCGACCGGCACGCCGGCGGACAGCATGGCCGCCAGGGCCAGGCGCGGGCTGCCGCGCCGCGCCCCAGCAGGGCGGGCGCATCCCCGGCGCGGCCTGGGACTCTCGCGGAACGACAATCGTCCAGAACTCGCCACCACACACTCGCTGCTGTCGGCGCGCGGCCACGCGGAGGCGGGCGGCGTCACGCCCGGACGGGCGGCACCGTGCGCTCCGCTGGGGCACCGCGCCCGAGGAACGTCGTCGCGCCGAAGGCCGCCTCCCGTGACGCACGTCATCGCCGCCGCCGGACCGTCCCGGTGCGCGGCACCGGCGGCCGCGGGGAACGGGCGCGCCCAGTCGACAGGTGCGGGGCAGATCCGGACGCACCGCGCAGCGCGCACCGGATTACCACCCCGGCTCCGGACCGTGCCCGGATAACCTTGGCAGGAAAATACTTGCCGCGGCGACCGGCCGGGTCAACGCCCCGGCAACCGAATGTAATAATGTTGCGACGACAGTGGCGGAACGGCCACAGCACCGCGGCGCCACGGCGGCGGGCGGGGCCGGGGCGGCCTGATCGGGTACGCCGCTCCCGTCAGGGTCTCACATCCGGCCTGGGATCCGGCACGAACCCGTCGCGGTTCGGCATGCGGACGGCGGCCAGGGTGGCGGCATCGAGCACGGCGCTCTCCGGGACGAGCCCGTTCAGGTACAGGACGTAGCCCGAGACCGCGTAGACGTCGTCGGCGCTGAGCGATTGCGGGGCGTTCATCGGCATCGCCCGCCGGATGTAGTCGAACAGGGTCGGCGCGTAGGGCCAGAAGCTGCCGACGGTCTTGAGCGGTTTCGCCGAGGCGAGCGTGCCCTGGCCGCCGGCCAGCCGCTCGCCGGTCCCGCCCTCGCCCCGGCTGCCGTGACACGAGGCGCATTGGGTCTCGAAGACCTCTCGGCCGTGGGCGACGCTGCCGTGTCCGGGCGGCAGCTTCCGGCCGTCCCGGTCGACGTCGATGTTCCAGGCGGCGATCTCGGCCTCCGTGGCCGGACGCCCGATCCCGAGGCGCTCCGTCGCCCGTGCCGGCCCGGCGCAGGCGAGCGCCAGGGCGATCCCCGCGGCGGCGCGGGCTTCACGCATAGCCATTGGCCACCTCGCCGTCCGCCGCGATGCGCCAGGGCACGACCGCGTTGTTGTGGTAGAAGGATTTGAGGCCGCGCACCGCCGTCAGCGCCTCGAAGCCCGGCTGCACGTAGCCGGTCTCGTCGATCGCCCGGCTCGCGATGGTCGTCGGCGTCCCGTCCCAGCGCCAGGGCAGGCGGAACCGCGTCAGCGCCCGGTTGAGCACCGGCTCCTGCAAGGCGGCGTCGCGCCAGCTCCCGCCCCCGTCCGTCGACACCTGCACGCCGCGGATCCGCCCGCGCCCGCTCCAGGCGAGGCCGGTGATCTCGTGGAAACCGGGGGCGATCCGCTGCGTGCCCGAGGGCCGCGTGATGATCGACTTGGCCTCCATCACGAAGGTGAATTGCCGCGCCGTGCCGTCCGGCATCAGGTCGGTGTACTTCGACGTCTCCTCGCGGGAATAGGCCGGCTCCGCCGTGACGTTGAGCCGGCGCAGCCACTTCACGCTCATGTTGCCCTCGTAGCCGGGCAGCAGCACCCGGAGCGGGTAGCCCTGCTGGGGGCGCAGCCGCTCGCCGTTCTGGCTGTAGACCAGCAGGGCGTCGTCGAGGCACTTCGCGATCGGGATGCTGCGGGTCAGCGCGGCGGAATCCGCGCCCTCGGCCACGACCCACCGCGCGTCCGGCTTGAGCCCGGCCTCCGCCAGGACCGTCGCGAGGCGCACGCCGGTCCATTCGGCGCAGCTGACGAGGCCGACGAGGTCCGACGCCGTCTTGCCCTTGATCGCCTCGAAGCCCGGGTTGCCCGAGCATTCGAGGAAGTAGATGTGCGACTCCGACGGGAAGCGGCGGATGTCGTCCATCGTCAGGATGAGCGGCGTCTCGACGAGTCCGTGGATCATCAGCCGGTGCTGGGCGGGATCGATGTCCGGAATGCCGCCGTGGTGGCGCTCGTAGAACAGGCCGTTGGGCGTCAGGATGCCGTCGAGATCCTGCAGCGGCGTGCGGCTCGACGCCGAGATGTACTGCTTCAGACCCTTCGGGACGTTGCGGATGACGCCCTCCTCGAAGCGCGAGGGCCGGCCGTAGGTCTGGCTGCCGACATCGGCGCCCGGGACCTTCATCCATTCGGGTACGGCCGGAGGCGCCGCCTCGTCCGATCGGGCCGGCCCGCCCGCGAGGACGGCCGCGGCCGCCGCCGCGCCTTGTGCGAGGAAGCGGCGCCGCGCCGGCGGCGATTCGTCGTCCTGGCTCATCGCATGGCACTCCGCCTCGCCCCGCCCGCCGGGGCAGGCCCAGAGTCTCACGCAACGGCGCTCCCTCCTAGTCCCGTCGGAACGGCGCCCGGCGCGCGGTCCGGGGACGGACACGCGCGACGAGATCGTCGACGGCTCCGAGCAGGGCCGCCGGCACGATGTGGAGGCCGTCAGCGCGAACCCGTCTCGTGGTGCGCCCGCAGGCGTCGCAGGGCCTCGAGATCGAAGACCTCGTCGGCGCGCCCGTAGCCGCCATCCACGACCTCGTCGACCAGGACCATGGTGTGCGGGCGCGCGGCCTCCCCGAAGAAGGAGACCAGCAGATCCGTCGTGCGGTGGATCAGATCCGCCTTCTGCGGACCGGTCATCATGCCCTGCGGGATCTTGAAATTGGCGAACGGCATCGATCGTCTCCGGGCTGAACTGATGAAACACGGGTCGCGCCCGCGCGCGGCGACGTGGATCTCCTCGCGGATCTCCGCGCGCACCTCATTCCTGCGCCGCGCGGGCCGCGCGAGCGGCCTCGTTCAGGGTCGCGACGGCCGCGTCGAAGCGGTGCTCGGCCTCGGCGTTGCGCTGGAAGGCGACGCGCTGCACCAGGATCTCGGCCGGCGTCGGCTGCTGCTGGAACAGGGCCATCACCTCGTCGATGAAGTCGGCCAGCGGTAGGTAGCCCGCGCGGGTGGCCTGGCCGGGCGTGAGATCCGTCTGGACCGCCGGCGGCACCAGCTCGATCACCTCGACCCGGCCCTTGAGGACCTCGCGCAGCGAGACCGTGTAGCTGTGGATCGCCGCCTTCGTCGCCGAGTAGGTCGGTGTGGTCGTCAGGGGCACGAAGGCCAGCCCGGACGACACGTTGATCAGCGCCGCGTCCGGCCGTGTGACCAGATGCGCGACGAGGGCATCCGTCAGACGGATCGGGCCGAGCAGGTTGGTGGTGATCGTCGCCTCCGCGTCGGAGAGGTCGCGCGCCTGATCCAGCGCCTCGAAGCGCATGATGCCGGCGTTGTTGATCACCACGTTCAGGGCCGGGTGCTCGGCCGTGACGCGCCGGGCGAACGCCGCGATGTCTCCGGCATCCGCGATGTCGAGGGGCATCGCGTGCAGGCCCGGGCGGCCGGCCGTGACCCGTTCCAGTGCCTCCACGCGGCGACCGGCGACGATGACGATGTTGCCGAGGTCGTGGAAGCGATGGGCGAGCGCGGCTCCGATCCCGGACCCGCCGCCCGTGATGAGGATCGTGTTGCCGGAGGTTTTCATGATGGCGACCCCGTTGTTGTCGCCGCAGAAAGTATGGTTGACACTCTCCGCCCTGAAGTAGGCACCGAAAAGATTTGTACGCACCGAAAGGTGAGTGTCGAATGCGCAGGGCTGCCCCTGACCCCGCGATCGAGGCGAAGCGGCGCGGGACACCCCCGCGGGACGTCGATCCGGCGATCGAGGCCCTGGTGAACGACATCATCGGCCAAGTGGCCGACAAGTGGACCATGCTGATCCTCGAGGCCCTGGAGGAGCACGGCACCCTCCGATTCACGCAGCTCGGCCGGGCCGTGGGCCGGATCAGCCAGAAGATGCTGACGCAGACCGTCCGCCAGATGGAGCGGGACGGTCTCGTCCGGCGGACGGTGCACCCAGTGATCCCGCCGCGCGTGGACTACACGCTGACACCGCTGGGCCGGAGCCTGGGCGCCGCGTTCTGCGGCGTGTGGATCTGGGCCGAGACGCACCACGCCGAGATCGAGCGGGCCCGGCGGGCGTTCGCCGCGGCGGCCGAAGCTCCGGATCTTCCCGCCGACGCCGAGGCACCGTGAGGACGGAGGGCCTCCCGATCGCGGTCTGGCCGCGGAGGACGGAGGTGCGTGCGGCCTTGGCGGGCTCGCCCGCGCGGGGCGGCCCCGCGCCTATTAACTGTCGAGCGGAAGAGCGATGTCGTCCTTCTCCAATGGTCTCGCCAAGCTTGGCGTTTCAGTCTAGCGTCTAGACTGAATTCGGCGGCAAGGCGGGCGCATCATGCAATCCACCCCTCCGTACGGTGAGCCGCCGCTCCCGATCAGTTCCGACGCGATCGCCGACGGCCCGAAGGTCCCCGGCGCGGCGCGGCGTCGCTCCGTGGTCGCGGGCGCCATCGGCAACACGCTCGAATGGTACGATTTCGCCACCTACGGGTATTTCAGTGCCGTCATCGGCCGGAACTTCTTCCCGTCCGACAGCCCGACGACGTCGCTACTGTCGGCCTTCGCGGTGTTCGCCGCCGCCTTCTTCATGCGCCCGATCGGCGGCATCGTGTTCGGCCACATCGGCGACCGCTACGGCCGGAAGACGGCACTCCTGCTGTCGGCGGGCCTCATGGCCGTCTCGACCTTCCTGATGGGCTGCCTGCCCACCTACGCGTCGGCCGGACTCCTCGCGCCCGTCCTGCTCGTGGTGCTGCGGCTCGGCCAGGGTCTCTCCGTCGGCGGCGAGTACACCTCCTCGGCCATCTTCCTGTCCGAGACCGCAGCACCGGCGCGCCGCGGCCTAACCGGCAGCCTCGCCTGCATCGGGGCCGCCGGAGGCATCCTGCTCGGCTCCATTGCCGGGACGCTCGTCACCGGCCTGCTCACGCCGGAGGACGTTCACCAGTGGGGCTGGCGCCTGCCGTTCCTCTTCGGGATCGTGCTCGGCGTCTTCATCTTCGCCCTGCGTCGCCATATCGACGACGATCACGTCGAGACCGTGTTTCGCGAAGATCGGGCACCGACGGACCAGCGCTCACCGCTGCGCACGGCCGTCGAGATCGACGGCTCCGCCATGCTGCGCGCCTTCGCGATGAATCTCGGCCTGGCGTGCGGCTTCTACGTGGTGTTCGTCTACCTCGTGACGTTCATGCACACCGTGTCGGGCCTCCCGCAACACACGGCGTTTCTCATCAACTCCCTCGCCATGGTGGTTCAAGCCGTGTGCATCCCGATCGCCGGAGCCCTGTCCGACCGCTTCGGGCGCAAGCGTGTTCTGGTCCTGACCGGGGCGGGCCTGACAATCCTGTCGTGGCCGCTCTTCATGCTGCTGACCACCGGCGACACGCTTCTGATCGTCCTGGGCCAGGTCGCGTTCGCGATCCTGATCGCCGGCAACGCCGCCGTCGTGCCGACGGCGTTCGTCGAGATGTTCCAGCACCGCTCGCGCTGCACGGCCCTCGCGATCAGCTTCAACGCCTCGATGGCGCTGGTCGGGGGCACCGCCCCGATGGCCGCGACGTGGATCGTCCACCACCTGGCCTGGCCCACGGGGCCGGGCCTCTACGTCGCCGTGCTGTCGGCCATCTCGCTCGCCGCAGTCCTCACGATGCGCGATCGGACCGGAGAATCGCTCGCGTGAGATTATCGGCGCGCGGGGGGCGACACGCGGAGGCCGAAGTCACGTTGCGGCTCTCACCGAGCCGAACGCCTTCATCGATCGTCGCTCGTCTCGATGGTTCCGGGCGTCCGATCGGCGGCGATCCGGGCGGCGCGGTCAATAGGTCACCCTCACTAGTGGTAGCCGAGAGCGGGTCAGCTAAAGTCGACTGACGGAGACAGAAGAGAGCCTGTCCAGCAATGATCGGGTGAGCACTGCGGAGATCTCTTCTTGCCCGACGCGGTCATCGCCATGACCGGCAGACGGGCATCGGCGCTCCCGAGGGACCTGGAGCATGGGATTCGACGTGACACGACCTCTCTGGCGCTCAGTTTCATCCCGCCTCGTCGTCGTGTCCTTCTCAGCACTGATGATCGCGCCGGCGGCGCGGGCGGCCAGCACTCTGGAGGCGGCTCTCCGCGCGGTGCCGGATTCCGTCCTGGCGACGCCTGACCCGATGCCGATCGTCTTCATGGACGTCCAGGCGCTGTCCCGGGCAGCCGGCGGCGCGCTGAGCGACGCCGGCCTGCGGCGCATGGCCTTCGCGCAGAGCATCCGCCCGCTGAACGCCCTCAGCTACGGCGGCGCGCAGACATGGACCGAGAAGGCCGGCATCCCGTTCGAGGACATCTCGTATTTCGCGGCCTTCGGCCAGCCTCCGGCGCGCGTGACTCACTGGGGTCTGGCGACGAAGGCGGCAGCCGACACCCTGGTCGCCAAACTGAAGGACAGGAACTTCCGGCCGGTCCCGACCGCGCCGCGCATTCTCGCCAACGGGGAGCCCCGCGCCCTGAATCTCAGGGCCCGGCAGCCGACCGATCCCTGGTCCGGCCCGATGGGCGAGACCAGCGCGATCCTGGCGATCGATCGCGTCGTCGCGCAGGCGTCCGCGGCCGCGGATCTGGAGACACGCGTCGGGGTCGGCCGGAGCGCGGCGGATCACGAGGCGGTCGCCACAGCGCTGACGGGTCTGGCCGCCGCGGATGAGCGCGACCCGGGCGCGATCCTTCAAGCGGCCGTCGTGACGCCGCTGATGGGGATCACCCCCGACGATCCTGCCGCCCTCCTGTCGGCGACGACCGATCTGGCCGCGCAGAGGAAGGCGATCGCGGATCAGCGCGAGCGCGGACGGGACGGCGTCCCGGCTTATGCCGGCGGTATCGTGGCGGACTATCAAGGCAAGAACGGTCCGGCCCTGCTCGTATCCCTCGCCTATCCCGATTGCCGGACGGCCGACCGGGCCGTCGCCGCGCTGAAGGCGCGTTGGCGAGCCGGCATGGCCCCCGCGGCCTCCGTCGACGGCCGCTCGGTCGAGAGCCCGCAGCGCGGCTGTGCCGCCGTCCTCCGCGTCGATCGTGCCGCGGGTGCGAACACCCCGTTCGGAGAGTTCCTCGGGACCTCCCTGCAGCGCGGCTTCAATGTCCTGCAGATCGGATCGCAGCGATGACCGGTCTCCGACGCGCCGGACCGGCGCGACCGTCCCGGCCGGCGCGGTCGAGGCGCGGTTTTCCTAGGCCTCGGCCGCCCTGGGCGCGGCCGGGTCGCCGGTCGCTCCGAGTTCGGCGGCGAACTTGCCGAAGAACTCGTCGGCGAGCTTGCGCGCGGTCGCCTGCATGAGCCGGCCGCCCAGCGTCGCGATCTTGCCGCCGACCTCGGCCTTGGCGGTGTAGGTCAGGAGCGTCTCGCCGCCCTCCGCCGCGAGGCTGACGGCGGCGCGGCCCTTGGCGAAGCCCGCCATGCCGCCGTTGCCCTGGCCGACGAGGCTGTAGCCCTCGGGGGGGCGCAAGTCCTCGAGGCGGACCGTGCCCGCGAAGGTCGCCGAGACCGGCCCGACCTTGAGGGCGACCTTGGCCGTCATCTCCTCCGGGGAGGCCTGCACCAGCTCCTTGCAGCCGGGGATGCAGCGGGCCAGCACCTCCGGATCGTTCAGCGCCGCCCAGACGGCCTCCCGCGCGACCGGGATCCGATACGCGCCAGCGATGTCCATCCTGGTCTCCTCCTGACACTGCGCCGCCCACCGGCCGGTGCGGGCGCTCAGACCGCGCAGTAGCGCGCCTGGATCTCGGGATCGTCCCGCAGCGCGGCCGCGGGGGCGTGGTAGACGACGGCGCCGCCGTCGACGATGTAGACGCGGTCGGACACGTCGAGGGCGAGCTCGACGTTCTGCTCCACGAGCAGGATCGTGGTGCCGGCCCGCTTCATCGCGACGAACTGCGCGAACATCTCCTCGACCAGGATCGGCATGATCCCCTCCGAGGGCTCGTCGAGGAGCACCATCACGGGCTCGGCCATGAGCGCCCGGGCGATGGCGAGCATCTGCTGCTCGCCGCCCGACATCGTGACCGCCTCCTGCTTCAGGCGCTGCTTCAGCCGCGGGAAGGTCTCGGCGATGACCTCGATCCGCCGCGCCTCGTCGCGGCGCGTCGCGCGCCCCCCCCGTCCTGCCCCCCTGGCGGCCAGGATGCCGAGGCGCAGGTTCTCCTCCACGGTCAGCCCCGGCACGATGCGCCGCTCCTCCGGCACGTAGGCGAGGCCCCGGTGGAAGCGCTCGTGGGGCGGCCGGTGGAGGATGTCGGCGCCCGCGAAGGTCACGCGCCCCTCGCGCTTCGCCACGAGGCCCATGATCGCCTTCAGCGTGGTGGTCTTGCCGGCGCCGTTGCGGCCGACCAGCGTGACGATCTCGCCGGGGCGCACCTCCAGCGAGAGGCCCTGCAGGATGTGGGAGTGGCCGTACCACGCCCGCAGGTCCTCGACCGCCAGGAGCGGCTGCGTGACGGCGGCGCTCATGCGGTCCCGCCCGTGATCTTGCCCGCCGTGTTGCCCAGGTAGACGCGGCGCACCTCGGGATGCGCCCGGATGTCGTCGGGGCTGCCCTCGGCCAGGAGCTGGCCCTGGTGGAGGACGACGAGGCGCCGGCACAGGCCCATGACGAGCTTCATCTTGTGCTCGACGAGGATCAGCGTCCGGGTCTCGGCGAGGCGCTGCACGAGGTCCATCATCTCGCGCGTCTCCTCGGGGCTCATCCCGGCGGTCGGCTCGTCGAGGAGGAGGAGGCTCGGCTCGGCGGCCAGCGCCACCGCGATCTCCAGGGCGCGCTGCTCGCCGTGGGCGAGTTCGCGCGCGAGGCGGTCCATCCGGGCGCCGAGCCCGACCTCGCCGAGGAGTTCCTCGGCCCGCTCCGCCAGCTCGGGATAGACCGCGCGGTCCCGGAAGAACGCGAAGCGGACCCGCCGGGCCTGGGCGGCCACCCGCACGTTCTCGCGCACCGTGAGGTGCGGGAAGACGTTGGTGATCTGGAACGACTTGGCGATGCCCATCCGGGCGAAGGCGTGCGGGGCCGCGCCGGTGATGTCGCGCCCGCGGAACAGCACGCGGCCCTCGCTCGGCGGGAAGGCGCCCGAGATCAGGTTGAAGAAGGTCGACTTGCCCGCCCCGTTCGGCCCGATGATCGCCGTGATGCCGCCCTCCGGGAACGCGACGGTCACGTCGGACAGGGCGCGGAAATGCCCGAACCGCTTGCCGAGCCCCTCCGTGGCGAGGATCGGCGGCGCCGTACTCGGAGCCTTTGCCGGCGCGGCGGCGGCGCTCACCATCCGGCCCTCCTCAGGCGCGCCAGCACCTCGCCCCAGATGCCGAGCGGCAGGAACAGCACGAAGGCGATGAAGACGGCGCCGACGAAGAGCTGCCAGTGGCTCGTCACGGTGGCGAGCCCGTCCTGCAGGAGCGCGAAGGTCGCGGCGCCGACGAAGGGCCCGAAGAAGGTCCCCATGCCGCCGAGCAGCGCCATCATCACGGCCTGGCCGGAGGTCGAATAGTGCATCGTCTCGATCGGCACGATCGAGAGGTGGATCGCCTGGAGACCGCCCGCGAGGCCGCACAGCGCCCCGGAGATCACGAAGGCCGCGAGCTTCATGCGGCGCACGTCGTAGCCGCAGGCCTGCGCCCGGTCCTCGTTCTCGCGGATCGCCTCGAGGGCGGCCCCAAAGGGCGACGACAGGAGGCGCGAGAACAGCCAGACCGCGACGCCGACCACCGCCAGCGCGGCGTAGTACTTCACCACCGGGTCGAGGAGATTGAGGCGGAAGCCCGGCAGGGCGAGCGCCGGCACGTTGATGCCGCGCAGACCGTTCTCGCCGCCGGTGAAGGCCTCCGCCTGGTAGAAGGCGTAGTAGACGCACATCGACAGCGCCAGGGTCGTCATCGCGAAGTAGATGCCGCGGGTGCGGATCGCCAGCACGCCCATGACGGCGGCGATGAGTGTCGCGAGCAGCGTGCCGGCGACGAGCGCCAGGGCCGGGTGCAGCCCGTAATGGACGATGGCGATGCCGCAGCCGTACGCGCCGCCGCCCAGGAAGGCGGCGTGGCCGAAGGACAGGAGCCCGGTATAGCCGAACAGCAGGTTGAACCCGAGGGCGTAGAGCCCGAGCACCAGGATGTTCACGGCGAGGGCCTGGTAGGGCGCGATCCAGGGGAACACGAGGAGGAAGGCGAGCGTCAGGGCGACGCGATGCCGGCCGCACCACGCCAGCCGGCGCCCGGCCCGGCCGGAGCCCGGCCGGGCCGCCGGCAAGGTAGCCGGAAGGGCGCCTCCCTTCGTGACGGCGGAGGCGGGGGCGCGGGCGCTCATCCGAGGGCTCCGGCCCGGCCGAGGAGGCCTCGGGGCCGCACGAGCAGCACCAGGGCCATGAGGGCGAAGATCGCCATCTTGGTCATGTCGGGGGCGACGAGCGACGTCATCGCCACCACGATGCCGACGATCAGCCCGGCGAGCACGGCCCCGGCCAGCGAGCCCATGCCGCCGACCACCGTGACCACGAAGGCCTCGGCGAGCACCGGGACCCCCATCTCGGGCGTGACGCCCTGCAGCGGCGCGGCGAGGATGCCGGCGAGCCCGGCGAGCGCGCAGCCCAGGGCGAAGACCGCGAGCCAGACCTTGGTGATCTCGATGCCGAGCACCTGCACGATCTGCGGGTCGCGGGCGCCGGCCCGGATCACGAGGCCGAAGGGCGTGCGCTCGATGAACAGCCACAGGACGCCCACCACCGCCAGCGCGAACCCGATCAGGAACAGGCGGTAGAGGGGGAAGTAGCCGATGCCGATGTCGACCGCGCCGCGCAGCTCGGGCGCCGCCCCGAAGGGCAGGCCCGTCAGCCCGAAGGCGATGCGCACGCTCTCGACCATCACGTACGACAGGCCGAAGGTGAGGAGCAGCGGGTCGTCGATGCCGCGCCCGTAGAGGGGGCGCACGAGCACGCGCTCCACGGCGAGCCCGAGGAGCCCCATCGCCAGCGGCGCCGCGACGAGACTGAGCCAGAAGCTGCCGGTGTAGCCGTACAGGAAGACGCCGACATAGGCGCCGACCATGAAGAACGCGCCGTGGGCGAAGTTGACGACGTTCATCAGCCCGAAGATCAGCGACAGGCCGATGCCGACGAGCACGTAGATCGCCCCCAGCGCGATGCCGGTCACGAGCTGGAGGGCGAGGAGATCGAGGGGGAAGCCGCCGATCGTGATGGCGCTCAAGGCCGCGCCCTCCCGCGGGTTCGCATGGGGCGCCTCACGCCTTGTGCCCGAGTTCGTCGCAGCCGCGCAGGAAGCGCTCGTCGGGCCCCTCCGTGCCGAGGATCGTGAAGACGTCGTCCGGCGTCTTCATGTCCTTCGACTTCGCCTCGACGATCAGGACCGACTGCACCGACTGGTGGTCGCATTTCCGGAAGCTCTGCGGACCCTTGTAGAAGTCGGCCTTCAGGGCCTCCATGGCGGCCACGACCTTGTCGGTCTCGACCGATCCGGCGGCCTTCACGCCCTCCAGCACCGAGCGGATGCCGGCATAGCCCAGCGCCCCGTAATCCGACGGGACGGCGCCGTTGTAGGCGGCGCGGAACCGGTCGTTGAACGCCTTGGCGGAGGGCACGCTGTCCTCCAGGCGCCAGTAGTAGGAGGTGCCGCCGATCACGCCGTCGAAGGCGTCGCCGCCGGCCTTGCGGGCGGTGAAGAGCAGGACCGGCGCGACGAGCTTGGTGGTGCGCTTCAGGCCGAACTCGGTCGCCTGCTGGATCGAGACGACCTGGTCCCGGCCGAAATTGCACAGGCAGAGCACGTCGGGCTTGAGCGCGGCGATCCGGGGCAGGAAGGCCGAGTAGTCGGAGGCGCCGATCGGGTGGCGGATGTCGGCCACGACCTCGATGCCCGAGGCCTCGCCGGCGCGCTTGAACCCGCGCATCATCTCGTGGCCGTACGCGTAGTCCGCGCTGAGGAAGGCGACGCGCTTGCCCGATTTCGGGAAGACGTAGCGGCCGACCGCGCCCGCGGTCATGTGCGGGTTCAGGGCCTCGTGGAAGGTCGTGCGGCCGAAATCCTTGGCCTCGTTGATCGCGTCGGACTGGCTGATCGAGTTGTAGATCACGCCGCGCTCGCGGGCGACGTTGTTGATCGACAGGGTCACGGCCGCCGAGAGGCCGCCGACCAGGAAGTTGACCTTGTCCTTCTCGATCAATTCGAGGGTCCGGGTCGCCGCCTCGCCGGGGTTGAGCTTGTCGTCGCGCACGAGGAGCTCGGCCGTGCGGCCCTGGAAGCCGCCGGCCTCGTTGAACGTCTTGACGGCGAGCTGGGCGGCGCGGACCTGGTCGTTCGCCTCGGCCCCGAAAGCGCCGGTGAGCGGCACCGGGAAGCCGATCCGGATCGGGCCTCCGGTCGAACCGCCTTGCGCGATCGCGGAGCGCAGGAGCGCCGGGGCGGCGAGCGCCAGCGCGGATGCGGCGGCGCTGCCCTGGAGCAGCCGGCGCCTGTCGAAGCCCGTTCCCATTCCCGTCCCTCCGTCGGCGTTTCCTGATCGGGACCGGTCTCTTCGGCGGACCGTGCCCCGTGATGGTCGATGTGTCCTGACCCGAAAGGGTCATCCGTCCTCGCGAGCGCAGCGAAGCGATCCAGGGATCCGCCACGTTCGGCAGCGTCCCGCTGCCCTGGGTTGCTTCGCTGCGCTCGCAAAGACGGGGAAGCCCGCAGCCGGTTTCAGATCAGTCCCAGCGCCTCCAGCACGACCTCGGGCGTCACCGGCTGGCGCGCGACACGGGCGTTCAGCGGCGCGAGCGCGTCGTTGATGGCGTTGACGACCGCGGCCGGCGCGCCGGCGGTGCCGGCCTCGCCCGCGCCCTTGGCGCCGATCTCGGACGACGCGGTGGCCGAGACCACGTGGGCGACCGCGATATCGGGCATCTCGCCGGCCATCGGCACGAGGTAGTCGGCCATCGACCCGTTCAGCAGCTGGCCCTCGCCGTCGTAGAGGCAGTGCTCGAACAGGGCCCCGCCGATCCCCTGGACGATGCCGCCGCGGATCTGCTCGTCGACCAGGAGCGGGTTGAGCACGGTGCCGCAATCCTCGACGCACCAGTGCTTGAGCAGCCGCACGAAGCCCGTCTCGGTGTCGACCTCGACGTAGGAGGCCTGCACGCCGTTGGTGAAGGCGAAGGGGTAGTCCTTGGGCACGTAGTGCCGGGTCGCCACGAATTCGGGCTGCACCCCCGGCGGCAGCGTGTCGGGGCGGAAGTAGACGATGCGGCCGAGCTCCGCGAGCGGCATGCGCTCGGTCCCGGTGCCTGCGTCCACCACGGCGCCGTCGCGGACGTCGAGGCTTTCCGGATCGGCCTGCAGGATCGCGCCCGCCACCACCAGGACGTTGCCGCGCAGCGCCTTGCCGGCCTGCCACGCGGCCTCGCCGCCGATGCCGGCCCCGCGCGAGGCCCAGGTCCCGCCGCCGTAGGGCGTCGCCTGCGTGTCGCCGGAGATCACCCGGACCTTGTCCATCGGCACGCCCGTGGCGGTGGCCACGATCTGCGCGATGATGCCCTCGGTGCCCTGGCCCTGCTCGGTGACGCTGACCGACGCGACGACGCCGCCCTGCGGATCGAGCCGGATCGTGCAGCCGTCCTGGGAGGAGATGCGCGCGCCGCCGACCCCGTAGAAGGCCGCCGACGGGTTGGTGATCTCGATGAAGGCCGCGAGCCCGATGCCCCGGTGGATCCCCCGCCGGCGCAGGTCCGCCTGCTCGGCCCTGAGACCGTCGTAATCCATCATCGCCTTGAGCTTGGCGAGCGCCGCCTGGTGGGACAGCTTCTCCAGCTTGATCCCCGAGACGCCCGCGCAGGGATAGGCGTCGTCCGGGATGACGTTGCGCTCGCGCACGGCCAGGGGGTCGAGGCCGAGCCGGGCGGCGCCGAGATCGACGAGCCCCTCGGCGACCATCGTGGCGATCGGGTGGCCCACCGCCCGGTACTGGCAGGTCGGCGCCTTGTTCTGGAGCACGACGCGGGCGCGGGCCCGGTAGTGCTGGTGCCGGTAGGGGCCGCCGGTCAGGTTGACGACCTGGTTGGCCTCGACCGCGCTGGTGCGCGGGTAGACCGAGTAGGGCCCGATGCCCGTGAGGTCGTCCATGTCGAGGGCGAGGATGTCGCCCTCGGCCGAGAAGGCCATCCGGGCGGTGACCCGGTGGTCGCGGGCATGGATGTCGCTCTGGAAGCTCTCCAGCCGGTCGGCGACGAACTTGACCGGGCGCTTGAGCATCAGCGCCAGCGCGCAGGTCGCCATCTCGTCGGGGTAGATGTGGACCTTGATCCCGAAGGACCCGCCGACATCCTTGCAGATCACCCGCACCGCCCCCTCGGGGAGGGCGAGGTGCTTGCACAGGATGTCCTGCATCATGTGCGGCGCCTGGAAGGAGTGGTGGACGGTGAGCATCCCGTCCGCCGCCGCCCAGTCGGCCAGGATCGCCCGCGGCTCCAGGCACACGCCCGTGTGCCGGCCGAACTGGAAGGTCTCCTCGACCACCAGAGCCGCGTCGCGGAAGGCCGCGTCGACGTCGCCGACGTTGAGGACGCGCTCGAAGGCGAGGTTGTCGCCGAGCTCGGCGTGGATCGCGGGCGTCGCGGGATCGAGCGCCGTCTCCATGTCGACGACGGCGGGGAGCGGGTCGAACTCGACCGTGATCGCCGCGAGCGCGTCCTCGGCCTCGGCCCGGCCGTGCGCGACGACCGCGCAGAACGGCTCGCCGACCCAGGTCACCCGGTCGAGGGCCAGGGCGTGCTGGGGCGCCGAGCGCAGGCCCTTGAAGTGGCCGAGCACGCCGACCCACGGCGTGCACACGGCCGCCAGTTCGGGCCCCGTCACCACGGCGATCACGCCGGGCATCGCCTTCGCGTCCGCGGTGTCCAGGGCGACGATGCGGGCGTGAGCGTGGGGGCTGCGCAGGAAGGCGACGTGGCCGAGGCGGGCGACGGCCACGTCGTCCACGTAGACGCCCCGTCCCTCGAGCAGGCGCCGCGCGTTCGGCCGCGGGACGGAGCGGCCGATATAGCTGTTCGGCCGGTCGAGGAAGGTGAGGCCGCCCGGATCCGCGCTCATTCGGCGGCCTCCAGGCCGGCATCCCTGCCGGCATCCCGGCGGCCTTGCCCGCGCGCCTCGGCGGTCGACGCGATGGCGTCGACGATGGCGTGGTAGCCGGTGCAGCGGCAGTAATTGCCCGCGATCGCCGCGCGGATCGCCTCGCGCGAGGTGGCCGCGTCCGCGTCGTCCAGAAGCTCGGCGGCCGTCACCAGCATGCCGGGGGTACAGTAGCCGCATTGCAGGGCGTTGCGGGCGTGGAAGGCGTCCTGCAGGTCGCGGATGCGCCCGCTCTCGGTCAGGCCCTCCACGGTCTCGACGGTGGCGCCGTCGGCCTGGACGCCGAGCATCAGGCAGGACCGCACCGCCCGGCCGTCGACCAGGATCGTGCAGGCGCCGCACACGCCGTGCTCGCAGCCGAGATGCACGCCGGTGAGGCCGAAGGACTGGCGCAGCAGGTCGCCGAGATGCATCCGGGCGGGGACATGCGCCCGCACGGCCTCGCCGTTCAGCGTGAAGGCGACCGCGTGCGCGCGGTCGGGGTTCTCAGACGCCATCGGGACCGTCCTCCTGCGCGCTGCCGCCGCGCATCCTCGCCGCCACGCGGCCGAGGATCACGCGGGCGAGGTGGAGCCGCGTCGCGGCCTTGGTCGTCGGGTCGTCCGGCGGGTCGAGCTCACCGGCGAGCGCCGCCTGGGCGCCCGCGAGATCGCCGGCCTCCAGGGCCGCCGCGGCGTCGCGGGCGAGCACCGGCCGGTCGGCCACGCCGAAGAAGGCGAGGCGCAGGTCCGACAGGCCGCCCGCGGACCGCCGCCCGGTCGCCGCGAGGCCGACGAGGGCGTAGTCGCCGTGGCGGCGCGACAACTCCTCGAAGCCCCAGACCGCGTCGGCCCCCGGCACCGGGAACTCGATCGCCGTGACGATCTCGCCGGGCTCCAGGGCCGTCGTGTAGAGGCCCTGGAAGAAATCGTCCGCCGGGACGCGCCGCTCGGCCCCGGGCCCGCGCACCACGATCGAGGCGCCCGCGGCGAGGCAGCAGGCGGGCCACTCGGTGGCCGGGTCGGCCAGCGCCACCGAGCCGCCGATCGTGCCGCGGTTGCGGATCGCCGGATGGGCGATGTGCGGCAGGGCGGCGGCGAGCAGCGGCAGGCGCTCGCGCACGAGCGCCGCGGTCCCGACGTCGCGGTGGCGCGTCATGGCGCCGATCCGCACAATGCCGCCGGCCTCGCCGCCGGCCTCCGAGACGCCGGTGAGTTCGGGGATCGCGTTGAGGTCGACCAGCAGGCCGGGCGCCGAGAGCCGCATGTTGAGGGCCGTGACGAGGCTCTGGCCCCCCGCCAGAGGAACGGCGTCCTCCCCGTGCTCGGCGAGCAGGGCCAGCGCCGCGTCGAGCGAGGCCGGACGCGCGTAGGCGAAGTCGGGCGCCTTCAAACCCTGGTCCTCCTCCCGATGGGCTTGCCCATGACCGCCCCGATGGGACAGGCTGGAGGCCCTTATTGATCGTTCGCTCAATAGAAGGCGAAACCGAGATGGCGTCAAGCAGGCCGGCGGACAGTGACGGTCGCGTGCCGACCGGCCGGCGGCTGACGCCGGAGGCCCGCGAGCGCCAGATCGTCGAGGGCGCGGTCGCCTACTTCGCCGAGGTCGGCCTCGACGGGCACACCCGGGAGCTCGCCCGCCGGCTGGGCATCACGCAGCCGCTGCTGTTCCGCTACTTCCCGACCAAGGCGGCGCTGATCGAGCGCATCTACGAGGAGGTCTATCTCAGGCGCTGGGATCCCGGCTGGGAGGCGACGGTGCGCGACACCGCGCTCCCCGTCCTCGAGCGCTTCCGGCGCTTCGAGATCGACTACCAGCGCCGGATCGACGACTACGCGTGGCTGCGGATCTTCGTGTCGGCCGGCCTCAAGGGGTTCGATCTGCCGAGCCGCTACCTCGGCATGGTCCGCGCGCGCATCTTCGCGCCGCTGCTCGCCGGGATGCGCGCCGAGTCGAACCTGCCGGACCCGGAGGTTCAGCCGCTCGCCGCGGACGAGTTCGAGCTCCTGTTCGGCATCCACGGCGCGCTGGTCTACGTCGGCCTGCGCTCGCGGGTCTACGGCATGGACGGCACGGCGGACCGCGACGCGGTCCGGGCCGCCATGCTCGACGCCGCGCTTCCGGGGCTGCTCGCCACCCACCGCCGGGTGGTGACGGCGGCGCGGTCGTCCGACGCGCTGTAGGGCCGTCCCGGGATACCCGGATCACGGGAGACGCCGGTCCGGCCCGCCCGCGTCACCGAAGCGGGCCGCCGCGGCGATGACTTTCGCGGGAACTGCGTTAGCCTCGCGGGCCGGAGGAACGCCATGACCCAGGGAACGGAACCGGCGGCGCTGCCGCCCCACTTGGCGCAGGAATACGCGGCGGCGCGGGACAACGGCTGCGTCGGCACCCGGCTGCTCTCGGAGGATCACCGCTCCCGGGTCTGGACCATCGTCCTGGCGCCCGGCGACCGGATCGGCTTCCACACGCACGTGCTCGACTATTTCTGGACCGCGGTGACGGCGGGGCGGGCCCGCTCGCATTACGGCGACGGGCGGGTCGCGGAGGTCGATTACCGCGCGGGCGACATCCAGCACCTGTCGTTCGGGCCGGGCGAGTCGATGACCCACGACCTCGCCAATATCGGCGACACGGAGCTGATCTTCACCACCGTCGAGTTCCTGGACAGCGCGAACCCGCCCCTCGCGCTCCCGGCCGCCGTGCGCGCGGAGGCGACCCGCCGCGCGGCCTAAGCGCGGGGGATATCGGGCGGCACCGCCGTCCCGGCCATCACCGCCTCGGGGCTGCGGAACCGCTCCGCCGCCGCCCGCTCGGCCGCGCCGCGCTGCTGCGCCTGCAGGTACGCGCCGAGATCGCGTCCCCGCGCCACGACGGCCGCGCCGTAGGCGCGTCGGCGCGCCTCGAAGGCCGTGAGCGCCGCGTCCACGTCGCTGCCGGCCGCGTCCAGGGCGTCCGCGAGGGCGGCGGCGTCCTCCATGGCCTTGGTCGCGCCCATCCCGACATGCGGCCGGGCCACGAAGGCGGCGTCGCCGATCAGGGCGACGCCGCGGGCCGGGATCATGGTCGGCGTCTCGATGTCCAGGATCGCCTGCAGGAACGGCTGCTCGGCGCGCAGCATGACCTCGGCGAAGGGCGGCGCCAGGATCCGCGCCGCGTCGGCGCGCATCGCCTCCAGCACCGCGGCCTTGATGCGCCCCGGCGGGATGGAGAGGGCGTGGCGGACGCCGCCGGCATCGGTCAGCAGCGCGGCGAGCGCGGCCTCCTCGGTCGGCCTGTACCAGACCGCGTTGAAGCACAGCCCGGCGGCCCCGTCCGCGCGCCCGGGCACGGGATAGCCGAGGATCTGCTCGCCCGGAGGCAAGCAGAACGCGAAATGGCCGCCGATCGCCTCCCGGGTCGCCGGCGCGAGGGCCGCCGCGTCGACGACGGCGCGCCACGCCACGTAGCCGGCGTAGCGCGGCGCGACACCGCTCAGGAACCGGGCCCGCACCGTCGAGAACTGCCCGTCGGCGCCGACGAGGAGATCCGCGGAGATCCGGCGGCCGTCCTCGAAGAAGGCGACGACGCGCGCGCCGTCGGATTCGACCGCGGCGAGCGCCGCGCCGTAGCGGACGCTGTCCGGGGGCGCGGCGTCCAGGAGCAGGCCGTAGAGCCGTCCCCAGCTCGCCAGCACCTGCGGCAGGCTCCGCTCCGCGATCACGGTCCCGTCCCGGTCGAGGACCCGGCGGCCCTCGACGGTGACGCCGAGATCGCCCGCCCCGGCCGGAGCACCGCAGCGCGCCAGCACCGCCCGGAGGCCGGGATGCGTGACGATCCCCGCCCCGCGGCCCGTGAGCGCGGCCGCCGACCGCTCGAACACCGTGACGGCGTGGCCGCTCCGCGCGAGCAGGCACGCCGTGGTCAGTCCGGCGATCGAGCCGCCGATGACGGCCACGTCCAGTCGCTTCATGCAGCCCTCGAACCGGGACGGCGGTCCCGACCGCGCCCAGCATGGACGCGCCCGGCCGGCCGGCCAAGATCGAAATCGCCGCGGGGCGCCGCGCTAGACCGGCCGCACCAGCCGGTCGAGCCGCATCCGGGTGATCGCGCCGATCTCCTCCAGGGCCGTCGCCTCCTCGTCCGCGACCGCGCGCGCGAGGCGCTCCTCGAACAGCGCGCGGATCTCGCGCAGGTCCCGGCCGCGCACGGCGACGATGAACGGGAAGCCGAACCGGTGCCGGTAGGCGGCGTTCAGCCGGTCGAAGGCCGCGGCGTCCGCCTCCGTCAGCCGGTCGAGGCCGGCGCTGCCCTGCTCCTGCGCGGAATCGGCGGTCATCGCCCGGGCCCGGGCTTCCGGGCCGGCGAGTTCGGGATGGCCGTTGAGGAAGGCCAGGCGCACGTCCGGCGGCGCCGCGCGCACGGCCGCCATCATCGCCCCGTGGAGAGCGTCGAGGTCGGCGAAGGGCGCCGCGCCGTGGGCGGCTCGGGCGACCCAGGGCGCGTGCTCGAAGACGCCGCCGAGATACGCGACGAAGGCGTCGCGCTCGAGGGCGTTGAGGCGGTCGAGGTCGATCATGCCGCTCAGCTTCCGCGATAGGTGGTGAAGCTCGACGGGGCGCACAGCATCGGCACGTGGTAATGCTGCTTGGCGTCGAAGACGGTGAACCGCACGACCGGGTTGTCGATGAAGATGTCGGCCTCCGCCGTGCCGGCCCGGCCCTGGAAATACGGGTCGACGAAGAATTCCAGCTGATACTGGCCGGTCTCGGCCTTGTCGGCCGGGAGGATCGGCGCGTCGGTCCGGCCGTCGGCGTTGGTGACGACGCTCTTCACGAGCCGCCACTGGCCGTTCTCGAGGACGGAGAAGTCGATCCGGACCCCCGCGACGGGGCGGCCGCGATCGGTGTCGAGGACGTGTGTGGTGATGCCCGCCATGCCGGGTCTCCTTGTCGCGTCGGGGATCGGACGGGTCAGCTGCCGCGGTAGTAGGAATAGCCCCAGGGCGTGAACAGCACCGGCAGGTGGTGGCGCTGGCTCGCGTCGCGGATCCGGAACCGGATCGGCACGAGGCCGAGGAAGTTCGGGGTCGGGAGCTTCACGCCCAGGTTCGCGAAATACGCCTCGAGGTGCAGCACCAGCTCGTAGCGGCCCGCCTTGAAGGCCTCGTCGACCAGGAGCGGCTCGGCGGTCCGGCCGTTCGGCGCGGTGGTGACCGTCCGGATCGGCCGGTAGCCGGTGCCGTCGTGCATCGCGAGGTCGCAGACCATCCCGGCACCGGGCGTGCCGTGGAAATTGTCGATGGCGTGCAGGGTCAGCCGCGGCGAGAGGCCGGCCTGCGACACGGGCGCGGTGTTCAGCGTGCCGGGCTTGGTCGGGGAACCGGCCGGAGCATTGGCCGGAGCCGCCGCCGGAGCGGGCATGCCCTGCGCCAGCGCCGGGCCCGCGGAGACCGCGGCGGCGGCGCCGAGCCCCGTCGCGACGAGGCCGCGCCGCGTCAGAGCGTGTCGTTCGGGTCCGTGTTCCAAGAAAGCCTCCCTCTCGTGCAGCGGTTCACGCCGGCTCGTGCGCCGCGCGGGCCCGGGCGCGCCGACCCATCTCCGGCGTCGCCGGCGGGACGAAGGCCAGGATCAGGACGAGCGCCGCGGCCTCGACGGCGGCGACCAGCCAGAGGCCGGTCGCGACCGAGCCGGTCTGCTCGCGCAGGTAACCCATCGCCGCCGGCGCTCCGAAGCCCGCGAGGTTGGCCACCGAGTTGATGAGCGCGATGCCGGCCGCGGCCGCCGACCCGGCCAGGAAGCGGCCGGGGATCTGCCAGAAGACCGGGATCGCGCTCATCGTGCCGACGATCGCCACCCCGAGCATGAGCAGCGCGAGGACCGGCGCGCCCGCGATGAAGACGCCGGTGAGCGCGATGGCCAGTGCCCCGATGAAGGCCGGGACCCCGCAATGCAGCCGCGCCTCGCCGGTCCGGTCCGAGTGGCGGCCGTTCAGGATCATCCCGGCGCCGCCGCAGAGATAGGCCGCCGACATGATCCAGCCGACCGTCAGCGGGTCGGTGAAGCCGGCGTCGCGCACCACGCTCGGGCCGAAGAAGGTCAGGGCCGAGTTCGCCGTGACGATGCAGAAGAAGATCGCGATGCACTGCCAGACGCGCGCGTCCTTCAGCGAGGCGAGGATGCGGTGCTCGCGGTGGCCGAGGGCCGCGGCGTCGCGCGCGAGGTCGGCCTCGACCAGCGCCTTCTGCTCCGCCGTCAGCCAGCCGGCCTTGGCGGGCCGGTCCGTGAGGTAGAACAGCGTGACGATCCCGGCCAGGATCGACGGGATGCCCTCGAGCAGGAACACCCACTGCCAGCCGGACCAGCCGTTGACGCCTTGCATCCCCGACATGATCGCGCCCGCGAGCGGCCCCCCGATGACGCCGGCCAGCGCCGAGGCGGACATGAACAGCCCGAACACCTTCGCCCGGCGCTCGCTCGGATACCAGTAGGTCAGGTACAAAATGACGCCGGGATAGAATCCGGCCTCGAAGACGCCGAGCAGGAAGCGCAGGACGTAGAAGAACGCCGGCGTGGTGACGAACATCATCGCCACGCAGCAGAGCCCCCACAGCAGGGTGATCCGCGCGATCGTCTTGCGGGCGCCGATATGCTCCAGCAGCAGGTTGCTCGGCACCTCGCACAGGAAGTAGCCGATGAAGAAGATCCCTGCGCCGATGCCGTAGACGGTCTCGCTGAACCGGAGCTCGGCCAGCATCTGCAGCTTGGCGAAGCCGATGTTGACCCGGTCGATCCAGGACAGGATCCACAGGACCATCAGGAACGGCAGCAGCCGCCACGTGATCCGGCGGTAGGCGTCGTCCAGGCGCGCGGGCGCCGCGAGGGCCGGCATGTCGGTCGCGTGGTGCGCCTGGATCGTCATGGCTGGCCCCACAAGGTTGCCCCATCCGGAACGGGGCGTTGGAATTCCGAGCGATGCAGGACGGCTGCCAGTCTCGCGCCGGCGGCCGCCCGCCCCGTCTCAGCCGATGGCTTCGCGCGGCGCGAGCAGCGTCGCGAGGGCGTGGCCGAGACCGACATTGTCCGCGGCGACGGCGGGCGGGCGCCGGTAGGGCGCGGCCGCGGCGGCGACGACCGCCTTCACCCCCGACGTGACCGAGCACAGGACCGGGACCGGCACGTGCGGCTGCAGGCGGGCCGCGAGGCCGACCAGGGCGGCGCCGCCGAGGATCACCGCCTCGGCGCGATCCTCCTCGGCGCAGGCCCGGCAGGCGGCCGCGAGGTCGGACAGCGCCGCCTCCGGGTCCTTGGCGATCTCGCCGCCGGTGCGCGCGATCGTCCGGATGCCCGCGAGGCCGTCACCGACGCCGAGGCTCGCGACGCACTCGCGGAGCATGGGCTTCCACAGGGCCCCGCCGGTCACGATGGCGTAGCGCCCGGCGACCCGCTGGGCCTCGCGGCACGACGCTTCGAGCATCCCCACCACCGGGACCGGTGAGACCTCGCGCAGGGCCAGCAGCCCGGGATCGCCGAAGCAGGCGAGGAAGACCGCGTCGCAGTCCCGGCCGTGCTCCGCGAAGGCGTCGAGGGCGGCGTGGCCGGCGATGGCCAGGGCCGCCCGGCTGGCGATGTAGGCGGCGCCGAACCGCGCCGTGGCCGGGACGAAGGTCGCAGTCGCGCCCGCCATCGTCCCGACCTGCCCGGCCAGGAGGTCGGTCACAGACGTGCTGGTGTTCGGATTGAGCAGCAGGATCCGCATGGCGCCCTCGGGTGGCGGGAGCCGGCCGGATGGCCGGGCAGAGGCCCGCACGCAGCCGGCCGGGGATGGGGAGGTCGGGGGCCCGGCGGCGCGGGTCAGGCCGCGCCGCCGGGCCGTTCGTGTCTCCGATCCGGACCGGAGCGGGTCCAGGTCCGGACGGCCTCAGGCAGGACGGCCTCAGGCAGGACGGGCCGCGCCCGCGGGGCGGCGCATGAGGGCGGTGTAGATCGCGAAGCCCAGGGCGCACCCGATGAACCACGTGAAGTTCGCCACGCCCTCCAGGCCCGGCAGGATCACGCAGAGCACGGGGATGAGGGCCGAGGGGATCATGGCGGTCACCGCGGCGCGGTTGTATCCGCCACTGTACCAGTACGTCCCGGCGGGGCTCATCGTGTAGAGGTCGTCGAGGACCACCTTCTGCTTCTTCACGAAGTAGAAGTCGGCGATCAGGATCCCGAACAGCGGGCCGATGAACGCGCCGAGGACGTCGAGCGTGTAGTGGATCACCGCGGGATTGTTGTAGAGATTCCAGGGCGTGATGAAGATCGAGCCGACGGCCGCGATCATCCCGCCCATGCGCCACGAGATCCGCCGCGGCGACACGTTCGAGAAGTCGAACGCGGGCGAGACGAAGTTCGCGACGATGTTGATCCCGATGGTCGCGGTCATGAAGGTGAAGGCGCCGAGCACGACCGCGAAGGTGCTGTCGATGCGGCTCACCGTCTCCACCGGGTCGGTGATCAGGTGGCCGAAGACCGGAACCGTCGCCGAGGCGGTGACGACCGTCAGGAGCGAGAACCCGAGGAAGTTCACCGGGAGACCCCAGAAATTACCCTTCCTCACCGCCTCGAAGCTCGCGCCGTAGCGCGAGAAGTCGCCGAAGTTCAGCATCGGCCCGGAGAAGTAGGAGACCACGAGGGCGACGGCATTGATCATCACCGGCAGGGCGTCCCAGCCGGTATACTTCACGGTGCCCAGGGTCAGCCCGATCTCGCCGATCCCGGCCTTGGCGACGAGGTACGCGGCGAGCGCGATCATCACCACGTAGACCGCCGGCCCCGCCCAGTCGATGAACACGCGGATCGCCTCCATGCCGCGCCAGAAGACCAGCGCCTGCAGGACCCAGAGCGTCATGAAGGCGGCCCAGCCCAGACCCGACAGGCCGGCGAAGCCGTACTGCTTGACGTCGGCGTAGACGGCGAGTTCGGGGTAGAAGCGGAGCGCCACCACCGTCAGCGCCGCCGAGGCGAGGTAGGTCTGGATGCCGTACCACGCGACCGCGATCAGCCCGCGGATGATCGCCGGGATGTTGGCGCCCTTGACCCCGAAGGAGGCGCGGCAGATCACCGGATAGGGCGTGCCGGTCTGCTGGCTCGGCTTGGCGACGAGGTTGCAGAAGATCTGGACGATCACGATGCCGACGAGCAGGGCGATCAGCACCTGCCAGCTCACGAGGCCCAGCGAGAACAGGGAGCCGGCGGTCACGTATCCGCCGACGCTGTGGACGTCAGACATCCAGAAGGCGAAGATGTTGTAGGTGCCCCAGGTCTGCTTGCGCAGCGGGGCCAGATCCTTGTTCACGAGATCCGGATCGTAGCTCGGCTTGATGACGACGGCTTCCCGTTCGTCCGACACGGCCGTGCTGATGCCGGCGGCCTCAACCTGTGCGTACATGGCGTTTCTCCCTGACTGGCGCAGCCCTGTTGCCGGGCTTTTTCCGTGACGCTGACGACCCGCTGGGACCGCCATGCAAAACCTGGAACTCTCCGTCTCCTGACTTCTAAAAACACGACCTGAATACAGATCACGACCGAATTCGGACCTCCCAGTCCCGGTCGCGACGTCGACTTGTCTATCCCGCGACCACCGCCGCGAGGCGGGTCCGGAGGCCGCCCGCGTCGGCCGGGGCGCCCGCGGCCTCCGCGAGGAGCCGGGCCAGGCCGGACGGGTCGTCCGCCTCCGCGGGGAGTCCGGCCGCGTGGACCCGCTCCGCCATCGCCACGCCCGCCGCGGGCGACGCGTCGGCCAGCCCGGCGCAGACCGGGCCGAAGACCGCGCCGAACAGGGCGCGGCCCATGCAGGTCGGCCGGTAGCCGCCGCGCGGCGGGTGGGCCGCGATCCAGTGACGGGCGATGTCCAGCCGCGTGGTCACCCAGGCGTCGGGGTGATCGCCCACGTAGTCGAGGAACCGCTCCAGCGCGGCCATCCGCCCCGGACGCCCGACCAGGCGGCAGTGCAGCCCCACCGACATGATGCCGCCCCGTCCCGCCTCGCCCTCGCGGTACAGGACGTCGAACGTGTCCTTGAGGTAGCCGAAGAACTGGTCGCCGTTGTTGAAGCCCTGGGCGGTGGCGAACCGCATGTCGTTGGCGTCGAGGGTGTAGGGGACGACGAGCTGCTGACGTCCCCCGATCCGCAGCCAGTAGGGCAGGTCGTCGGCGTAGGAATCGGCGAGGTACAGGAACCCGCCCTCGGCGGCGCCGATGGCGAGCGTGTTCGCGGAGGTGCGTCCCTGGTACAGGCCGAGGGGCCTGCTGCCCGTCAGCGATGCCTGCAGCGCGACGGCGGCATCGATATCGGCGCGCTCGGCCTCCGGGCTGTGGTCGCGGTAGTCGATCCAGCGCAGGCCGTGGCTGGCGATCTCCCAGCCGGACTCGACCATCGCGGCGACGGCCTCGGGGTTGCGCTGCATCGCCGAGGCGACGCCGAAGACCGTGACCGGGAGGTTGCGGCGCGTGAACGCGCGCCAGAGGCGCCAGAAGCCGGCGCGGGCGCCGTACTCGTAGATCGACTCCATGTTGGCGTGGCGCTTCCCCGGCCAGGGCAGGGCCCCGACGATCTCGGAGAGGAAGGCCTCGGACGCCGCGTCACCGTGGAGGATGCAGTTCTCGCCGCCCTCCTCGTAGTTGATGACGCACTGAACGGCGACGCGCTTGCCCCCGGGCCAGGCCGGGTCCGGTCGATGCCGGCCGTATCCGACCATGTCGCGGGGATAGTCCTGGTCGAGGTCGAACATGGCGTGATCCCTCGTTCCGACGCGAGATAGACGCACGCCCGACCGTTGGTCCAATATCTTGTTCGGCTTGATTGATAGGTTGCACGTTTAGATGGCGCGATCATTGATCTGAGTGCCGGAGCGCCGTCGGGCGGATCGCCACCGGCCTGTCGTCGATCCGGCGGAGCCTGCCCGTGCCGGGTCGACGACCTCACGCGCCGCCGCGTCGGCGGGCCGACGGTCGGGCGTCCCGGGCGGGCACCGCGGACCCTAACGGGTGCGGCTGGCGGGGATCGGGCCGGCGGCGAGCATGCCCATCAGGGCGTCGAACGCCAGCGGCTTCTCGACCAGGGGTATGCCGGCGGCGCGGGCGCGGCTCCGGATGCCCGGATCGGGGTGGCCGGTGATCAGGATCACGGGCACGCCGGCAGCGAGGTCCCGCAGCCGGCCCCACACCGCGAGCCCGTCCATCCCCGGCATGACGTGGTCCAGCAGGACGAAGGTCGGGTGCGGGCCGGGGAAGGCGGCCAGCAGCGCGCGTCCGTCGGCGAAGGTCTCCACCCGGTGGCCCGCGCTCTCCAAGAGGAAGCGGGTCGAGTGCAGGATGGCCGGGTCATCGTCCACGACGTAGATGAGGCTCGACGCGGCGGACAGCGTGGCGTTCGCCGGGAGCGTGGCGTCCAGTGAGGTCATGGTGCCGAGATTAGGGGTGGTCCGCGGCGGCCGACCTTGACCTGCCTCAAGACCGGGACCGCGTCCGTGCTGGCCCCCCATCCCGAGACCGGCGACGTTCCTGCCTCGGTCGATCCCGGCTCCCGCGCCGCCCGCTGTGCGGCGATCCGACACGTCGGGCGGTGACGCTCCTGTCCGCCCCGGAGGCCCTTTCCGATTGATTCAGCTCCGATTCCTCATCTTGAAGTTGAATAACCGCCTTTGCACGTACGATATCGCGAGCCGGAGACCGAATGTCAGACCCCGTAACGGGAAACTCTTCAGAATAAATCTTAATCAGTTTGCGTATATTTTACGCAACCCGATCATGACTGCTCAGCCTGGCTGACGCGTTCGCAGCCCTGGGTTCCGTCGCCTGGACATCCGCCTCATGAAAATGACCATCAAACTGCGACTCGTCTCGCTGCTCGGCGGACTCGGCTTGGTGCTGCTCGCCACGGCGGCGCTCGGAAATCTCTCGCTCCACTGGAGCCATCAGAGCCTGAAGACCGTCTTCGATGATCGCGTCGTCTGTCTCCGGCAGTTCAGCATCATTCGCGACGCCTATGACGACCTGCTCGACGCCTCGCGCCAGCTGCGCGGCAAGCAGATCGAGCCGGCAGAGGCCAAGGACAAGATCGAGCGCGATCTGTCGAAGCTCCACAAGGAGTGGTCGGCCTATCTGGCGACCTACCTGACCCCGGAGGAGGAGGCCCTCGCCAAGGACCTGCAGCTGGGCATCGATCGGAACGACTCGATCGCGGCCGAGATCCTCAAGCGCGTCGCCGCCGGCGCGGCCTCGGATTTCGAGGCCACCCACACGGACCTGCTGAAGAGCATGCAGGCCACCAACGCCACGCTGAGCAAGCTGACCGCGTTGCAGGTCCGGGAAGCCGAGGCGGAGTTCCGGCGCTCGGAGACGATTGCCGGCTGGTCGCGCCTCGCGCTCCTGGCCGCGCTCGCGCTCGCCGCGCTCAGCATCGCCTACGGCGTGTACGTGATCGTCGTACAGATCACGCGCCCGCTGGGCAGCCTCGTGGGCGTCCTGCAGCGGATGGCCCGCGGCGCGGTCGATGCCGAGATCCGCGAGGCCGCCCGCGGCGACGAGATCGGCGCCGTCGGCCAGGCGGTCGAGGGCATCAAGGCCATGGTCGCCCGCAAGGCCGCCGAGGAGGCCGAGGTCCGGCGCCGCGCCGACGTGGCCGCCGCCGCCGAGCGCAAGCGCACCATGGTCGAGCTCGCCGACGGCTTCGAGCGCGCCGTCGGCGGGATCGTCGGCCTGGTCTCGTCCTCGGCCACCGAGCTCCAGGCCACCGCCCAGCAGATGACCGCCACCGCCGAGGAGACCGCTGCGCAATCGACCAGCGTGGCCGCGGCCGCCGAGGAGGCCTCGACCAACGTCAACACGGTCGCGGCCGCGGCCGAGGAACTCGGCTCGTCCGTGCAGGAGATCGGCCGGCAGGTGACCGGCTCGGCCCACCTTGCCCAGGCCGCGGTCGGCGAGGCCGACCAGACCGCCCACCTCGTCCAGGCGCTCAGCCAGAACGCCGCGCGGATCGGCGACATGGTCGGGATGATCTCCGGCATCGCCGGCCAGACCAACCTGCTGGCGCTCAACGCCACGATCGAGGCGGCCCGCGCCGGCGCGGCCGGGCGGGGCTTCGCGGTGGTGGCCTCCGAGGTGAAGGCGCTGGCCGAGCAGACCGCCAAGGCGACCGAGGAGATCGCGCGCCAGATCGGCGAGGTCCAGGGTGTGACCGCGCAGGCGGTGACGGCGATCGGCGGGATCACCGGCCGGATCCGGGAGATCGACAGCGTGGCGACTTCGATCGCGGCGGCCGTCGAGGAGCAGGGTGCAGCGACCCAGGAGATCGTGCGCAACGTGGCGCAGGCCTCGGCGGGGACGAACGAAGTGACGGGCAACATCGCCGGCGTTGCGCAGGCCTCGGAGGAGACGGGGGCGGCGGCCTCGCAGGTCCTGTCGGCGGCCTCGGAGCTGTCGCGGCAATCCGAGCATCTCGGCGCCGAGGTCGCCCGCTTCCTCGCAACCGTCCGCGCCGCCTGAGGGTGGCCACGGCCGAGATCCGCGTCCGCCCGGTCCGACGGGAGGACGCGGATCTCGCCGACGCGCGCGTCCCATCGGCGACGACAATCTCGACAATCGAGTCTGCCACCCACAGCGCGCAGCAAATCCGCGGCCGCGCCAAGCTTGCCGGATCCCGACACGCGGGCAAGCCGCGATCGACTTGAGCCAGATCAATGACCGGTCGCACGGATACCGGATGCTCGGCCCGTGAAAGATGGCAGGTCGTCTGTCGCTCAGGGCTCGGGCGCCCGGACATCGGGCCGCCGATGCCGTCAGCCCGCGCGGGGAATCCGGTGAGAACGATCGAGAACCGAACGGCGGATATGGTCCCGAACGCGCTCAACATGCTCCTGGGCGTCGCGCTCCTCCTCGCACCGTGGTACTTGAATCTGGGCTACGAGACGGCCGCCGCGCGCAACGCCTTCGTGACCGGGGGCGCCATCACCGTGGTCGCACTTCTGGCCCTCGGCGTGACCTGCGCCTGGGAGGAATACCTCAACGTCGCCCTCGGGTTCTGGGCAGCCATGGCGCCCTGGCTTCTCGGCTTCGCCGACGCGACGGCACCCGTGTGGGTGCACGGCCTGACCGGGCTCGCCGTGGCCGCGCTGGCCGCGTACGCGCTGTGGCGGCTCTTCGTGTCGCCCCAGGCGCGCTCCGTCTGAGGCGCGCCCGTCGCCGCCGCGGCCGCGGGCATCCGGCCGGCACACGCGACTACGGGATTGCCCTTAAGGGGCGCGCCTTAAGGCTCCGACCGGAATTTCTCCGCCTCCCGCCCGCTGCCAATCTCGTCCCGACCGACGCAGGCGAGGAGCGCAGCGATGAGCACCGAGTTCACGGCACGGACAGCACCGGAGGGGCCCGCAGCCCGTCCCGCTCCCGTCCCGGAGATCGAGGGGAGCACCCTGTTCGCGGGATGCCCCGACGTCGTCGGGACACCGTTCTCCTACGCCCGCGAGGAGGAGATCTACGGAGAGGGCGAGGAGGCCGAGTTCGTCTACAAGGTCCTCAGCGGCGCGGTGCGCACCCACCGGGTCCTGAGCGACGGGCGCCGCCAGATCACGGGCTTCCACCTGCCCGGCGACCTGTTCGGGCTCGGGCAGGGCGAGATCAATCGCCAGACCGCCGAGGCCCTCACCAGCACCAAGGTGCTGATCTTCAAGCGACGACAGGTCGAGCGCGCCGCGACCGGGCGGGCCGAGGTCGCCTGCCGACTCTGGAGCATGGCCACGAGCGACCTGCGACACGCCCAGGACCTGGCGCTCCTGCTCGGACGGCGCTCGGCCCAGGAGCGGGTCGCCGCCTTCCTGCTGGAGGTCGATGACCGCCTCGGCGCCGCCGGCACCTTCGCGCTGCCGATGACCCGCCGCGACATCGCCGACTACCTCGGCCTGACCATCGAGACCGTATCGCGCACCCTCTCGCAGCTGGAGGAGGACGGGGTGTTGCGACGCGACGGCGGCCGACAGGTGTGCCTGCATCGGACCCGGCTGCGCCGGCTCGTCGAGGATTGAGACAGGCGCCGCCGGGGACGCCACCGGGAACGCCGCTGCGGGCTGTCGCGTGGTTTCGCGTTGGCTTTCGGGGTGGCTTCGGGGTGGCTTCGGGGTGGCTTCGGGGTGGCGCCTGCGCGCAGGACGCTGCCTCGGAGACGGTCGCGGACGGCGCCGGCGAGCGGGTGCGGAGACGAAGGGCGTCACCGCCTCTGGAAGCGCGCGATCAAGCCCGGGGCCTCCTCGCGGATCAGCCCGAGAAAATTGTCGATCACCGGGTTCCGGCGCTGATGATGCAGCGCGTAGACGTCCGCCGACAGGAACGGCGGCTTGATCGGCAGGACGACGACGTCCGGATGCCTCGGTCGGCCGACGAATTCCGGGATGATGGCGAGACCGAAGCCCGCCGCGACCAGGTTGATCAGCGACGAGGCCTCGCGGACCTGCTGCGAGATGCTCGGCGTGAACCCGCGCGCGATGCAGGCTTGGTAGATATCCGCTGCGAAGCGCGAGCTCTCGAGGCCGAGCGAGATCAGCGGCTCGCTGCGGAAGACGTCGATCGCGACACTGCGACCGGCGGCGAGGGTGTGCTCGCGCGGCACGGCCACGCAGAGCCGCTCCGGCCACGCCAGGTGGGCGACGAGATCCGGATCCTCGGGGGGGCTGCGGAGGAAGCTGAGATCCGTCCGGTTCGCCTTGAGGGCCGCGATCTGGTCGGCCGGCGCCATCTCGTGGATGCGCACGTCCACCGCCCGGAAGCGCTGCTCGAAGGCCCGGATCAGGCAACCGGCCGGCCCCGCGAGGACGGAACTCGTCATGCCGATGTTGAGGATGCCGGCCGTTCCGGTGCCGATCGTCCGCGCCCGGTCGACGGCATCGGCGACCTGCGCGAGGACCGCCCGCGCGTTCCCGAGGAAATCCTCGCCCGCCGCGGTCAGGACGACGCGCCGGCTCGAGCGCTCGAACAGGTTGACGCCGATCTCCACCTCGAGATCGCGGATCTGCTGGCTCAGCGGCGGCTGCGACACGCCCAGGCTCTGGGCGGCGGCGGTGAAGCTGAGATGCTCCGCCACCGCGGCGAAGTAGCGAAGATGCCGGAGTTCCATGGGCCGAC
This sequence comes from Methylobacterium sp. 1030, assembly GCF_040544715.1. Taxonomy (NCBI): domain Bacteria; kingdom Pseudomonadati; phylum Pseudomonadota; class Alphaproteobacteria; order Hyphomicrobiales; family Methylobacteriaceae; genus Methylobacterium; species Methylobacterium sp. 1030. Next base: position 290,955 of record NZ_JBEPKM010000004.1, on the reverse strand, counting down.
CCATAGGAATTTCGAATGGATAGAAGCACGGAAGGTCTTTTGCGTCTAGACCCGCGGGGTGGACGTCCTCGACGGCGGGGATCTCGCCGGCCCGTCAGGACCGTCGACAGCGGCGTGTCGCCGAGGCGGGGCCCGGCGGGCGTCCGTCCCGCACCGCGCTCAGGTCCCGCCCGGGTGGATCCCGACGCGCTCCGCGGCGAAACGCTCGCGGAGCCAGGCCGCGGCGGGGCCGCAGGGCCGCTGCTTGTGCCAGACCAGTTCCAGGGCGATCGGCCAGTCGCCCTCATCGAACTGGAGGTCGGGCGTCACGAGGTACGGCGCCGTGAGGGACGCGGCGATGACGTGGTCGGTGACGAAGGCCCAGCCGATCCCGTGCTTCACCATCTCCAGGATGACCCAGTGGCTCTCCACCCACCAGACCTCGGCGGCGACCCGCAGACGGCGCTTCTCCGCCCCGTCGCCGCGGGCGGCCACGAGGATTTGGCGGTGGCGCTTCAGCTCCTCCCACGCCACCCGCTCCTTCGCGAGCGGGTGATCGCGGCCGCAGACCAGCTTGAGCGGCACCCAGCCGATGGTCCGGAACCCGAGCTCCGTCGGGAGCTCCTCCTGGCGCCACATCACGCCCAGGTCGGCGGCGCCCGACCGGACCATGCGGCTGACATCCTCCATCAGCGGGAAGAGCAGCTCGAGCTCCACGAAGGGGAAGCGCTGGGCGAAGCTGGCGAAGAGGGCGCCGAGGGCGTGCTCGGGGTAGAGCTCGTCGATGGCGACCACCAGCCGGTTCTCGACGCCCTGCTCCAGGCTGCTCGCCACACCGATCAGGTGCTCCCGCCGGTCGAGCACCACGCGCGCCTCCAGCAGCAGCCGCTCGCCCGCCGGGGTCAGCACCGGGTTCCGGCCCGCGCGGCTGAACAGCGCCAGCCCCAGATCCGTCTCGAGGTTAGCCACCTGCGTGCTGACGGCCGACTGCGCCTTCCGCAGCACCCGCGCCGCGCCCGAGAACGACCCGGCCTCGGCCGCCGCCACGAAAGCCTGGAGCTGGTCGAGCGAGACCGCCATCTATCTGATTACCCGATACTTCCTAACTTGTGGATCGCCTTATCGCAGATAGAGAGCGGCCGACCAATCCGCCTCTCGAGAGCGAGACCATGCGCACCACCCGCGACCGCATTCGCCACGCCATCCTGTTCGAGGTGATCGGGCTGCTCCTCATCGTCCCGCTCGGGACCGCGGCCTTCGGCCTGCACGCCGCCGACATGGGCGTGATCGGAATCGGCAGCGCCCTCGTCGCGACGAGCTGGAACTACGTCTACAATCTCGGCTTCGACCGGACGATGCAGCGGCTCGCCGGGCACACGCGCAAGAGCCTCGTCCTGCGGGTCGCCCACGCGGTGCTGTTCGAGGCGGGGCTGCTCCTGATCCTGCTGCCGCCGATCGCGTGGTATCTCGGCATCGGCCTCGTGGAGGCCTTCTTCATGGATCTGGCGATCGCGGCCTTCTACGTGGCCTACGCCTTCGTGTTCAATCTCGCCTACGATCGAACCTTCCCGCTCCCGAGCTGGACCGAGGCTGCCGCCGAGCCGTCCCGCTGACGCTCGCGCCAGCCGCGCGGCGAGACCGCGACGGCGGCGCGGCGGGCGTTCGAGGGTCCGCGGCGCCGCGTGAGGCGCCGGCTATCCCTCCGCGCGGACGAGATCCGTCGTCTCCGGTCCGCGCCGAACCTCCGCGCCCAAGGGACCGACGGGTGGCCGGCCCGGCGGGATCAGCGCGGCGAGCGCCTTCTGGAGAAGGTCGGGCCGGACCGGCTTGTGAATCAGAGGGACCCCGCTGTCCAAGGCCTCCCGCATGCGGACGGGCGCGGTGTCGCCGGTGATGAGGATCGCCGGGATCGGCCGTCCCCAATGCTGCCGCAGCGTCGCGATGGCTTCGGCGCCGGTCTGGCCCCTGCGCAGTCGGTAGTCGCAGATCAGTGCGTCCGGCGGCGGCCCCTGCGGCGGCCGTTCGGTGACGTCGGTCGGATCCTCGAAGGCCCAGCACAGGCAACCCCAGCCGGAGAGGAGCGCCACCATCGCGTCGCGGACGATGGCATCGTCGTCGACGATCAGGATGCGGGCGCCGACCAGGCCACCGCTCTCCGCGATGGCGGCCGCGGGCGCGTCGTCGAGCCTGGCGTCCCGCCCAGCATCGAGCGTCCGGGGGACGAGGATGCGGAAGACGCTGCCGCTCCCCACCTTCGACGAGAGGGAGAGCGGGTGATCGAGCGAGGCGGCGATCCCGCGCGCGATCGCGAGTCCCAGCCCCAGACCCTTGTGACGATCGCGCTCCGGATTCCCGAGCTGGTAGAACTCCCGGAAGATGTCCTCGCGCTTGTCGACCGGGATGCCGATCCCGGTGTCGTAGACTTCGATCGACACGCCCGCGCGCCGGCGCCGGCAGCCGATGAGGACGCCGCCGCGCTCGGTGTACCGGATGGCGTTGAGGACGAGATTGCGCAGGACCAGCTCCAGCAGGGCCGGGTCCGAGACGATCGCCAGGTCCGTCTGGGGCGTCCGATAGATCAGGCGCTTGGCGTCGGCCAGCGGCGCCAGCTCGTTCTCGATCTTGTCGAGGAGCGGCTGGAGCTCGAAGGCGCGGGGCCGCGGCGTGATGACTCCGGCCTCCAGGCGCGAGAAGTCCAGAAGCGTGTTGAGCATGTCGGTCGACGCGACGTTCGCGGTCTGGGCGTTCTGCAGGATCCGCCGCTGCGGCGCGGCGAGATCCGTCTGGCTCAGCGCCTGGAGGAAGAGGCCCTGGGCGTGGACCGGCTGGCGCAGGTCGTGGCTGGCCGCCGCGAGGAACTGCGACTTCGCGGTGTTGGCGTGCTCGGCGTCGCGGCGGGCCCGGTGCGCCGCGGCGGTCTCCGCGCGCAGCTGCTCCACGAGGGCCGCGTTCTCGAAGCGGAGCTCGATCGATTCCCGCACGCGGCGGCTGGCGAGCACGACCTGACCGTACTGCCCGACCACGAACAGGATCGAGCAGATTGCCAGGGCCCGGTAGGGCGCGCCGCCGAGCGACCAGAGGGTTCCCGCGGCCAGGACGGCGACGGGCACGACGAGGGCGAGGTAGAGGTGCCGCCGCGGCGCCAGGAGCGAGACGCCGTTGCTGCAGGTCGCGCCCAGCAGCGACATGGTCAGGATGCTCACCGCCGGGACCTGGAGCGGCAGCGCGATCCAGATCAGCGATCCCAGGATCGCGCCCTCGACGATCTTGCTCAGGAAGATGACCCGCTCGACCCGGCGGGCGCGGTCGGGCTCGCCGATCGCGGCGCGGACCCGACGCGCGTAGGCGGCCGCCCCGAACCGCTCGACGAGGAACGCGCCGTACCAGCTCAGCAGGACGGCGTGGGGCACCAGCGTCCACAGCACGGCCAGCATGAGCGTCGAGACGAGGAAACCGACGGCGACCGACTGCGTGACGCCGTCCAGGACGAGGCGCAACTGCTCGGCCGCGATCCGCTCCTCCTGCGACGGGCTCATCGGATCAGGCCGAACTGCTGCGCCTTGAACACCGCCTCGGCGCGCCGGGTCACCCCCAGGACCGACAGCAGACCCTGCACGTGGCCGCGGACCGTGTGTTCCGACAGACCGAGATTGCGTCCGATCATCTTGTTGGACAATCCGCGCCCGACGAGGGTCAGCACCTCGGCCTGCCGCGGCGTGAGCGTCGGGCAGAGGGCGCCCCCGACCTGCGGGACCGCGGACGACCGGGCGAGCATCTCGCGCAGGACCGTCATCATCCGCTCGGGGCGGTCGGTCTTGGACAGGAACGCGCAGGCGCCCTGCGCCAGAGCCGTGCTGACGGTATCGGGCAGATCCAGGCCGGACACGACGACGATCCGGGCGGCCGGCCAGCGTTGCTGGAGCAGGCCCATCCCCTCGAGCCCGCCGATGCCCGGCAACTGGATGTCGAGGAGGACGATCGTCGGGACGACGGCCACGATGGCGAGCGCCTCGTGCAGCGATGGGCTGTCGAGAACCGGGATCTCATCGAACGCCGTCGACAGCATCGAGACGATGCCGGACCGGAACAGCGCGTGGTCATCGATGATGAGGATTGCTTCCTGCGCCATGCGGATCCTGTCTAGAGCAACCGCACAGGCGCCGTCACGGGTCATGGACCAGTCCATGTGGACTGGTCCACGAAGCCATTCCGATCGGCTAAGCCACGGGTCGAGGAATTCGATCGCGCGCGCCCGGACATGCAGTTGGAGACCACGCGGACGGGATCGGATGCTGGGCGAGGGCGCCCGCCAGCCCGCGCGGCCCGCGCTTCACACCGCTGCCGTCGCGGCGACGGTCCGGTGATCGCGGGCGGTGACGTCCGTCGGACCGCGCGCGCGGCCCTCCCAAGTCGATTCGAGGGAATTCCATGGTTCATCGCCGTCAGAGACGAGGCATCGGCCGGACCGCGTCCGATCCGACGTTCGACGCGAAGGGTCCCCTGATCGTGCGGTGGATCGGTGCCGCGGCCCGCAAGCGCGGCCGGGCGGCCGACCGGGAAGCTCCGCCCGCTCCGACCCCGGACAACGTGACGAGGCTGTCCTGGGCCGACACCTTCGGACGGGCGATCAGCGCCGATCCTCAGCGGCCGGAGGGACCCGCGACCGTCCTCGCGATGCGTCCCCGCGCGAGCAGGCGCGCGTGCGGGCCGTTCGTCCGCACGAGACAGGCGGTGAGCGCCGCGATCCCGACCTCGCTGCCGTAGAGCGAGACGGATCGGCTGATCTCGGTCGCTCTACCGTCGGATCTCCGGGCCGGCCGGGAATCCGCGGCCGCCCGGCGGCGCGGTGTCCGGCGCGAGAAGGCCGGAGCCGGTCCTGAGCCAGAGCCCGTCCGGCGCCGCCTCGACCGCGGACAGGCGCAGGGCCCGGAACGACCAGCCCGGCGAGACGGCACCGTCCCGGAGGTCGAACGAGGCCTGGTGCCGGGGGCAGTGCAGCCGGCCCGCGACGCAGCGTCCGAGGGCGAGGTCGGCCCCCTCGTGCGGGCAGGCGCGCTCGGCGGCCACGATCCGCGCGCCGTCCCGGACGAGGAGCAGGCGGCGGCCGCCCGCGTTGACGGGGAGCAGGTCCCGGTCGCCGAGAAGGTCGACCGGGCCGAGGCGGATCCGCCCCGGCAGATCCCGCTCAGCCACCGAGATAGGCGTCCCGAACGTGGGGATCGGCGATGAGGTCCTGCCCGCGCCCCTCGAGGACGATGCGGCCGGTCTCGAGGAGGTAGGCGTAGTCGCAGAGTTCGAGGGCCGCGAAGGCGTTCTGCTCGACGAGGAGCACGGTCGTGCCGGCGTCGCGGATCGCGCCGATCACCGCGAACATCCGCTCGACGATGTTGGGGGCGAGCCCCAGGGAGGGCTCGTCGAACAGCACGAGCTTCGGGCGCCCCATCAGCGCGCGGCCGATCGCCAGCATCTGCTGCTCGCCGCCCGACAGCGTGCCGGCCGCCTGGTCGCGGCGCTCCGCGAGGCGCGGGAACTCCCCGTAGATGCGCGCCAGGTCCGCCGCGACCGCCGCCCGGTCGCGGCGCAGGTAGGCGCCCATGGCGAGGTTCTCGGCGACCGTCATCTGCGGGAAGACGCGCCGGCCCTCCGGGCAATGGGCGATGCCCGCCGCCAAAATCCGGCGGGGCTCCGCCCCCGCGATGTCCCGGCCGGCGAACCGGATCGCGCCGGAGCGCGGCGGGACGAGCCCGGAGATCGCCCGGAGCGTCGTGGACTTGCCGGCGCCGTTGGCGCCGACGAGGGCGACGAGTTGGCCCGCGCGCACGTCGATCGTGAGCCCCTTCAGAGCCGTGACGTGGCCGTAGCCGCAGACGAGGTCGCGGATCTCAAGCATGGACCGCCTCCTGCGCGGCAGCCGCGGCGGCCTGCCGGGCGGCGCTGCCCTGGCCGAGATAGGCCTCGATCACCGCCGGGTCGCTGCGGATCCGGTCCGGCGGCCCCTCGGCGATCAGGCGCCCGTAGTTGAGGACGACGATGCGGTCGGAGACCTCCATCACCATCGGCATGTCGTGCTCGACGAGCAGGATGGTGACGCCGCGCTCCCGGATCTGCCGGATCAGGCGCACGAAGACCCGCGTCTCGGAAGCGTTCATCCCCGAGACCGGCTCGTCGAGAAGCAGCATGGCGGGCTCGGTGGCGAGCGCCAGCGCCACGCCGACGAGGCGCTGCTCCCCGTAGGCGAGGGCGCCGGCCTTCTCCTGCGCCCGTCCGGCGAGCCCGACCCAGTCGAGGAGCGCCGCGGCCCGGGCGCGCAGCTGCCTCTCGCCGGCCCCCGCGCGGCCGAGGAGCGCGTCCAGAACGGGCGCGCGGCCCGCCGCGGCGCCCATCTGGTGCAGGCCGATCATCACGTTGTCGAACACCGTGTCGTCCGGGAAGACGCTGGTGCGCTGGAAGGTGCGGGCGAGGCCGAGCCGCGTGATCGCGTGCGGCGGCAGGCCCTTCAGGGACGTGCCGCGGAAGTGGACCGCGCCCTGGCTGGGCTTGAGGAAGCCCGTCATCACGTTGAAGGCCGTCGTCTTGCCGGCCCCGTTCGGGCCGATCAGGCTGACGATCTCGCCGGCCCGGACGTCGAAATGCAGGTCGGCGATGGCGACGAGGCCCCCGAAGCGGACGCCGACATGCTCGACGGAGAGGATCGCGCTCATCGCTGCACCGCCGGGTTGGCCTCGAGGACGGGCGCGGCCGGGGCCGGCCGGCGGCCCAGCAGCGCCGCCAGTCCCGGCACGATGCCCCGCGGCATCACGAACAGGATCACGATCAGCACGAGGCCGTAGACGATCCACTGCGCCTCCGGCGCCATGACCGGGCGGAGCGCCACCGGCAGCAGGCCGAAGATCAGGCCGCCGACGACCGGGCCCAGCAGGGTGCCCTTGCCGCCCGCCACCACCATGATGACCATGGTGACCGTGGTGGCGAACAGGAACACGTCGGGATCGATGATCCGCAGGTAATGGGCGTAGAGGCTGCCGGCCGCGCCGGCCATGGCGGCCGAGATCACCGCCGCCACCGTCAGCGTGCGCGTGGCGTTGATGCCGACCGAGAGCGCCAGCGGCTCGTTCTCCTTGAGGCCCCGCATCGCCCGGCCGAAGCGCCCGCCGACCAGGCGGGCGATCACGGCGTAGCAGAGCGTCCCCACGGCCAGCACGAGGTAGTAGTTCTGGAGCTTGGTCTTGAGGGTCCACATCCCGAGGCCCGGCAGGCCGAGGGTGATGGCCGGGATGTTGGTGAGCGCCAGCGGCCCTTGCGTCAGCTCCACCCAGTTGAGCGCCACGAGCCGCACGACCTCGGCGAACGAGATCGTCACAATGACGAAGTAGGCGCCCCGCACCCGGAAGGAGAGCCGCCCGATCAGGTAGCCGCAAGCGCCCGCCGCCGCCGTCGCCAGCAGGAGGCCGACCACCGCCGGCCAGGGCTCGTGGACCGCCCGGATGCCGAAGCCGAGATCCACGTCGAAGCCGAGGCTGGTCAGCGCGCTGACGTAGGCGCCGATCCCGAAGAACGCGATGTGGCCGAGGCTGAGCTGCCCGGTGAGGCCGAGGAGCAGGTTCAGGCTCATGGCGCCGATCGTCAGGATGCCGGTCACGATCAGCGCGTTGAGAAGGTAGGGGTTGGCGCCGAGCCCCAGGGGCAGGGCGACGAGGCCGGCGAGCAGGGCGAGGGGGAGGAGCCGGTTCATCCGACGCGCTCCGCCTTGGCGAACAACCCGGTCGGCCTGCAGAGCAGGACCGCGATGATGATCAGGAAGCCCATCGCGTCCCGGTAGCCGGAGGAGACGTAGCCGGCGCCCAGTTCCTCGGCGAGCGCCAGGATGAAGCCGCCGATCGCCGCGCCGGTGACGTTGCCGAGCCCGCCCAGGATGACGATGGCGAAGGCCTTGAGCTCGGCGAGGCCGCCCATCTGCGGGAACACCACGTAGACGGGACCGAGGAGCGCGCCGGCGGCCGCGGCGAGCGACGAGCCGAGGGCGAAGGTCGCGGTGTAGATCCGGCGGACGTCGACGCCCATCAGCGCCGCCGTGTCGGAATCCTGGAAGGCGGCGCGCATGGCGAGACCGAGCTTGGTCCGATTGATCAGCGCGTAGGTGAGGGCGATCAGCGTCAGCGCCGCCCCGAGCACGAACAGCCGCAGCCACGACACCGAGACCGGGCCGACCTGGAGCGGCGCCTCGGGAAAGGGCGCGGGGATCGCCTTGGCGACGCCGCCGAAGGTCCAGAGCGTGCCCGATTGCAGGACGATGCCGGCGCCGATCATCACCAGCATGGTGGTGTCGATGTCCGAGCCTCGGAACGGGCGCAGCAGCAGCAACTCGATCGCGGCCCCGAGCAGGAGCCCGCCGAGGATCGCCACAGGAAGCGCCAGGAAGAAGTTCAGTCCCAGCGCGGCGACCGCGAGGTACATGACGTAGGCGCCGACCGTGTAGAGCGCGCCGTGGGTGAAGTTCACGACGTTCATGATCCCGAAGATCAGCGTCAGGCCGATCCCCAGCAGCGCGTAGGTGCCGCCGAGGATGAGGGCGTTGACGAGGTGCTGGATCAGTTCGTTCACGGGCGGCCTCCGAGGGTGCGCCCCGGCCCGGAGGCCGGCGGACGGGCGAGGGGGCCGGCATCAGAGCGCCGGCCCAGGGGCGCTCACAGCGCCGGCACGATCACCGTCCCGTTCTTGATCTCGATGAGGTAGACGTCGGGCTTGCTCTGGCCGCTCTCCTTCCCGGCGGGGCCGGCCTTGGCGAAGCGGATCGGCCCGTTGAGCCCGACGAAGTCGACCGACCAGAAGGCCTTGGTGATCGCGGACGGATCGGCCGAACCCGCCTTCTCGATGGCGTGGGCGATCGCGCGGATGCCGTCGTAGCCGCGGAAGCTCTCGGTGACGCCGGCGAAGTCGAAGCCGCGCGTCTTCCACGCGGCGATGAAGGCCTCGGTAGCCTTCGGGTCCGGCGTCTTGTCGGGCGACCAGGGCAGGAAGGTCGTCAGGTGCATCGTGCCGTCGGCGGCCGCGCCGGCCTGGGCGATGATCTGGTCCGGGTTCTGGGATCCGCCGGTGGTGATGACCCGCTTCTTCAGGCCGAGCGCCGCCATCTGCTTGAACAGCAGCACGAGCTGATCGACCGAGCTCGTGATCATGATCGTGTCGGAATCCGACGCCTTCAGCTTGGCGAGCTGGGCGCTCATGTCCTGCGCGCCCTGGTCCATGGTCTCGACGAGGCCGACCGTCACGCCCTTGTCCTTGAGCATCTTGCCGAAATCGGTCGCGGCGCCGCGGCCGAAATCGTTGTTGAGGACAAGGAAGTCGACCTTCTTCAGCCCGAGGCGGCCGACCATGGGCGCGAAGGTCTCGGCCTCGAGCGACGAGGGCGGCGAGATCCGGAACACGTAGGGGTTGCCGGAGGTCGTGATCTTGCCGGACGAGGAGGTCTCGACCAGCATCGGCGTCTCGTAATCCGCGAGCTTGGGCATCACAGCCAGCGTCAGGCTGGAGCCCCAGGCGCCCATCATCACCGGGGTCTTATCGCTGGTGATCAGCTTCTCGGCGACCGCGGCGGCCTCGGTCGGGTTGCTCTTGTTGTCCTCGATCACGAGTTCGAGCTTCTTCCCGAGGACGCCGCCCTTGGCGTTGATCTCGTCGGCGGCGATCTTGGCGCCGTTGACCACGTAGGTGCCCGAGGCCGCGAACGGCCCGGTCAGCGGCTCGTTGACGCCGATGCGGATCGCCTCCGCCCGTGCGCCGGTGGCCGTCAGCGCCAGCAGGATCGCGGTCGTGAGGGTGAACCTGCCTAGCATTCGCGTGTCTCCGGTGCGTTGGGGCGGGATGGGATCAGGCGCGGCCGAACCACGCGGCGAGGCGCGCGCGGGCGAGGCCGAGGAGCAGGCGGAGCGGGTTGAGGCCGACGGGCACCGGCGCTGCGACACCCGAGAGCCGGGCATCGAGGTTGCGGGTGAACTCCGCGGCGATGCGGCCGGCGAGGTCGCGCACGAGGCCGGGCCGGCCGAACTGCGCGAGCGGCCCGGTCAGGGTGTAGCCGACGTCGAGTTCGACCCGGGCGGTGCCGGGCGTCGGCCCAGCCTCGACCCGGTAGCGGATCCGGCCCTCGGTCGCCGAGCGGCCGCCCGCGTCGGTGCCGGCCCCGTGGACCGCGCCGGTCCGGGCGGCCTCGTCCCGCGCGAGGCGGGCGCGGCCGCGGAACGTCGCGGCGATCGGCCCGATCCGCACCTGCAGGCCGCCCTCGACCGTGTCGGGGGCGGGCCGCGCCGTGAGCACCGCGCCCGGCAGGCAGGCGGCGACCGCCGCGATGTCGCCCAGCAGGGCGAAGACGGCCTCCGGCGGGTGGAGGAGGTCGAGCACCTGCGTGAAGCCGTGGGCCGGGGTGAACGCGTCGGACAGGTCCGCGACGGCCGCGGGCGCCGCCGGGGCGATCCGATCCGCCGGCGGTTCCAGGGGCGCGAAAGCCGCGTCGCCGATCCGGGCGCCGACCGGGCCGAGCGGCCGCGCCGCACCGGTCTCCGGGGGGATGCCGCGCCCGCGCCTTTCCGCGATCACCGCCATCACGGCCCGGACGATGCCGGCATAGCCGGTGCAGCGGCACAGGTTGCCCGACAGGCCGACGCGGATCCGCCGCTCGTCGGCCTCGGGCAGCCGCAAGACCAAATCGCGGGCGGCCACCAGCATCCCGGGCGTGCAGTAGCCGCACTGGAGCGCGTGCTCGCGGTTGAAGGCGGCCCGCAGTTCGCCCGCGATCGCGTCCGCGTCGAGGCCCTCGATCGTCGTGACCGCGGCGCCCGCGCAGGCCCCCGCGTAGGTGAGGCAGGCGCGGGCCGGCTCGCCGTCGAGCAGGACCGTGCAGGCGCCGCAGACGCCGTGCTCGCAGCCCAGATGCGTGCCGGTGAGGTCGAGCCCGTCGCGCAGCACGTCGCCGAGGTGGCTGCGCGGCTCGGCCGCGACCCGCACGGCCCGGCCGTTCACCGTCAGCGCCAGGGCCATGCGCGACGTCCCGGGTTCGGCCAGCGCGGCGCTCATGCGGCCTCCGGAAGGGTGTTGGCGCGGGGATCGGGCGCGGCCGCCGCGGCCACCGCGCGGCTCAGGACGGTGACGTGGATGTGCCGCTCGACCGCATCGGCCATGCCAGCCTCCCGCAGGGCTTGGTCGGCGGCCCGGGGGTCGAAGCGCGCGGCGAAGTCGGCGCCGATGCGGCCGCCGAAGAGCGGGCGGGCATCGGCCAGGAGCACGGGCGGCCCCTCGACCGCGCCGATCACGGCCCGGCCCCGGCCCGCGCCGGGCTCGAGGCGCACGGCCCCGATGGCGTGGGCGAACTCGCCGATCTTCGCGCAGTGCTTGACGTAGCCCCAGGCCGCGCCCGCCGGCAGCGCCGGGACGCGCACCGCGACCAGGATCTCGTCCGCGCCGAGCGCCACTTCGAGGGCGCCGTTCACGAAATGCTCCACCGGCAGGGTGCGGCGGCCGCTCCGCCCGGCGATCTCGACCTCGGCGCCGAGGGCGGTCAGGGCGCTCACCCAGTCGGCGGCCGGGTCGGCGTGGACGAGGCTGCCGCCGATCGTGCCGCGGTTGCGGACCGGCCGGTAGGCGATCGCGGCGGCGACCCGCCGCAGCGCGCCGCCGGTGAGGTCCGGGACGCGCCCGTCCTCGATGTCGGCATGGGTCACGCAGGCCCCGAGGACGAGCGTGTCGCCCTCGACCCGCGCGTCCCGGAGTTCGGGCACGCCGGTGATGTCGAGGATGAGGGCGGGCTCGACGAGGCGCAGGTTCAGCATCGGCCCGAGGGACTGGCCCCCCGCGATCAGCTTCACGCCCGCGGGGGCCTCGGCGAGGCGCGCCAGCAGCGCGGGCAGGCTGTCGGGGCGCTCCCAGGCGAAGGCGGCGGGCTTCATGCGGCCTCCCGCGCGGTCTCGGCGGGCGCGCGGGTGGCGAGCACCGCCTCCACGATCCGTCGGGGGGTGAGGGGCGAATGCAGCAGCTCGACGCCGAGCGGCGCGAGGGCGTCGTTCACGGCGTTGGCGAGCGCCGCCGGCGGCGCGATGGCGCCGCCCTCGCCGATGCCCTTCTGGCCGAAGCGCGTGTAGGGCGAGGGCGTCTCCATGTGTTCGATGCGCGCCATCGGCACGTCGGGGGCGCCCGGCAGGAGGTAGTCGGCCAACGTCGAGGCCAGCGGCTGGCCGCGGGCGTCGAAGCGCATCTCCTCGAACAGGGCCGTGCCGATCCCCTGCGCGAGGCCGCCGTAGATCTGGCCGTCGACCACGAGGGGGTTCACCAGCGTGCCGCCGTCCTCGACGATGACGTAGTCGAGGATCTCCACCGCCCCGAGATCGGGATCGACCGCCACCACGGCCGCGTGCGCCGCGTACGAGAAGGTGCCGGAATCGCGCACCGGCTTGTAGCCGGCAGTGACTTCGAGCCCGCCGGGATCGGTGTCGGGCGCGAGGTCCTGCGGGCGGCGGTACCAGGTGCGGGCGATCGCCTCGAGCGGGACATCGCCCGTGGGGCCGACGACGTGGCCACCTTCGAACCGGCATTCCTCGGGCCGCGCCTGGAGCAGGTGGGCGCCGATCCGCACGGCCCGGGCCCGCAGTTCCTCGCAGGCCGCCGCCACCGCGCCGCCCGCCATCACCATCACGCGGGAGCCCCAGGAGCCGGTGGAGTAGGGGGTCATGGCGGTGTCGCCGTGGACGAGGCGGGTGCGCGCCACCGGGACGCCCAGGATCTCGTGGGCGACCTGGGCCAGCGTCGTCTCCAGGCCCTGGCCGTGGGAATGGGCGCCGATTCGCAATTCCAGGCCGCCGTCCGGGGTGAGGCGGGCGCTCGCCTGCTCGTGGCCGGGGACCATCGGGATGCCCCAGCCGGAATAGACCGAGGTGCCGTGCGCGGCCTGCTCGCAGTAGATCGCGAGGCCGAGGCCGATCCGGCGCCCGTCCGCCTCGCCCTCACGCTGGCGGGCGCGGACCGCCGCCACGTCGACGGCCTTCAGCGCCCGGGCGAGCGCCTCCGGGTAGTCGCCGCTGTCGAAGTGCTTCTTCGTGATGTTCTCGAACGGCATCTGCCCGGGCCGCACGAGGTTCTTCTCGCGCACGGTCTCGGGCGCGACCCCCGCCGCGCGGGCGACGGCGTCGAGCACCAGTTCCAAGGCGAAGCAGACGCCGGTGCGCGCGACGCCCCGGTAGGGCAGGATCGGGCACTTGTTGGTCGCCACCGACCACGTGCGGCAGCGATAGGCCGGGAAGTCGTAGGGGCCGGGGAGGATGCTGGCGACCTGCGCGGCCTCCAGGCAGGCCGAGAACGGGTAGGCCGAGTAGGCGCCGGAATCGACGGTGGCCTCGCAGTCGATGCCGCGCAGCGTCCCGTCCCGCTCCGCGTAGGCCGTGATGCGGTAATGGTGCTCGCGGCAATTGGCGTTGGCGGTCAGGTGCTCGCGCCGGTCCTCCAGCCAGCGGACCGGGTGGCCGCAGCGGAGCGCGAGCCACGCCAGCGCCACGTCCTCGGCAAGCAGGATCGCCTTGTAGCCGAACCCGCCGCCGACATCCGGCGACACGATGCGGATGCGCCCCTGCTCGATCCCGAGGCACTCCGAGAGGCCGTTGCGCACGATGTGCGGCATCTGGCTCGCGGTGTGGACCACGAGCTGGTCGAGGCGGTGATCGAGCTGCACCACGGTGCCGCGGCCCTCGATCGGCGCCATGCACTGGCGCCCCGTCGAGATGGTACGGCTGACCTTGACCGGCGCGTCGAGGGCGCCCTCGATGCCGACGTCGACCAGGGTCTCCAGGAAGACGTTGTCGCCCCAGTGCTCGTGGACGAGGGCGGAGCCCGGCTCGCGCGCGGCCAGCATGTCGTGGACGGCCGGCAGCTCCTCCAGGTCGAGGACGACGGCGGCGGCGATGTCCTCGGCCTCCGCGCGGGTCGGGGCGACGCACATCGCCACCAATTCGCCGACCTGCCGGACCTTGTCGGTGGCGAGCACCGGCTGCTCGGACACCTTGAAGCCGGGCAGCCCCGAGACCGCCCGGATCGGCAGCACGCCGTCGAGGTCGGCGGCGGTGAAGACGCGGTCGCGGTAGGCCTCCGGCACGTGGATGGCGCGGATCCGGGCATGGGCGAGCGGGCTGCGCACGAAGGCGACGTCCTGCATCCCCGGCAGCCGGAGGTCGCCGACATACTGGCCGCGCCCGCGCATCAGGCGCTCGTCCTCCTTGCGGGGCAGCGGAGCCCCGACGCCCTCGCGGCTCATCGGGCGCCTCCGAGAACATCCTGGGCGGCGCGGACCAGCAGGCCGTCGGGCCGGCGGAATTCATTGAGGATCGAGAAGTGGTCGGCGCCCGGAACCGGCAGCAGGGCGCCCGGCGCGTGGGCGGCGCCGCGCAGAGCGTGGAGGTTGCGCGCGTCGCGGACGAGGGCGGGCAGCTCCCGGCTGCCGTAGGCGATCGTCATGCGCTTGGGCACGACGGGCAGGCGCAGGGGCGACAGCGTCCCGATCTCGTCCTCGGTCAGCCCGAGCTTCTCGTTCAGGTAGGTCTCGCGGATCGGCGCGAGGTCGTAGACGCCGGAGATCGCCAAACCCGCGGACACGGCGGGATGCCCGAGATGGAGCGCGGCGAGCTGCGCCCCCGCGGACCAGCCGGCGAGGACGATCGGGCCTCCGATCCCGCGCGCCGTCCCGTGCGCGGCGAGCCAGTCGAGGGCGGCCCCGATCTCGGCGACGATCCCGGTGAGGCTCGCCTCGGGTGCCAGGGTGTAGCCCGGCATCGCCACCGACCAGCCGGCGGCGTTCAGCCCTTCCGCGAAGCAGGCGAAATCGGCCCGGGCGTTGCGCTGCCAATAGCCGCCGTGGACGAAGACGAGGCAGGGCGCCCCCGTCTCCGACGCCGGGTAGAGGTCGAAGCCGGTGCGTGCGCCGGCGGCGTAGGGGATGTCGAGCCCGGCCGGGTGCGCCGCGCGGTAGGCCGCGGAGGCCGCGTTGCGGGCCGCGACCTGCGCGGCGCTGTCGGGCACGCCCGCGTTGTTGTCGTAGGAGGCGCCCCGGGCCGCGAAGTCCAGGCTGTCCCAGCGGCGGCGCGGGTCCGGCGGGGTCGGGTCGTCGAGGACGAAGGCGGTCACCGGCGCCACCTCAGGCCGCGATCGCCTGGGGCAGGATCGGCGAGTCGGCCTCGAAGCGCTTCCCCGCGCGCAGGCAGAAGGCCGGGCGCAGCAGACGGTCGGCGATCACCCGCGTGTCCTCGTTGTCGCGCAGCAGGAAGCGGCCGCGATCGTCGTGCAGCACCGAGACGTCGGCCGCGTAGCCGACCTTGAGGGCGCCGATCCGGTCGCCCATGCGCAGCATCTCGGCCGGGTGCGACGTCACCATCGGCACCACCTCCTCCAGCGGGATGCCGAGCGCCATCATCGAGCTCATCGCCTGGGTCAGGCTGAACCGGGCCTGGCCGAGGAAGGGATGGTTCTCGTCGTCGTGGTGCTCGTCCGGGGTGCCGGCGGGCTTCGTCACCTCGGGCACCTCGGTGTTGTAGCCGTGCATGTCGGCGCCGAGCGTGTAGGGGATCACGCCGGCCGGCAGGGACGCGCGGGCCACGCGGTAGGAGAAGTGGCTGCCGTGGCCGACATCGACCTTCAGCCCGGCCTCCATGGCCCGGCGGATGATGTGGTGGACCTCGCCCTGCTCGTTGATGAAGCCGCCCGGGTGGCGGGTGAAGGGATGGGCCAGCACGTCGCCGGGCCGCAGCAGCGGGATCACCCGCTCGACGATGGTGTCGGCATCCTCGCCGTTGGCGCCCGATTCCGGCAGGCCCCAGAGCTGGCCGAAATGCACGTAGAGCGGCAGGTCGGCGCGCCGGCTGATCTCGGCCGCCATCTCCATCACCTTGATGCCCCAGCGGGCGAAGCCGCCGATCTCGGCATGGCCTTTGATGCCGCGCACGAGGTCGCGGTTCTCGGTGGCCGACTTCACGGTCGCGTCGATGTCGACGCCGTCCGGGCTGTAGAGGTTCGGGTAGAAATGCCCTTCCAGGCCGCCGACGAGGTAGGCCGACAGGAAGGCGAGGACCTGCGTCTCCGAGCGCTCGGCGATGAAGTGGCGGAAGCCCGGCAGGGTCATGCAGGACGGCCCGCCCTGGTCCACCACCGTGGTCACGCCCGAGCGCACGCCGACCATGTCGGGGTTCAGGCCGAACCGGCCGGTGACGTACTGGTAGACGTGGGCGTGGGTGTCGATCATGCCGGGCAGGACGAGCTTGCCCGAGACGTCGACCACCTCGGCGGCGGCCGAGGGCAAAATCGTCTCCGCCACGGCGGCGATGCGCCCGTCCCGCACCGCCACGTCGCGGATGCCGTCGATGCCTGAGGCAGGGCAGATGACCCGCCCGCCCCGCAGAACCAGATCATAGCGGCGATTGTCCATGTCGACCTCGTGGTCCCGGCCGGCGCACGCCGGCCTCGCCCTTGCCAAAAGCGAAGCATGCTTCGTATTCCGGCGTTGCACACCGCGTGCCAAGGCTGGAACCGTTCTGTGGAGGCGGACGATGGATGAGGTCCCGGACGCCGGGTTCGCTGCGGGGTCGGCAGAGGCGGGGGTCGCCGCGGGGGCGGCGAGCGCGGCAACGGACGCGAAGGCGCGGCACTGGCCACTAGCCGAGCGCCCGGGCTTCCTCGCCCGCCGCATGCACCAGATCCACGTCAGCCTCTTCGCCGAACGCTGTGCCGCGTTTCGCGTCACCCCGCTCCAGTACAGCCTGCTCTCGCTGCTGCGCGATCTGGGGGAGGCCGATCAGACGACGCTCGCGAGCTCGGTCGCCCTTGACCGGACGACGACGACCGGCGCCCTGAAGCGCCTCGCGGCCCGCGGTCTGGTGAGCCGCACGACCTCGCCCCTCGACCGCCGCGCGCAGGTCTGCCGGCTGACGGACGAAGGCGCCGCGCTCCACGGCGCGATGGAGCCGGCGGCGCGGGCCGCGCACGCCCTCACCGTCGAGGCCCTCACGCCGGCGGAGCAGGACACCCTGACCCGGCTCCTGCGCCGCGTCATCGCGGGGCACGAGCATCGGCGCGGCCAGCCCGACATCCTGTAGGGCGTCGCCGACGCGGCCCGCAGCAGGCCCCACTGCTCAAATAAAATACAGATCGTTCTGCCTTGGAGTGCCGCGAAAAGCTCTTTCTTCCAACATCTTCGCGAAAATTGGACGCGCATTCCATTTACAGAACGCGGAGACGTTGCGCATAAATACGGCATGGAATGCCCACAGCGCGCGCTGAGCTGATCACGCGTCGCATCTGAGCTTCCCACCGCGCGACGAATGCCGGCACCCGACCATCGTTCCGCCTGCCGATGCGCGCCGCGCGCAGGCGGGCCGGCGCGGGGTTGGCACATGTCCTGCGTGTGGTGGGCAGCTCACAGCATGCTGTGGGAGCCTCAATGCCCGAACAGCGAGGTGCGATGACGACCCGCGATGACAGGTCCCGGCCCGCTCGCCCGACCACGACGGTGCTCGCCGTCCCCGACGCCACGCGCAAGGGCAACCAGGCCTACGACCTGATGCGCCGCGAGATCGTCGCCTGCCGCCTCCTGCCCGGCACGCGCTTCACCGAGGCCGAGGTGATGGAGCGGTTCGAGATCGGCAAGGCGAGCTGCCGGATCGCGCTCCAGCGCCTGGCCCAGGAAGGCTTCGTCAGCTCGATGCCGCGGCACGGCTACCGGGTCAGCCCGGTGACCGTGAAGGATGTCGACGAGGTCTTCGCCCTCCGGATGGAGCTTGAGCCCCTCGCGGCGCGGGGCGCCGCCGGCCGCGTGAACCGGGCGCATCTGGAGCGCCTGGAGCAGGCCTGCCGCCGCAAGATCACGGTGGAGATGGGCAACCAGATCGACTTTTTCCTGGAGGCCAACCGGGGCTTCCACCTCGCGATCGCCGCGGCTTCGGGGAACGGGCGCCTGTACCGGACGCTGTCGGGCCTCCTCGACGAGATGACCCGCCTCGTCGCCCTCGGCTTCGGCGTGCAGGGGGTGCGGCCGAACATCGAGAACGACCACACCGCGATGATCGAGCACCTCGTGGCGGGCGACGCCGACAGCGCCGCCCTGGTGGCCCGCCGCCACGTCGAGACGTTCCGCGACATGACCCTGGAGAAGGTCATCGCCAGCCTGCGCGACACCGCGGTGGTGGCGCCGGTGCGGCCGGCCCGGGTCGACGGGGGCGAGCCGTGAACGCCGTCGAGCTCGACCACGTCAGCAAGTGGTTCGACCGGCGCGAGGGCGGGCCGCTCCACGTCCTCGACACCGTCGACATCGCGATCCCGCAGCACGCGATCGTCGCGATCCTGGGCGCGTCGGGCTGCGGAAAGAGCACCCTCCTCAACATGATCGCCGGGCTGGTCGAGCCCGATCAGGGCGCCGTCCTCCTGAACGGCATCCCGTCGCACGCCTTCCGCGACTGGCGGGCCATGACCTACATGTTCCAGGAGGACCGGCTGCTGCCCTGGCGCACGGCCGCCCAGAACGTCGCCTTCGGCCTCGAGGCCGGACGCATGGGCCGGGCGGAGCGGGCGCGGCGGGTCGACGAGACCCTGCGGCTCGTCGGGCTGGAGGCCTTCCGCGACGCCTACCCGCACGAATTGTCGGGGGGCATGCGCAGCCGGGTGGCGCTCGCGCGCAGCCTCGTGACCGAGCCCAAGATCCTGCTCCTCGACGAGCCGTTCTCGAAGCTCGATCCCGAGATCCGCGCGCAGATGCACGCGGAGCTGCTGCGCATCGCCGGTCTGCGGGCGATGACCCTGGTCTTCGTCACGCACGACGTCGAGGAGGCGGTGGTGCTGGCGAGCCGGGTGGTCGTCCTGCACCCGCGGCCGGGCCGGATCGGCACCGTCCGGGCCATCGATCTGCCGTACCCCCGCGACCCGCTCTCGACGGAGGTCGCCGAGGAGGTCCGGCGCCTGCGCATCAGCCTCTCCGCCGCGAGCGCGCGATGCTCGTGAAGACCCCGCCGCGCCTGATCCGGCGGACGCGGACGTCCGGCGCCGGACGCCGGGCGGGCGTGCTGCTCCAGCGGCTCGCCCTGCTCGCCCTGGCGCTGGCCGCGTGGCAGCTCGGATCGCTGCACGCGCCGAGCTTCGTCCTGCCGAGCCCCGCGCGGGTCTGGCACACGTGGCTCGGCCTCGTCGCCACGCCGAGCTTCGCCGCCGATCTCGGCATCACGCTGGGCCGGATCGGCGCCGGCCTCGCCTTCGCGGCCCTCGTGGGGCTGCCGCTCGGCCTGCTGCTCGGCGCGAGCCCGCGCCTCGGGCGCTTCTTCGAGCCGGTGCTGACGGTGACCAACACCGTCTCCTCCGCGATCTGGGCGATCTTCGCGCTGATCTGGTTCGGCCTCTCGAACTGGACCACGATCTTCGTGGTGTTCATGACCGCGATGCCGCTGATCCTGACCAACGTCTGGCAGGGCACGCGCACGGTCAGCGCCGAGCATCTCGAGCTCGCCCGCACCTTCCGGATGCCGCGCCGCAAGGTGCTGACCAAGATCTACCTGCCGACGATCCTGCCCGCCTTCTTCGCGGGCGCGCGCCTCGCCATCGGCTTCGGGGCGCGGGTCGTCCTCGTGGCGGAATCGCTCGGGGCGAGCAGCGGCATCGGCTACCGCCTGCGGCAGGCGGCCGACCTCGTCCAGACCGACCAGGTCTTCGCCTGGACCCTCACCCTCGTCGCCCTGATGATCGGGCTCGAGACGCTCGTCCTGAAGCCGGCCGAGCAGCGCCTGTTCGCCTGGAAGAAGGTGGCGCAGCCGTGACGGCCGGCACCGCCCGGCGACACGCCCGTCGCACGACCCCTCATCGCCCGTCCCGGAGAACGCCTTGAAACGGATCCGCGTCCTCGCCGCCGCCGCGCTCTGCGCACTCGGCCTGCCCGGCCTCGCGCGCGCCGAGACGGTGCGCATCGGATACTGGAGCTCGGGCATCAGCCTCGGCTTCGGCGCCGTGCTGGAAGCCGGCAAGTTCATGGAGAAGGAGGGCCTGACGGCCGAGTACGTCAAGTTCCCGGACGTGAACGCGCCGACCAAGGCGATGGCCGCCGGGGCGATTGATTTCGCGATCGCGGCGAGCGCCGGGACGGCGCTGAGCGTCACCGCCGACGGGCTGCCGATGAGCATCGTCCTGGCGACCCAGGTGGCCGATCTCGACTTCGTCGTCCCGGAGGACTCGCCGATCAAGACTATGGACGACCTCAAAGGCAGGAAGATCGGCACCTCGCCGGCCGGCAGCGGCACCGCCGCCATCGCGGCGGCGATCCTGGAGACCAATCACGGCCTCAAGCCCGCCGACTACCAGGCCGTCCCCGGCAACGATTCCCGGCTGGCGCAATTCCTCGTCCAGAAGGACATCGACGCCGCGGCCCTGCGCACCGTGACCCTCGCGCTCCTGCCGGACGTGAAGCTGCGCCGACTCGGCACCTTCCGGGAGGAGTGGAGGCGCCTCACCCAGCAGGACGCGCCGCCGGTCCTCGGCGTCGGCCTGATGCGCAACGCCTGGATGACGCAGAATCCGGACGCGCCCGCCAAGGTCGTGGCCGCGATGCGCAAGGCCTACGCCTTCGGCCAGGCCGACAAGCCCGGCGTGGCCAAGATCCTGAAGGCGGCCGCGAACCTGAGCGACGCCGACGCCGCGGCCTACGCGGGCCTCTGGGACGGCATCTACACGGTCAGCCTGGAGCCCGCCGACATCGCCTCGCTGAAGCGGGAATTCGACGTGTTCAAGGCGGTCGGCGCCGTCCAGGGCAGCCTGCCGGACACGGCCCTGGTCCCCGGCCCCTACGAGCGGTCGAAGTCGATCCCATAGCCTTTCCGACCTGCAGAAGAGGGTTTCCACGATGGCTCAGACGATGAAGGCGCTCGTGCTGGAGGCGCACGGCGACATCGACACGCTGAAGGTGGTCGACGACTATCCGAGGCCGTCCCCCGGCCCGGGCGAGGTCCTGATCCGCGTCGGCGCGTCCTCGTTCAACTACCACGACGTGTTCACCGTGAAGGGCATGCCCGGCATCAAGGTGCCGATGCCGGTGGTGATCGGCCTCGACATGGCCGGGCAGATCGTCGAGCTCGGCGAAGGCGTCGCGGAGTGGCGCGTCGGCGACCGGGTGCTGGTCAACCCGCTCAACAAGGCCAAGGGCCTGATGGGCGAGATGCTCGACGGCGGCATGGCCGAGTATTGCCGGGTCTCGACGGGCCAGCTCATCGCGATGCCGCCGGACGTGAGCTACGCGGACGCGGCGTCCCTGCCGGTGGCCTACGGCACGGCCCACCGCATGCTGATCACCCACAACACCGTGAAGGCCGGCGACAAGGTCCTGATCCTGGGCGCCAGCGGCGGCGTCGGCACCGGCTGCGTGATGCTGGCCAAGCAGCTCGGCGCCGAGGTGATCGCCTGCGCGGGCAGCGCGGAGAAGATGGCGGCGCTGACGGCCCTCGGGGCCGACCACGTCGTCAACTACCGCGAGACCGACTTCTCCAAGTGGGCGATCCAGCAGTACGGCAAGCCGCAGCGCCGGACCTACGAGGGCGGGGTCGACGTGGTGATCAACTTCACCGGCGGCGACACCTGGGTGCCCTCGCTCAAGTGCCTGAAGCGCGGCGGCACGCTGCTGGTCTGCGGCGCCACCGCGGGGCACGATCCCAAGGAGGATCTCCGCTACATCTGGAGCTTCGAGCTCAAGGTGATCGGCTCGAACAGCTTCTACGACGACAACCTGTCGGCCCTGATGGACATGATCCAGGCCGGCACGCTGAAGCCGACCATCGACAAGCTCCTGCCCCTCGAGGAGGCCGCCGAGGGCCTGCGGATGATCCGCGACCGCGAGGTCATGGGCAAGATCGTCGTCACCCCCTGACACCGCCCGAGGAGATCCCCCAAGCCATGTCCGACACCCCCCTCACCAAGGAGCAGGTCGAGGCGCTGCTGCTGCGCGGCCCGTTCCACCAGTGGCTCGGCCTCTCCGTCGTCGCCGTCGGCGATGGGACGATCGAGCTGAAGGCGACGTGGCGGCCGGAATGGGTCGTCAACGCCGAGCGCGGCTACGTGCACGGCGGCATCCTGGCGACGCTCGTGGATCTCACCGCCGACTGGGCGCTGGTCTCCAAGACCGGCCGCGGCGTCCCCACCGTTGACCTGCGGGTCGATTATCACCGGGCCGCGATGCAGGGCGATCTCACCTGCCGCGGCACGGTGGTGAAGTTCGGCAACCAGCTCTCGGTGGCCGAGGCGCAGATCCTCGACCCGGAGGGGCGCCTGCTCGCGAGCGGCCGCGGCGTCTACATGACGGCGCCGCCGAAATGACCGGACCGGCCCCCGGCGCCCCGGCGGATGGGGCCCTCGACCACGTGGTGATCAACGTGCTGCGGCGGATGGACGAGGCGGCGGAGCTGTTCGCCGCCCTCGGCTTCCGCCTGACACCGCGCGGCCACCACTCGCTGGGCTCCATCAACCACCTGATGATGACGGCCGGACCCTACCTCGAACTCGTCGGCCTGCCCGAGACGGGTCCGCAGCGGCAGGACGTTCTGGACAGCCCGTTCGGCCTGAACGGGCTCGTCGTGGCGAGCCGGGACGCCGACGCGACGCATGCCCGCCTCGCCGCGGCGGGGCTCGCGGCCGGGCCGACCGTCGCCTTCACGCGCCCCGTGACCGTCGACGGCCGCGAGGACACGGCCCGGTTCCGCACGGTGCGGGTGCCGGTCGACCGGTTCCCGGCGGGGCGCCTCTACCATTGTGAGCACCTGACCCCGGATCTCGTCTGGCGCCCCGAATGGCTCGACCATCCGAACGGCTTCACGGGGATCGACGCGCTGAAGATCGAGAGCCCGGCACCGGATGCCGACGCCCGTCTCTACGCCGCCGCGAGCGGTGCGCCGGCCGAGGCCGTGGGTGACGGCTGGACCCTCCGGCTCGGGGAGACGCGGGTCGCGATCGCGCCGGGGCCGGCCGGCCGCTTCGCCACCCTGACCCTGCGCTTCCGCAGCCTCGACGCCCTCGAAGCCCGCGCGGGCGCGCTCCCGGAGGCGGGCTGGGTTCGGCACGGGCCGGGCGCGGCCACGCTGACGCTGCCGACCTTCGACCTCAACCTCCCGTGCAGGGCGGCCCCATGACGCGCGCGGCCACGGCTCCGACCAATCTCGGCGATCTCGTCGACCGGTCCGGGCCGCCGGACAGGCCGCTGATCATCGGCGTCGCCCCCGATGGCGAGCCCGCCGTGATGACCCGCGCCGGCCTCGACGCCCGGGCCGACGCCTTCGCGCGCGGCCTGCTGCGCGGCGGGATCGCCCGCGGCGCGCGGGTCGCGATCCTCGCGGCCAACCGGCCCGACACGATCGCGGCGCTGCTCGGGGCGATGCGCGCCGGCGTGGTCCCGGTCCCGGTCAATCACAAGTTCCCGCCGGCCACGATCGCCGCCGTGCTCGCCGATTGCGGGGCGCGGCTCGTGCTCTGCGACGGCCCGCGCCGGGCGCTGCTGGCCCATCTCGGCCCCGATATCCGGATCGCCGGGTTCGACGATGACGGGCCGGAGGGCTTCGCGGCCTGGCTCGACCCCGGTCCGTTCGTGCCGGTCGTGCCCGAGCCCGACGAGGCGGCCCTGTTCCTCTACACGTCCGGCTCGACGGGCCGGCCGAAGGGCGTGCGGCTGAGCCATGCCAGCCACCTCTGGGTGGCGCGGACCCGCGCCGCGGAGACGGACCTGCGCGACGACCGGCTGCTCGTGGCGGCGCCGCTCTACCACATGAACGCGCTCGCCCTGGCGCTCCTCGTCTGCGCGGCCGGCGCCACGATGGTGCTGCTGCCGCAATTCGAGGCGCGGGCCTACATCGCGGCGATCGACCGGTACCGCTGCACGTGGCTCACCGCCGTGCCGCCGATGATCGCCATGATGCTGCGGGAGCCGGATCTCCTCGCGGAAGCCGACCTCACCGGCGTGCGGACGGTCCGGATGGGCTCGGCGCCGGTCAACGACACCCTCGCCCGGCAGATCCGCGCCCTCCTGCCGAACGCCCGCATCCTCAACGCCTACGGGACCACCGAGGGCGGCCCGGTCGTGTTCGGCGACCATCCGGACGGCCTGCCGACGCCGGTCGCGTCGGTCGGCGTGCCGCATCCCCAGGTGGCGGTGCGCCTCGTCGGACCGGACGCCCCGGAGACCGGGATCCTGCAGATGCGCAGCCCCGCGATCATGCTCGGCTACCACAACCGGCCGGACGTGCCCGTCCCGATCACCGCGGACGGGTTCTACGACACCGGCGACGTCTTCCGCCGCGACGCGGACGGGTTCTTCTACTTCCTCGGGCGGACCGACGACATGTTCGTCTCCGGCGGCGAGAACATCTTTCCGGGCGAGGTCGAGCTGGTGCTGGAGCGCCACCCCGCGGTGCTCCAAGCCTGCGTGGTGCCGGTGGACGACGCCATCAAGGGCACCAAGCCGGTCGCCTTCGTGGTCCGCCGGCCCGGCGCCACCGTCGACGAGGCCGCTCTCAAGGATTACGCGCTCGAACACGCGCCGGCCTACCAGCACCCGCGTCGGGTCTGGTTCGTCGAGGCGCTGCCGCTCGCCTCGACCGGCAAGATCGACCGCGCGGCCCTGCGCCGGCGGGCCGAAGAGGCCGTCCGCGTCCCGTGACCGTGCCGGGCGGAATGGCGCTTGCAGGTTGTGTTCCTGCGGAATGCGCGCCCGCAGAAGGCATCCTCGCTAGGGATCCCGCCCGGCGCCCCCGTCCCCGCCCGCCTGCCCCGGAACGCCAGGAGTGACCCCATGCTGCGACGAACCTTCCTCGGCGGTGCCGCCGTCGCGGCCGCCGCGCCCTTCCTTCCGGCCCGCCCGGCCCTGGCCCAGGGCGGCCGGGCGAGCGTCCTGCGCTTCGTGCCGCAATCCGACCTCACCATCGTCGATCCGGTGACGACCACGGCCTACGTCACGCGCAACCACGCGCTCATGGTGTTCGACCAGCTCTACGGCCTCGACGCGCAGTTCACGCCGCAGCCGCAGATGGTCGAGGGCCACACGGTCGAGGAGGACGGGCGGCGCTGGACCTTCCGGCTGCGCGAGGGCCTGAGATTCCACGACGGCGAGCCGGTGCGGGGCCGCGACTGCGTCGCGTCGATCCGGCGGTGGGCGCAACGCGACAGCCTCGGGCAGGCCCTGATGGCGCGCACGGACGCCCTGGAGGCGCCGGACGACCGCACCTTCGTCATCCGGTTGAAGCGGCCCTACGGGCTGATGCTCGAGACGCTGGCGAAGCTCGGTCCGCCGGTCCTCGTCATCATGCCCGAGCGCCTAGCCGCCACCGACCCGGCCCAGCAGATCCCCGAGCTGATCGGCTCCGGGCCGTTCCGGTTCAACACCAAGGAGCGGCTCGTCGGCGCCCGCGTGGTCTACGACCGCAACCCGGACTACCGGCCCCGGGAGAACGGCCCGGTCTCCTGGGTGGCGGGGCCGAAGCGTGTCCATTTCGAGCGGGTCGAGTGGCAGGTCATGCCGGATCCCGGCACCGCGGCCGCCGCCCTTCAGAACGGCGAGGTCGACTGGTGGGAGAACCCGATCAGCGATCTCGTGCCGACGCTTCAGGCGCACCCGCAGATCGCGACGCAGCTCGCCTCGCCGCTCGGCAATCTCGGCACCGGCGTGATGAATCATCTCCACCCGCCCTTCGACAAGCCGGCGGTCCGGCGCGTGGTCCTCGAGGCCCTGTCCCAGGCAGACTTCATGGCGGCGGCCGCCGGCGACGATCCCAAGCTGTGGCGCAAGGATGTCGGCCTGTTCACGCCGGGGACCGCGATGGCCACCGATGCCGGGCTCGACGTGCTCACCCGGCCGCGCGATCTCGCCAAGGCCAAGCGCGACCTCGTGGCGGCCGGCTACAAGGGCGAGCGCGTCGTGCTCATGTCGACGAGCGAGAACCCCGTGCTCGGCGCCCTCGGCGAGATCATGCACGACCTGCTCCAGCGCCTCGGGATGAATGTGCAGTACGTCGTCTCCGACTGGGGCACGCTGGTCACCCGCCGCGCCAGCAAGGCGCCCCCCGACCAGGGCGGCTGGAACATCTTCACCACGACCTGGACCGGCCTCGACATGGCCAACCCGGTCGTGGAGCAGGTCCTGCGCTGCGGCGGCGAGAAGGGTTTCTTCGGCTGGCCGGACCTGCCGGAGCTGGAGAGCCTGCGGGAGGCCTGGATCGAGGCGCCGGACCAGGCGGCCCGCAAGGCGATCGCGGCCCGGATGCAAACTCTCGCGATGCGCGACGTGCCGTACCTGCCGACCGGCCAGTACTTCTACCGGACGGCCTTCCGGCGCGACCTTCGGGACGTGGTCGACGGCCAGTTCGTCTTCTGGAACGCCCGCCGCGCCTGACGGACGTCGCGTCCTGGCCGCCCGTCGCCGCTCCGGCGACGGGCGGCTTCGCGGATACGCGCCTCAGTGCGCGAAGACGCCGGCCAGATCCCGGAAACCCTTGATCTCGATCGGATTGCCGCTCGGGTCGAAGAAGAACATCGTGCGCTGCTCGCCGGGCTCGCCGGCGAAGCGGACGACGGGCGGGATGTCGAAGGCGATGCCGGCCGCCTCGACACGGCCGGCGAGCGCCTCCCAGGCGTCGAGCGGCAGCACCACGCCCAGATGCGGCATCATCACCGTGTGGTCGCCGACCTTCCCGCTCCGGGTGGTGGCGAAGGGCTCGCCCAGGTGCAGCGACAGCTGATGGCCGAAGAAGTCGAAATCGACCCAGGTCTCGGTGCTGCGGCCCTCCTGGCAGCCGAGGACGCCCCCGTAGAAGCGGCGCGCCGCGTCGAGGTCGGTGACGTGGTAGGCGAGGTGGAACGGCGTGAGCATCGACGGTCTCTTGCTGGATGGAGGAGGTGCGGCGCCGTCAGGGCGCCGGATCGGGGGCACGCGCCGAGACGACGCCGCCGACGAGGTTGCAGGACAGCAGGAACGCGCTGTCGAGATCGCCGCCGCCGGCCGGCACCAGCGCCGTCAGCCGCGCGGCCAGAGCGCTTCGCGCGGCGCGGGCGATGACCTGGGCCTCCGCGACGGCGACGGCCGCGAACCGGATCGTCTCCCCCGGCCGCACCTGCGCGAGGCGGCCGAGATCCGCCGAGATCACGGTGGCGATCTTCGGGTAGCCGCCGGTGGTGTGGCGGTCGGCCAGCAGGATCAGCGGGCGCCCGTGTCCGGGCACCTGGATCGAGCCGTTCACGATCCCGTCCGAGACGATGTTGAAACCGTCCGCGTGGGCGATCGGCGGCCCGTCGAGGTGGCAGCCCATCCGGTCCGCCCGCGCCGTGAGGGTGTAGGGCTCGGAGAGGAACGTCCGCAGGCCGTCCTCGGTGAAGCCGTCGGCCTGCGGCCCGAGCACCACCCGGATCGGGCCACCGAAGGTCGGCCGGTGGGCCGGCGGCAGGGTCAGCGGACGGTCGCGGGGCGCGGGCGCCGCGAGGGGCAGCAGGTCGCCCGCGGCCAGGGGATGACCGTCGAGGCCGCCGAGGCGGGTGCGGGTGTGCGTCGCCACGCTGCCGAGCATCGGCGCGACGGCGAAGCCCCCGGCGACCGCGAGGCAGGCGCGCAGGCCCTGCCGCGGTCCGCCCAGGACGAGCCGGTCGCCCCGCCGCAGGTCGTGGGCCGTGAACGGGTCGAGGGCGCGGCCGTTCAGGCTCATCGCGAAGGGCGCGCCGGCGAGGGCGACGCGGCAGATATCCGTCTCGCAGGCGAGGGTCGGACCGACCATCGCCATCTCGATCACCGCGGCGTCGAGCGGGTTGCCGACGAGGCCGTTGGCCAGGGCCAGCAGGTCGGGATCCATCGCGCCGGACCCCGAGATGCCGTAGCGCAGGTAGCCCGGCCGCCCGGCATCCTGCAGGGTCGAGGCCACGCCGGGGGCGATGACGCGCAGGCCCTCAGGCATCGATCCGCTCCAGGGTCGCGACGGTCTCGCCGGCGCGGGCGGCCTCGCTGAGGCCGTCGAACGCGGCGCGGTCGATCGGCTCGAACCGGATCAGGTCGCCGGCCGCGAACAGGAACGGCTCGGCCCGGCCCGGATCGTAGGAGCGCGCGGGCGTGCGGCCGATGAGCTGCCAGCCGCTCGGCAGCTCCAGGGGCGGCGAGACGCCGGTCTGGTTCCCGCCGATCGAGACGCTGCCCGCCGGGGTCCTGGGTCGGGGATCGGTGCGCCGGCTCGCGTAGAGCCGGGGATCGAGGCCGCCCAGATAGGCGAAGCCGGGGGCGAAGCCGATCATGTAGACGCGGTAGTCGCGGCCGGAATGAAGGGCGATCACCGCCTCCGGGCTGAGCCCGGCCCCGGCGGCGAGGTCGTCGAGGTCGGCGCCGTGCGCGCCGCCGTAATGGACCGGCACCCGCCAGCGGCGCAGCGAGCCCGCCGCCCCGTCCGGCGGCGGCCAGTGCGCGGCGATCAGCGCGGCGAGGTCGGCCCGGGGCAGCAGGTCCGGATCGTAGAGGACGAGGAGCGAGCGGTAGGTCGGCACGGTCTCCAAGAGGCCCGGGCGCCCGGCGCCACGGAGCGCCGCGTCGAGGGCGATGACCCGCGCGTTGATCGCGGGATCGACCGCGCGGCCGAGCTCCACCGTGAGCGCCCGGTCGCCGCTATCGAGGAGGCGGTAGCCGGGCTCAGACACCGAGCACCTCGGCCATCGGGCGCAGGGCGATCCCCTTGGCGGCGCAGTCGTCGCGCAGGCGGCGCGCCATGGCGACCGCGCCGGGCGTGTCGCCGTGGACGCAGACCGTGTCGATCCGCGTCGGGATGCGCCGCCCGGACAGGCAGGTGATCGCCCCGTCCTCCAGCATCCGCGCCACGCGCTCCGAGACGGAATCGGGATCGTGCAGCACGGCGCCGGGGAGCTTGCGCGAGACCAGGGTGCCGTCATCCGCGTAGGCGCGGTCGGCGTAGATCTCGCGCGCGATCGGCAGCCCGAGCTTCTCGCCGGCCCGCTCGGTCTCCAGGCCGGGCATCACCACGAAGATCAGGTCGCGGTCGAGGGTGCGGATCGCCCGGGCCACCGCCAGAGCGAGGTCGGCATCCTCGTTGGCCATGTTGCCCATGGCCCCGTGGGTCTTCACGTGGCGCACCGGGCAGCCGGCATCCTGCGCCAGCGCCAGCAGCGCGCCGACCTGGTAGAGCACCGCCTTCTCGATGTCGGCGGGGCGCTCGCCGTGGATCGGCCGCCGGCCGAAGCCCCAGAGGTCGAGGAAGCTCGGGTGGGCGCCCGCTTGCACGCCGTTCGCGGCGGCGCGGCTCAGGGTCTCGTGCATCACCAGCGGGTCGCCGGCGTGGAAGCCGCAGGCGATGTTGGCCGAGGTCGCCACGGTCAGCATCTCGGCGTCGTCGCCCAGACGGTAGACGCCGAAGCCCTCGCCCATGTCGCAGTTCAGATCGACGATCATCGGTGCATCCCTTCTCTCGCGCGGGGTCAGGCTTCGGCGACCAGGTGGGCCACCAGGGTGGCGGCGGCGCACAGATCCGCGATCCGCATCGCCTCGTCCGGGTTGTGGCTGCCGTTCTGGTTGCGGATGAAGATCATCGTGCTCGGCACGCCCTGGCCGGCCAGCGTCGCGGTGTCGTGCCCCGCCCCGCTCGCCATCGTGCGGAACGGCGTCCCGAGCCGGCGCGCGTGGCCGGACAGGGCCTCGACCAGCGCGGCGCTCATCCGCGCCGGCGTGCTGCCGGTCCGCTCGCCCAGCACGAAGCGTACCGAGCGGACGGCCTCGATGGCGGCGATATGCTCGGCGAGCGCCGCCTCGACCCGGTCGAGAACGGCCGGCTCGGTGCTGCGCACGTCGAGGCAGAAGCGGACTTCGCCGGGGATCTTGGCGAAGGCGTGCTGAACCGGGTCGGTGGCGACCTCGCCCAGCGTGATCGTGGCCGGGCAGCCCTCCGCCTCCAGCCTGCCCCAGAGCGCGTCCAGGCCGGTGATCAGGTCGGCGAGGGCGAAGACGGCGTCGCTGCGGTCGCCCCGCGCCACGGCGCCGGAATGGCCGTAGCGGCCGAAGCAGGCCGCCTTGCGGTAGCGGAAGCTGCCGCTGATCGCCGTGACGAAGCCCACGGGGAGCCCGGCCGCCTCCAGCGCCGGGCCCTGCTCGATGTGCATCTCGACGAAGCCGTGGATCCGCGCCGGATCGAGGAGCCGCTCGCCCCGCGCCACCGCCCCCGGCCGCAGGCCGAGTTCGGCCATGTGGTCGCGCAGGCTCCGGCCGGTATCGGCGCGGGGCAGGTCGAGCACCTCCGGCGGCAGCAGGCCGAGCGCGGCCCGGCTGCCGACGTAGGAGGCCGGGAACCACACGCTCTCCTCGGCCCGGAACACCGCCACCGTCACGGGACGCGCCGGCACGATCCCAGCCCGGCGCAGGGCCTCCACGGCCGCGAGGCCGCCGATCACGCCCGCCGCCCCGTCGAAATTGCCCCCGTGGGGCACCGTGTCGACGTGAGAGCCGACCATCCAGGGCGCCAGTGCCGGGTCGCGGCCCGCCATCGTCAGGAACAGGTTGCCGGCCGCGTCGGTCTCGGCGGCGAGCCCGAGTGCCAGCCCGGTGGCTCGCATCAGGGCGTGGGCGCGCTCCTCGCCGACGCCGTAGGCCGCCCGCGTCACGCCCGGCGCGTCCTCGCTGAAGCTCAGGAGCTCGGCGAACAGGCCCGCGCAGAGATCCGGATCGATCGCGAGCCGGGTCATGCCGGCTGCCGCGCGGGTCCGACCCGGTCCATCGGCTGAACAATGAGGCACGCGCCCGGCGCAGTCGCGAAGGAAATACCGGGATCCGGAAGTTCGATGACCATGTCGGAGGCAGCCATGCTCAAAAATACCGCTTGAATGCCGGCGGTATACCGGTTCTGCTAAGGCATCCCATCCGATTTGGCAATGTAAAACGTCGGCGGATGGAAAATTAAATCTCTATATTGAGAGATTTTATGAACGATAAAACAGCAACATAATGCGATCTGCGTGCGGATCTAAGCATCGATCCGCGAAGCGACTGCAAAACATCAGGTTTAAAGATGGCTCAGACCGAGACGGCCGCGCCCCCGCTCCTGAAGATCAGGAAGCTGCACAAGAGCTACGGCACCAACGAGGTCCTGAAGGGCATCTCCCTCGACATCCGAGAGGGCGAGGTCGTGTCGATCATCGGTGCGAGCGGCTCGGGCAAGAGCACGTTCCTGCGCTGCCTGAACCTCATGGAGACGCCGACCTCCGGCTTCATGGATTTCGAGCGCTTCGCCTTCGACTACGAGCAGGGCGCCCGCCGCCAGCCGACGCCGCAGCAGCTCTGCGAGTTGCGGGCGCGGATCGGCATGGTCTTCCAGAGCTACAATCTCTGGCCGCACATGACCGTGCTGGAGAACGTCATCGAGGCGCCGATCCGGGTACGTCGGATGCCGCGCCGGCAGGCCGTCGCGGAGGCGGAGGCGCTGCTCCAGCGCATCGGCCTCTACGAGAAGCGGCACGCCTACCCGTCGAAGCTCTCGGGCGGGCAGCAGCAGCGCGTGGCGATCGTGCGCGCCCTGGCGATGGCGCCCAAGGTGATGCTGTTCGACGAGGTGACCTCGGCCCTCGATCCGGAGCTGGTCGGCGAGGTGCTGGCGCTGATGGGCTCCCTCGCGGCGGACGGGATGACGATGCTGCTCGTCACCCACGAGATGGCCTTCGCCCGGGATGTCGGCACCCGCACCCTGTTCTTCGACGGCGGCGTGATCGCCGAGGACGGGCCGCCCGACGCCATCATCGGCGCGCCCCGGAGCGAGCGGCTGCGCCAGTTCCTCCGGCGCGTCCTGCACCAGCCCGCCGCGCCGGGACAGACGGCGTGAGCCGCCGGCCCATCACCGGGGAGAAGGGACAGCGATGAGCGTCGCGGCGTTGCAGGAGTGGTGGCTCACCCTCTCGGACGAGGTCGTCACCTACGGCCCCGGCTTCCTCTCGGCGACCCTAGTGGTGCTCGGCGTCACGGTGGCGAGCATCCTGGTGAGCTGGGCCTGCGGCCTGCTCGGGGCGCTGGGCAAGCGCTCGTCCTTCGCGCCCTTCCGGGCGCTGGCGAGCTTCTACGTCTGGTTCATCCGCGGCACGCCGACCCTCGTGCAGGTCTTCATCGTGTATTTCGGCATGCCGCAGGTCGGGGTGAAGCTCTCGCCCGTGACCGCCGGCATCATCGCGCTGGGTGTCAGCAGCGGCGCCTACGTGGCCGAGACGATCCGGGCCGGCCTCGCGGCGATCCCCCGGGGTCAGGTCGAGTCGGCGCTGGCGCTCGGCATGAACCCGCGGATCATGATGGTGCGCATCGTCCTGCCGCAGGTCTTCCGCATGATCCTGCCGTCGCTGACCAACGAGGCGATCTCGGCGGTGAAGAATACCTCGCTGCTGTCGACGATCACGGTGGTGGAGCTGACGCTCTACGCGCAGCTCATGATCGCCACGACCTTCCGGCCGTTCGATTTCTACATCGCGGCGGCGCTGATCTACCTCGGCCTCACGTCGATCCTGTCGCAGCTCTCGGCCTATTTCGAGCGGCGCTACGCCCGCCTGTCCTGAGCCCCCCCGCCGCGGGACGGGCCGCGGCCGATCCTTCCCGCCCCGTCCCGAGACCGGAGATCACCATGAACCGCCGCCACGTCCTCGCCCTCGCCGCCCTCTGCGCCAGCCTCGGCGCAGGGATCCTCGCCGCCCCCGCGACCCGCGCGGCCGAGGGCAAGCTGGAGCTGATCGAGCCCGGCAAGCTGATCGTGGCGACGGACAGCACCTTCGCGCCCTTCAGCATGCGCACGCCGAGCGGCGAGCTCGACGGGCTGGAGGTCCGGGTCATGCGCGAGGTCTGCCGCCGGCTCGGGCTCGAGTACAGCCCGGTCAACATCAAGTTCGACGCCCTGCTGGTGGGCCTGATGGCCGACCAGTACGACATCACCAGCGAGTCGATGGACATCACCCCCGCCCGGCAGAAGCAGGTCGCCTTCGCGGACGGGTGGCTCGAATCCGGCGCGCGGATCGTCACCCGCAAGGATACCGGCATCAAGGGGCCGGCGGATCTCAAGGGCCGCAACGTCGGCGCCCTCTCGGCCTCGACCTTCGGCAAGCTCGCCGAGGAGAACGGCGCCACCCTGAAGAGCTACAAGACGGCCGCGGACGCCATGCAGGACCTCGTCGGCGGCAACATCGACGCGGTGATCAACGACGCGGTGGCCGGCAACTACGCCATCAAGGCGCGCAAGCTGCCCCTGGTGATGATCGAGACCCCGCTGAGCACGGTCCAGAAGGGCTTCGCCATCAAGAAGGGCAAGCCGAACCTGCACGCCGCCGTCAACAAGGCGCTCGGCGAGATGGTCGCGGACGGTACCTACGCCAAGCTCGTTACCCCGCTGATCGGCTATGATCCGGCCCCGAAGGAGCCGATCCGCACGCCCGCCATGTGAGCGGGCACGGCGGACGCGCGAGAACAAGAATGGGGAGCGGCTGAGCCGGCCGCTCCGGGAGGACACCATGAAGACCCTCGACGCCGCGTCGTACACGACGGCGCTCAGTGCACGGCGCGAGCAGAGCCTCGGCCAGATGGCCTACGACCGCCTGCTCGACATGCTCGTCCGCCGCGACCTTCCGGCCGGCACCGTGCTGCACGAGCGCCGCCTCGCCGAGATGCTCGACATCTCCAGGACCCCGACCCGCGAGGCGATGTCGCGGCTGGAGACCGAGGGGTTGATCGAGCGGCAACCCGGCGGGATGCTCGTGGTCAAGGAATTCTCCCTGCGCGAGCTGATCGAGATCCTGCATGTCCGCCGCCTGCTGGAGCGGGAGAGCGTCGCGCTGGCCACCGGCCGCATCGCCGACGCGGTGCTGGCGGACCTGCAGCGTCAGATGGAGGCACTCTTGGCGGCGGGCGACCCGGACGCGCCGGGCAACTGGGAGGTCGACCGGCGCTTCCACGACCTGATCGCGGAGCACAGCCAGAACGCGACCCTCGCCAAGACGATCAAGGACCTGCGGCTCAAGACGCAGATGTTCAACCTAAGCCGGATGCCCGAGCGGTT
Source organism: Methylobacterium sp. 1030 (assembly GCF_040544715.1). Classification (NCBI taxonomy): domain Bacteria; kingdom Pseudomonadati; phylum Pseudomonadota; class Alphaproteobacteria; order Hyphomicrobiales; family Methylobacteriaceae; genus Methylobacterium; species Methylobacterium sp. 1030. The sequence continues at coordinate 256,903 of NZ_JBEPKM010000004.1, read as the reverse complement.
CGAGGCGGTCCATCGCGAGCACCTCGCGGTGGTCGCCGCCCTGCGGGCCAAGGACGCGGCGGCGGCGGCGGACGCGATCGCGGCCCATCTCGAGAATTTCAAGCAGGGCATCATCCAGCGCCTGAGCGAAGTCTGAGCGAAGTCTGGGACGAGGGCGGCGCGATGCACGAGTTCACGGAGCTGCGCGGCCGCGAGGCGGCCTTCCCGGAGGCGGAGTTCGCCGCCCGGCAGGCGGCGGCCCGGGCCGCCATCGCGGGTGCCGGCCACGACGCCCTCGTGGTGACCGGCCCGGAGACGATCTACTGGCTGACCGGCCGCCAGACGGCGGGCTACTTCGCCTTCCAGGCACTCCTCGTGCCCGTGGACGGCGACCCGGCCCTCCTGGTCCGGCAGCTCGAACTGCCGGGCGCGGCCGCCAACACGTGGCTCGACGACATCCGGGCCTACCCGGACGGCGCCGACCCGGCCGCGGCCCTGGCGGCCCTCGTGCGCGGGCGCGGGGTCGCCCGGCCGGCCCTGGAGCGGGACGGCTGGTTCGTCGCGCCGGCGCTCGCGGCGCGGATCGACGCCGCCCTCGGAAGCGGCCCGCTGCCCGACGGATCCGGCCTCCTCGCCCCCCTGCGGGCGGTGAAGTCGGCGGCCGAACTGGCGGCGATCCGGGCCGCCGCCCGGTACGCGCAGGCCGGTCTCGCCGCGGGGCTCGACGCCTGCGCGGCCGGCACCGACGAGAACGCCGTCGCCGCCGCCATGCTGGCGGCCGCAACGGCCGCCGGATCCGAGGCCATGGCGATGGAGCCGCTGGTCGCGTCGGGACCGCGCAGCGGTCTGCCGCACATGACGTGGCGGCGCCGCCGGCTGGAGCCGAGCGACGCGGTCTTCCTTGAGCTCGCCGGCAGCCACGCCCGCTACCACGCGGCGCTAATGCGCAGCGTCTGGATCGGCCCGCCGCCGGCCGAGGCGCAGCGGATGATGGACTGCGCCCTGCGCGCCCTCGACGCGGCGCTCGGCGCGATCCGCCCCGGCCATCCCTGCGCCGCCCCGCACGCGGCGGCGCAGGCCGTGATCGACGCGGCGGGCTACGGCCCGGCCTTCCGCAAGCGGATCGGCTACTCGATGGGCGTCGCCTTCGCGCCGGACTGGGGAGAGGGTGCCCTGCTCTCGCTGTTCACCGGACAGGACCGGCCGATCGAACCCGGCATGGTCTTCCACCTGCCGGCCACCCTGCGCCGCTACGGCGCCTGGACGGTCGGCGCCTCGGAGACCGTCATCGTCACCGCAGACGGGGTCGAGCCCCTGTCCGACCTGCCGCGCACCCTGTCGGTGCGGTGAGGCGTTGCTTTCACAAGCGGAGCTTGAACTGACGGGCCGCCGTACCGCTCCCGCGGTCGCGGACTGGTCGGCGACGCCGAGCGGGAGCCGGCCCCATTCCTGCAAGCGATGCCGGGCCGGGCTTCCCGCGGGGACCCGGCCCACCGGTGCGTGGTGCCGGAGCGGAGCGGGAGGTCTCGGATGAAGCGACGCACGCTGTTGCAGGGAGCCGGCGCCCTCGTCGCCGGCGCCGTCGCGGCGCCGGCCCTCGTCCGCGCGGAGGCGGCCCGGACCCTGCGCTTCATCCCGCAGCAGGATCTCGTCACCCTCGATCCCGTGACGACCTTCGCGTACATCACCCGCAACCACGGCTACATGGTCTTCGACACGCTCTACGGCATGGACGCGGCCTATCGCGCCACGCCGCAGATGGTCGAGGGCCATTGGGTCGAGGCGGACGGGCGCCGCTGGGACTTGATCCTGCGGGCGGGCCTGCGCTTCCACGACGGGACGCCGGTGCTGGCCCGCGACTGCGTCGCGTCGCTGCGGCGCTGGGCGAAGCGCGACCCGTTCGGCGGCTCCCTCATGGAGGCGACCGACGAACTCTCCGCGCCCGACGACCGGACGATCCGGTTCCGCCTGAAACACCCGTTCCCGCTGCTGCCAATCGCGCTGGGCAAGGCGTCCGTCCCGGTCTGCGCCATGATGCCGGAGCGCCTCGCCGCCATTGACCCGTTCCAGCAGGTGCCGGAGCTCATCGGCTCGGGACCGTTCCGCTTCAAGCCCGACGAGCGGGTGCCCGGCGACCGCGTCGTCTACACCCGCTTCGAGGACTACGTGCCGCGCCCGGACGGCCCGCTGACCTGGACCTCGGGTCCGAAGGTCGTCCATTTCGACCGGGTCGAGTGGCGCGTCATCGGCGACACCTCCACGGCGACCTCCGCGCTGATCGCCGGCGAGACGGACTGGCAGGAATACGCCTCGCACGACCAGATCGCGCTCCTGCAGGCGGCCAAGGGCGTGAGCACCCGCGTCCTCGACCCGACCGGCTTCGTGACCATGCTGCGGGTCAACCACCTGCAGCCGCCCTTCAACAACCCGGCGATCCGGCGGGCTCTCTGGGGCGGGATCGACCAGACCGCGTGCATGCAGGGGGTCGTCGGCGCCGAGGATCCCGGCCTGTTCCACGTGCCCCTCGGCTTCTTCTGCCCGGGCACGCCGATGGCCTCGACGGACGGGTTGCAGCCGCTCACGGATCCGCGCGATCCGGCGCGGGTGCGCGCCGATCTCAAGGCGGCCGGCTACGGCGGCGAGACCGTGCTGCTGATGGTGCCGTCGAACTCGGCGCCGCTGCTGGCGCTCGGCCAGGTCGCGGCCGACCTGCTGCAGCGGGTCGGCATGACGGTGGAGGTCTACGCGGTCGAGTTCAACGCGATGCTGCAGCGGCGCAACCGAAAGGGGCCGGTCTCGGAGGGCGGCTGGAGCGCCTTCGTCACCAACTGGTCCGGCATGGATTGGCTGAACCCCGCGGGCTACATCGCCCTGCGCGGCACCGGCGAGAGCGGCTACGCCGGCTGGGCCACGACCCCGCGGATCGAGTCCCTGCGCGACGCGTGGCTCACCGCCCCGGACGAGGCGGCGCGTGCCGCCCTGTGCCGGACATCCAGCTCCAGGCGATGCAGGACGTGCCCCACTACCCGCTGGGCCAGTACCTGCAGCCGACCGCCTACCGCTCCCGCCTCACCGGGATCCTCGACGGGTTCCCGACGTTCTGGAACGTCCGGCCCGCCTGAGGGGGCGAGTTCCGGGGCCTCACAGCCCCGGGAAGGTCGGCGGCGCGATGGCGTCGGGGCCGCGCCCGGCCCAGTCGAGCTGCCGGACCTGCGCGAGCGCGCGGCCCTGCGCCTCCTCCAGCGCGGCCGCGGCGGCGGCGTAGTCGATCGTCAGGGCGCGCCCGTCGCGGACGATCTCGCGGCCGCCGACGAAGACCTGTCGAACCGCGCGGTCGCCGGCCGAGTAGATCAGCGACTGCACGGGATCGCGGCACGGGCGCATGGCCGGATGCCCGCAGTCCACGAGCACGAAGTCGGCCTTGCAGCCCGGTTCGAGCCGGCCGATGTCCTCGCGCCCGAGCGCCCTGGCGCCGCCCACCGTGGCGGCGTGGAACACGTCCGCCGCGCGGGTGTCGCGGGGATTCTCGGCGACGACCCGGGCGAGGTACGAGACGAGGCGCATCTCGTCGAGCATGTTGTGCGGGTAGACGTCGGTGCCGATCCCCATGTTGACTCCGGCCTGGAGGTAGCGCCCGAAATGGTGGAGCGCGATGCCGCGCCGGGCGAAGACCGTCGGGCAGTGGGCGACCGTGGCGCGGCGCTCGGCCAGGCGGCGCAGGTCCGAGCCCGGGCTGTGCCAGTGGGTCCAGGGATGGTCATCGAGGAAGATCCCGTGGCCCACGATGGTCCGCTCGGTGAGCACGCCGAGATCGTCGAGCCACTCGATCGGCGTCATCCCGGTGCGGCGGGTGATCTCGTGGAATTCCGACAGGGACTGCGCCGCGTGGGTGTGGAAGCGCAGGTCGCGCGCGACCGCCTCGGAATGGGCGTCCCGCAGCAGCTCCGCCGTGCAGGTGTCGACCTGCGCCGGGCAGAGCATGCCGGAGAGGCGGCCGCTCGGGTGCCCCTCCGCCGCCGCGATCTCGGCGAGGGCCTGCTCCAGGCCGCGCTGGCCCGCCGCCGCGTCCCACTCGTAGTCCACGCTGTGGCCGTTGCGGGTGAGCCAGCGCCCGGAGCGGAACATCGGGGCGATGCAGACCCGCAGGCCCGAGGCGCCGAGGAGATCCAGCCAGCCCGCGCTCGGCAGGGCGAGGTCGCAGACGGTGGTGACGCCCGAGAGCGCGAGTTCGGCGAGCGCCACCCCGTAGGCGGCCCGCGTCCCCTCCGCGTCGGGCCGCAGGATCGGCAGGTACTCGTAGAGCGAGGTGTTGTAGAGCCGCTGGCTGCCGACCTCGTCCCACATGCCCTTGTTCATCGGCTCCGAGAACAGGTGGGTGTGGATGTCCACGAGGCCGGGCATGACCAGACAGCCGGAGGCGTCGACAGTCCGGGCCGGCTCGGGACCCGCGTAGCCCGGCCCGACATGGATGAGGGCGCCGTCCGCGAAGGCGACGTCCGCGCCGGTGCGGTAGACGTGACTGCCGCTGTCCGGATCCCAGGCGACGACCCACCGGGCCCCCTTCACCAGCGTGATTTCGGCGGTGGCGTCCGGAGCTTCGTCCTGCATCGATAACCTCTCCCTTGCGTAAGCGGGCGGGCAAGAACGGTGCCTTCCGGTCGGATCGGCGGCCATGCGGCCCGGGTTTCGCTTGAGGTCTTCCGCGGTCACGATGGGTCGGTCGACGTCGCGGCATCGCGGTCGATCCCGATCGACCGGTATTCAGAGGGAAGGCGCCATGCGGCCTCGCGACACCACCGAGCCCGCGCGCATCCTGATCATCAACCCGAACGCGTCCCGGGCGGTGACGGCCGCCATCGACGCCGCCCTGGCGCCGCTGCGGCTGCCGGGCGGCCCCATCCTCGCGGTGACCGACCTGCCGGAGGGCCCGGAGAGCATCGCGACCCAGCGGGACGCGGATTCGGTGGTGATGCCGCTCGTCCGGTGTGTGGCGGACGATCCGTCCGACGCCTTCGTGATCGCCTGCTTCAGCGATCCGGGCCTGCACGCGGTCCGGGAGGCGGCGAGCGGTCGCCCGGTGATGGGCATCGCCGAGTGGGGGATCCTGCGGGCCCTGACGCTCGGGGAGCGCTTCGGCATCGTGGCCCTGTCCGAGGGCAGCGTCCGGCGCCAGCGCCGCACGGTGCGCCAGATGGGCCTCGGGGATCGCTATGCCGGGAGCCGGCCGGTGGAGGCGCGGGCCTCCGAGACGGCGGACGCCGCGATGGGCCCGCGCCTGATCGCGGCCGGTCGGACCCTGGTCGAGCGCGACGGCGCCGACGTGGTCGTGCTCGGCTGCGCCGGCATGGCGCGCCACCGGGCCGCCGCGGAGGCCGCGATCGGGTGCCCCGTCATCGAGCCCTGCCAGCAGGCGGCCGCCGCGGCCCTCGGGGCCGTGCTGCTCCGGGCCGCCCCGTGAGAAGGAACCGGCGATGCAGTACGACCTCCTGATCCGCGGCGGTACCTGCGTGACGCCGTGGGGCACCGAGACGGCGGATGTCGGGATCCGCGACGGGCGCATCGCGGCCCTCGGGGTCCCGGCCGGAGCGACGGCGGAGGCGGTGATCGACGCCGCGGGCCTGCACGTCCTGCCCGGCCTGATCGACAGTCACGTTCACCTGCGCGATCCCGGCGACCCGGCGGTGGAGACGATCGAAACCGGCACGCGGGCCGCGATCCTCGGCGGCATCGCAACCCTTTTCGACATGCCAAACACCGTCCCGCCGATCGCCGACGCCGGGCGCCTCGCCTGGAAGCGCGACTACGTCGCGGGCCGCAGCTGGTGCGACATCGGCCTCTACGTGGCCGGCACCAAGACCAACATCGACGCGCTCGCCGCCCTGGAGCGCGAGGCGGGGGTCTGCGCCGTCAAAGTCTTCGCCGGCAGCTCCACGGCGGCGCTGATGATCGAGGACGACGCGCATCTCGAGCGGGCGATGCGCGCCGGCCACCGGCGCATGGCCTTCCACAGCGAGGACGAGTACCGGCTCCAGGCGCGCAGGCCGCTGTTCAGCCGGGGCCAGCCCTACCGGACTCACATGGAGTGGCGCGACGCGGAATGCGCCTTCCTGGGCACGCGGCGCCTCATAGCCCTCGCCCGCAAGACCGGCCGGGCGACCCACATCCTGCACGTCTCGACCGCCGAGGAACTCGCCTACCTGCGCGACTTCCGCGACGTCGCCACCGTCGAGGTGCTGGTCAATCACCTGACCCAGGTGGCGCCGGACTGCTACGACACGCTGGGCGGCCTCGGCGTGATGAACCCGCCAATCCGCGACGCGCGCCACCGGGCGGCCGCCTGGGCGGCCCTGCGCGACGGCACCGTCGACACGGTCGGCAGCGACCACGCGCCCCACGCGCGGGCGGCCAAGGCGCAGCCCTGGCCGGACTGCCCGGCCGGCCTCACCGGGGTCCAGACGCTGGTGCCGGTAATGCTCGACCACGTCGCGGCGGGGCGGCTGTCCCTCGCCCGCCTCGTCGACCTGATGGCAGCCGGGCCGGCCCGCGTCTACGGGCTCCTCGGCAAGGGCCGCATCGCCGCCGGCTACGACGCGGACTTCACCCTGGTGGACCTGAAGGCCCGCCGCAGGATCGAGGAATCCTGGATCGTGTCGCCCTGCGGCTGGACGCCCTTCGCGGGCGTCGACGTCACCGGCTGGCCCGTCGCCACGATCGTGCGCGGGATCCCCGTCATGCGCGACGACGCGGTGCTGGGCGAGCCCGTCGGCCGCCTCGCGCGCTTCGCCGCCTGACGGGGCGCCCGTCAGGCGGTGCAGGTCTCCGCCACGAGCCACGTCGTGAGGATCGCCACGGCGTCGAGCAGGTCGTCGATCGCCATGGCCTCGCGGGGATTGTGGCTGCCGTTGGCGTTGCGCACGAACAGCATGGCCATCGGCACGCCGGCCTTGGCGAAGGCGGCGGCGTCGTGGGAGGCCGGGCTGCCGAGGGGCCGGGTCGCGATGCCGAGCGCGTCCGCGGCCGCCGCGAACCCGTCGCGGATCCGCGGCGCGACGGCGCCGACGCCCGCCTCGGCGCGCGGGCCCAGCGTCACCGTCACGGCGCGCCGCGCGGAAACCTCCGCGACGGCCGCCAGGAACGCCGCCTCCAGTTCCGCCAGCACCTCGGCCGCGTAGGCCCGCATGTCGAGGCTGAACCGGAACTCGCCCGGGACCGTGGTCAGGCCGTGCGCCGCGGCGTCGGTGTGGAACCGGCCGAAGGTCACGGCCATCGGGCAGCCGGCCGCCTCGCGCTCCGCCCAGACCCGGTCCAGAGCCAGGGCGATCTCGGCCCCGGCCATGGCGGCGTCGCGCCGGAAGCGGCGCGGCGTCCCGACATGGTCGTAGCGGCCGGCGATGCGGACGTCGGGATAGCGGACGTTGCCGGGGATCCCGGTGCACAGCCCGACCGGGATCCCGGCCTCCTCCAGGCTCGGCGCCTGCTCGATATGCACCTCCAGGAAGGCGTGGATCGCGGCGGCGTCGAGGGCCGCCGGTCCGCGGGCGAGCGCGTCCGGGTCGCCGCCCTCCCGGGCGATGTGGGCGGCGAGGCTGAGGCCGGTGTCGATCCGGGCCGCGTCGAGCGCCCCGTCCGGCAGGGCTCCGAGCGCCGCGCGGCTCCCGATGTACGAGACCTGGAACCAGACGCTCTCCTCGGCGCGGATGCCCAGGACGGTGATGTCCCGCTCCGGCTCCAGACCGAGCCGGCGGATGGCCGCGACGGCGGCGAGCCCGGCCACCACGCCGGCGGCCCCGTCGAAGTTGCCGCCCTGGGCCACGGTGTCGAGGTGGGAGCCGATCAGGATCGGCGGCAGGGTCCGGTCCCGTCCGGGCAGCGTCATCGCGGTGTTGGCGGCGGCGTCCCGGCCGATCGCGAGGCCGAGATCCGCCGCGCAGCGCGCCACCACCGCGTGCGCCGCGGTCTCCTCCGGGCTGTAGGAGGGCCGGGTGAACCCGGGCTCCGTCCGGCCGCACCGGGCCAACTCCGCGAACAGGGCCTCGACCCGGCCGCGCTGCGCGCGCACAGCTGCCGAGATGGCGGACACGCGGTCCATCGCTACGCCTCCCCGAGCGCCGGTCCCCGGGACGGGCCCGCCGGTGCCCCTGCCACTTTCGTGCCGGCCCGCCGGATCACCGGGACCGAGTCTGCCGGATCGCCGGGCGCGCGGCCAGCCGCGCGGGTCAGCCCCGCGGCGCGGGGTCGTTGCCCGGCCGGATTCCGGCGGCTATCGCCGGTCCCGGCAGGCGGGCGGAGGTTCTGCAAATGAAGACGATCGGGTTCCTGTCCTTCGGGCACTGGTCGCCGACCGGCGGATCGGCGACGCGCAGTGCGGCCGACACACTCCTCCAGTCGATCGACCTCGCGGTCGCCGTGGAGGAGCTCGGGGCGGACGGCGCCTATTTCCGGGTCCACCATTTCGCGCGCCAGCTCGCCTCGCCCTTCCCGCTGCTGGCGGCAGTCGGCGCCCGGACGAAGCGCATCGAGATCGGCACCGGCGTCATCGACATGCGCTACGAGAACCCGTTCTCCATGGTCGAGAATGCCGGCGCGGCGGACCTCATCGCGGGCGGACGCCTGCAGCTCGGGCTCAGCCGCGGCTCGCCCGAGCAGGTCATCGACGGCTGGCGGCACTTCGGCTTCGCCCCGGCCGAGGGCGAGACGGACGCCGATATGGGGCGCCGGCACACCGAGGTCTTCCTCGACCTCCTGAAGGGAACGGGGTTCGCCGAGCCCAACCCGCGGCCGATGTTCGCCAACCCGCCGGGACTCCTGCGCCTGGAGCCGCAATCCGAGGGGTTGCGGGACCGCATCTGGTGGGGATCGGCCTCCGACGCGACCGCGATCTGGGCGGCGCAGCAGGGCATGAACCTGCAGAGCTCGACCCTGAAGGCGGACGAGACCGGCGAGCCGTTCCACGTCCAGCAGGCCAGGCAGATCCGCCGCTACCGGCAGGCGTGGCAGGATGCGGGGCACGCCCGCACGCCGCGGGTCTCGGTCTCGCGCTCGATCTTCGCGCTCGTGAACGACCTCGACCGCGCCTATTTCGGGCGCGGCACGAGCAGCGACCAGGTCGGCATCATCGACAACATGCGCGCGGTGTTCGGCCGCTCCTACGCCGCGGAGCCGGACCGGCTGGTTGACGAGCTGCGCGCCGACGCGGCGATCGCGGAGGCCGACACCCTGCTGCTGACGGTCCCGAACCAGCTGGGCGTCGCCTACAACGCCCACCTCATCGAGAGCCTGCTCTCGCACGTGGCCCCCGCGCTCGGGTGGCGCTGAGCCGACCTCCGGCCGGGTTCGCCGGCGCCGAGGGCATGCAGCTCCTCGGCCGGCCCTATCTTGGGACCTGGCCCGCCGGCCTACCCATCGCCGCGAGCGTGCGGTAGCCTCCCGTCGGCCCGTCACGCGGTGCCGCTGTGCCCGAGTCCGGCACTTGTAAGGGGATCTCCGGGATGCCGCGCCCGTTGGACTGGAACGCGTTCGCCGATGCGTGGTGCGCCGCCTGGAACGCGCACGATGTCGAGCGGGTGCTGGCCCATTTCCACGACGACGCCGTGTTCACCTCGCCGGGCGCCGCGCGGATCGTTCCCGCTTCGGGCGGAACGGTGCGGGGCAAGGATGCGCTGCGCGCCTACTGGACCGAGGCCCTGCGGCGGATCCCGGACCTCCACTTCGCGGTGGAGCAGGTCTTCGCGGGCATCGACACGCTGGTGATCCAGTATCGCAATCAGAAGGGTGTGAGCGTCAGCGAGGTGCTCGTCTTCGAGGACGGCCGCGTGCGGGCGGGGCACGGCACCTACCCGATCGGCGTCGACAACCCCGTCGGTGCCGCGGCGGGCTAGAGCCGTTCGCGATGCGGCCGCGCCGGCCTCGGCGGGGCCGCCCGCATCGCAACCGGGTCCGTGCGCGTTGGTTGGCGTCGCGTGGCGAACGGGCGCGGGCCCGCTGCCCGCAGCGGGAGACAAACCATGAGTGATGGCTACCCTTCGATGACGGCGCTCCTGGGCCTCCTCGCCCTGGCAGGCTACCAGAACCGCGACAAGCTCGCGGAACTGCTGGGCGGCGCCGGTCAGACCGCGCCGGCGGGCCCCGGCGGCCCGGCCGACGGCTCCAACAGCGCCTCCAACAGCGGCTCCGGTGCCGGCCTGGGCGGTCTCCTCGGCGGCCTGCTGGGCGACAGGCGCGGCGAGGCTCCCGGCGGGTTCCTGCACAGCGGCCTCGGCGAGATGCTGGACCGCTTCCAGCAGGCCGGTCACGGGACGGCCGCCCAGTCCTGGGTCAAGACGGGACCGAACCAGGAAATCGCGCCGCATCATCTGGAACAGGCGATCGGACCCGACGTCCTAACGGCTCTCACCCAGCGGACGGGACTGTCCCGCGATGAGCTGCTCTCCCGGCTGTCCCGCGAGCTCCCCCGGGCCGTCGACCGCTACACGCCCGACGGACGGATCCCGGCCTGAGGTCTGGCCGGCGGACGGATCCCGGCCCGACCTTGGGGGTCGGGACCGTCACGGTCGGCGGGGCGTGCGCGGCTTCGGCGCGGCGAGCCGGTGGGCCGCCGTCAGGGCCGACATCAGGGTCGCCTCGTCGACGATCGCGAGGTCGCACCGCGTCGCGCCCATCCGCCCCCAGCCGCCCGGAACGGGGCTGAAAGCCGCCGGCACCTGCTCGCAGAAGAAGTCGCGCAGGTCCGGGTCGAACATCAGGTTGATGTCGTGGCCCACCTCGTCCAGCGTCGCGAAGGTCTTGCGCGGCGTCCGGAAGGCCGTCCTGTGAAAATGGGGGGCGGAGGTCACCGCCTCCAACGTCGCGATGAGCGCCTTCACGCGCGCGATATCGACGCCCATCGCGGCCCTCCTCCCCTAGTTCGGGCACTCATACAACGATCTGCGTCCGCTCGCGTCCTCTTCCTGATTGTGGAGTTCTCCGCGCGAGAGGATCGCGATGGCGCGGTTGTTCCAGCTCTCGGACGACGCCTGGGCGCGGATCGAGCCGCTTCTGCCGCATGGCCGACCGGGCAAACCTCGGATCGACGACAGGCGGGTGATCAGCGGCATCCGGCACGTCCCGAAGGTCGGCTGCCGCTGGCAGGACACGCCCTCCGCCCACGGCACCCACACGACGATCCACAACCGCTACAACAGGTGGCTCATCGCGGGCTCTGACGGCCGACAGAGCCTGCGACGCGCAGAGCCTGGGGGATTGGCTCAAGAGCCACCGAACTGATCGCCACCATCCCGTCCACGGCCACGCGGACGGTGCCCTACAAGCACAGCCGGATCGCCGACCGGCGGCGCAATCGAGTCGCGCGCCTTTGCGGACACCTCAGAAACTGGCGGCCCGTCACGATCCACCACGATCGCTCGACCCATGATCATCTCGCCGCCGTCGCGCTCGTCTCCCGTGTCATCGCATGGGCCTGAATGAGCCCCCAGCTAGGATGCCGATCGCTCGGTTGAGCCTGTTTCATGATTGAACATTTTCCGGATCTTTCTGTAGCTCCTGGTCAGAGGCGCGACATAGGACCCGTACAGAGAGTTGTATTTCATCAACGTTTCGTCTTTGAGGCCAGAGATGCCGAATACCGGCATCTCGTTCCGACTCGGTCTGTAGGCAGTCCCGAACATCCAATCGAATATAGACAAATTTGTACCGAAATTTTTGTCCCAATGCGCCTGCACCTTGCTGTGATGTATCTGGTGCATATGCGGGCTGATCAGGAATTTATCGAAGAAACCCAAGCTTATCGGAAGATGGGAATGCTTCAGCGGATCGAGAGTGAGAAAAATAAAAACTTTCGATGCGACCCAAGATAGTGACGTTGCCTCAACGACGCTAAGACCGAACAGGAACATGAACAAGCCACCAGGCACGGCAGTCAGAAGCCCTCGAACGATGGCTTCGAGCGCCATCCCCACGGGATGGCCTCGCTTCGATGTCAGAGGGTTCAGAGTTTGCGCCGAATGATGGACTTTATGAAGCTCCCACAGGAACGGCACTTTATGCTCAACATAATGGCAGATAAAATCCGAGAATTCTACGACAACGAACACGACGATCGTGCAAATACTGGCATAAAAAATACTAAACTCGATATTCTTGAAATCCGGGAACAGTAGATGCGCGAGAGAACTATATGCATTGCAGCAAACAGCAGTGAGAAATATGGCAGGTATCACGATGAAACTGCCTGTCAATTTTCCAATGATGTATATTTTTACATCTGTGTGGAAGCTTTTTTCCGTGAGGACATTGAACGGCACGCAGTGCTTCGCAAGTCCACGGAGTGAGAATTTCGCGCGGTTCTTTGCAATATAAGCTACATAAAATGCCAGTCCGAACCCGAAAAACATTGTCCAGGTAATAAGCAACTGTGGCGCATGAATGATTTGCTTGAAAAAATCAGTCATCGCTCCCTCCAACGCAATTCAATCGATTCCAGAAAGGCAGGCGCCCACCAAAGCGATGTGGCCGACCCCACCAATATTGATCTAAAAATTGTCAGATATTAGACCTAGCGTCTATGTTCAATAAGTTTTTTGAGATCGCCCCTATTAACCCACGTCAAGGTCATTATGTGAGCACCCATACGAGCGTGCGGCTCCGTCGCGGTGAGAGCGCTGCAGCACGGGCGCCGGGCCGGCACCTACGATCCGCTTTCGGACTGGAGGCGGGCCCAGCACGCCGGCGGCATCGGGACCCGGCCGGCGATGGGGATGCGCCCGGGATCGGCCTTTCCCCACAGGCCGCCTTCGCGATCGAGGGCAACACCACGCCTCGGGCGTCGCTCTGAACGCCGTCGTCGCCGTTAGGTGCCGATCGAGTCCAGATGCTGGGTCGGCGGCGGATCGGACCGCCCGCCCGACCGGTCACCCGGTCCGGCGCTCGCAGAATCGCAACCGGTTCCCGAACGGATCCGCCACCTCCAGCACCTCGCCCCAGGGCGCCTGCTCGATGCCGGGCCGGGCATAGCCGTAGCGCTGGTCGGTGAGCGCCCGGTGATAGGCCCGGATGCCGCGCATCGGCACGAACACGGTCGAGCCGGGGGTGGCGTCGCCGTGGTGCTCGGTCAGGTGCAACCGCAATCCCGCGCGGGCGACCTCCATGTAGAGCGGCAGACCCGGCTCGAACCGGTGCTCGAACCCGGGCGTGAAGCCGAGAAAGCCGCAGTAGAACGCGCGCGCCTTGGCCTCGTCGAAGATGCGCAGAACCGGCACCGCTTCCAGGAAACGGGGGCCGTCATCCGCGTCCCGGTCCAGGACGGCGCAGGCGGTGTTCCAGTCGTCGTAGCCCAGCCCGGCGGCGACGAGTTCGAGGGCGGCCGCGTGCGGGACGGCGAGGTCGCGGGCTGCCAGCGCGGCGCGCAGCCGCTTGGCCATGGTCTTGGCCTGATCGACGGTCGTCATGGTCCTCTCCCCGAGCCGGCGTCGGTCCGTCGGTGCCCGCATTGCCGACCCGGCGCCGGTCAGGGACACGGTGGGGGTGGGTCGTCCGCGATGCTTTCACCATCCCGGTTCCGGGGCGAGCGGCAGGCAGCATCGGCCTGGCGGCAGGCTACCCCGGCCGCGGCGCGGCCGCCAACAGGTTTGAGGGAAGGCTGACACGGGACCTGCCGGCTTCCGACGGGTCACGACCCCGTGCCGTGCGCACGGCCGGCCGGTCGCTGCCGCAGGCGGCGGTCTACCAGCGACCCGCCGCCTGGCGCTCGCGGAGCGCGATCTCGTCCGCGCTGGGTGGTTTGCTGGCGAAACTGCCGGTCTGGACCGCCCCGTCCCGCGCGAACACCGCGACGTGGACGCCCTTCGGCGAGTGGCTCTGCTCGACCAGCGTCCAGGTGCGGGCCGCCGCCGGGTCGTCCGCGTACCAGCGCTTGCCGCGGCCGAGCATGACCGGGAATGTGATCAGGACGAGCCGGTCGATGAGGCCCGCCGGAAGCAGCGCCGGATAGAGCCTGCTGCTGCCCTGGATGAGGAGGTCGGGGCCCTCGCTCTCCTTGAGGCGGGTGACCGCCGCGACGGGGTCGCCGGCGAGGCGGCGGCTGTTGTTCCAGTCGAGCGCGGCGTCGCTTCCGGTGACGACATGCTTGCGGATCGCGTTGAAGGTCGCGCCGATCGGCTGCTCGGCGTTGTGCGGCCAGTAGGCGGCGAAGATCTCGTAGGTGCGCCGGCCGAGCAGCAGCTCGTAATCGCCGCCGAGCAGCTTGCCCATCGGCCCGGCGAGCGACGCGTCGAAGTACGGGAAGGTCCAGCCGCCGTGCGCGAAGCCGGTCTGATCCTCCTCCGGACCGCCCGGTGCCTGGATCACGCCGTCGAGGGACTGGAAGAGGGAGCCGGTGATCTTACGCATGGGCGGAGTCCCCGCGGAGGGCAGCCTCGATCCGGGCGATGTCGATCTTGCGCATGGTCATCATGGCCTCGAACGCGCGCCGGGCCGCAGCCCGGTCGGGGTGGCTGTTGGCGTGCAGGAGCGCGCGCGGCGTGATCTGCCAGGAGAAGCCCCAGCGGTCCGTGCACCAGCCGCACGCGCTCTCCGCGCCGCCGTGGCCCACGACGGCGTCCCAGTAGCGGTCGGTCTCCGCTTGATCGTCGGTCAGCACCATGAAGCTGACCGCCTGGTTGGCCCGGAAGGCCGGGCCGCCGTTCAGGCCGACGAACGGACGGCCGAGGACGGTGAACGCGACCGTGAGTTCGTCGCCCGCGGACCCGCCGGGGAAATCCGAGGGGGCGTTCATGGGCGCGCCGACATGGCTGTCGGGGAAGGTCGCGGCGTAGAAGTCCGCGGCCTTGCGGGCCTCGCCGCGATCGAACCACAGGCAGGTCGTCAGCTTGTCGCTCGTCATGGCCGGACGCTCCTCACGTGGCTTGCCGCGGGCCGGCGAGGCCGAGCTGGTGGCCCGCCGGATCGGCGATGTTGGCCGCGTAGCTGCCGCCGGGGATCGGGTCGGGTCCCTGGAGGACCGTGCCGCCCGCCGCCCGGACGGTCGCGAGCGCGGCGTCGATGTCGGCGACGTGGATGTACCAGTTCCAGCGGGCCGGCGCGCCGGTGGCCGCGCTCGACATCATCGCGCCGGGGCGCAGGTCGCCCCGCCCGATGAAGGCGTACTCGCCCAAGTCGCCCATCGGCATGGCACCGAGCTTCTCCCAGCCGAACAGCGCCCCGTAGAAGGCGAGGGCCGCCGCGGGATCGGGGGTGGCGAGCTCGATCCAGACGCCGTGGCCGCGCGTCCGCTCCGTCTCGAGCGGCACCGGCCCGAAGGCCCGGCTCGCGCCGGGACGGGCCGGATCCATCGCGGCGAAGACCACGCCCTGCGGGTCGCTCACCATGGCGAAGCGGCCGACATGGGGGATGTCGACGGGCCCGAACCGGACCGCGCCGCCGAGATCGACCGCGCGGGAAGCCAGGGCGTCGACGTCCGAGGTCGCGAGGTAGACCGCCCAGCCGGGGAGGCCGGGGGCCTCGGGCATCGGCCGCCGGATCCCGGCCACGGGCGCCCCGTCGGCCTCCGCGATCCGGTAGCCGCCGTGCTCGGGCATCGGCGACGGCGCGACGCGCCAGCCGGCGACCGCCTCGTAGAAGGCCTGCGCGGCGTCCGGGTCGGACGCGTTCAGCTCGAACCAGATGGGTGTCCCCTCGGCGGGTGGCATCGGGCGCTCCTCCGTGACAATCGGCTCTGCGGCCGCTGCGCGGCGCCCCCTCCGGCCCCGCTTTGCCCAGGCTCGCATTCTCGGTTACACAAAGCAACCATGAAGTCAGAAAAAATAACTGATTTAGCATCCCGGCCTCGCGAGCGCCTGTACGACGACGCCTGCGGCACGGCCCTCGCGCTGGAGTTCATCGGCGAGCGCTGGTCGCTGCTGATCATGCGCGAGCTGGTCTACGGCCCCCGGCGGTTCAGCGAGATCCGGGCGAACCTCCCGGGGATCAGCGCGAACGTGCTGACGCAGCGGCTAGAGAGCCTGGGGGCGGCGGGCATCGCCCTGCGGTACCGGCTGCCGTCGCCGGCCAACGTGCAGGTCTACGATCTCACCGACTGGGGCCGCGAGGCCGCGCCCCTGATGCGCGACCTGGGCCGCTGGGCCGCCCGCTCGCCGCGGCACGATCCGAGCCTGTTCATGTCGGGGGCGTCGGCCATGATGTCGCTCGAGGCCCTGGTCGACCGCGGGCGGGCGGCGGCGCTGTCGGCGACGGTCGCTTTCCACTTCCCCGGCGAGGACTTCGTCGCGACGGTGACCGGCGACGGGATCCGCGTGCGGCGGGGCGTCGCCGAGGCGCCCGACCTCGCCTTCACCGGCGACACGATGGCGATGCGCCGCACGGTCTACGGCAAGGCGCCGCTGGACCGGGACGGCGCCGGCGGGACGCTCGCCGTCGCGGGCCCCGCCGACCTGGCGCGGTCCTTCATCGACCTCTTCACCCTGCCGGCCAAGGCGGGCTGAGGTGCCCGTCCCGCGGCTCGCAGGGGGAGGGCGCGCCGCCCGCGAGCGCGCCGACAACGCCGGCGAGCACGTCGAGGCCGATCGCGACGTCGGCCGGGTCGACGGTCCCCGCCGCCCCCCAGCCGACGCCGCCCCGACAGCGGATCAGCGCGAGGCCGATCGGTCCGAGCAGGGCCATGTGGGACGCGTCGGTGGTCACGCCCTGCGCCAGCCGCACGGCGCGGTGTCCCGCGGCCGCGACGGCCTCCTCGAACAGGCGGACCAGACCGGGATCGCACCGGGTGGCATCGGGATCGACGCTGCGCTCGACGGTGATCCCCAGCCGGCGCCGCGCCGCGACCGCCTCGAGCGCCGCGGCGAGTTCCGCCACGGCCGCGCGCCGCGCGCCGTCGTCGGCGGAATCGACGCGGACGCCCAGTGTCGCCGACCCCGCGACCACGAAGGTCGGCACCGGCGCGACGTCGAGGCGCATGACCGTGACGGTGACCCCCTCCCGCGCCAGGCCGACGCGCTCGGCGGCGAGGACGCATTCGGCCGCCGCGGCGAGGGCGTCCCGCCGGCCCGGCATCGGGTTCGCCGCCGCGTCGACGGCGGCGCCTGTCAGCGTGACCCGGAGCATCGTCGATTCCGACAGGGCCTGCACGATCCCGACCGGCGCTCCCGATCGCTCCAGCACGGGGCCGGCCTCGGCGGCGACCTCGAGATAGGCCAGGATCGCGTCCGAGGCCCGGCGCGCGCTCGCGAGGCGCGCCGGGTCGAGCCCGTGCGCCTCCAGGGCGCGACGCAGGGTGACGCCGTAGGCGTCGTCCCAGTCCAGCGCGTCCGGGGCGAGCCGCCCGACCACAGCCCGGCTGCCGAGCTGCCGGGGACCGAACCGGCCGGCCGCGTCCGCGACGAAGGCGACGACCTCGACCGCGTGGCGCGGCGGCGGTCCGTGCCGGATCATGCGCTCGACGGCGGCGATGCCGATCAGCACGCCGAGCGTCCCGTCGTAGCGGCCGGCATCCTCGCGCGTGTCGACGTGGCCCCCGACGACGACGGCCGGGCCGCCCGGGACCGCGCCTTCGATCCGGCCGACGAGGTTGCCGGCGGGATCGCGCCGGGCCGACAGGCCGGCCTCCGCCATCCAGCCGATGACGAGCGCCTCGGCCTCGGCCTGCTGCGGGCTGAAGACGCGCCGCGTCAGGGTCCACGGGTAGGCGCTGATCCCGGCGAGCCGGTCGACGCGCGCCAGGACGATCCCGGCGGCGCTCTCGGGCGCCGCCGTCACGGCGCCCTCGGCGTCACCGCGATCCCGGCCCCCCAGTAGCGGTTGGCGATCAGCTGCTGATTCCGGATGAGACCGATCGCCGTCCTGGCATCGCCGCCCGCGAACGTGCCGACCGCCGCCCCGCAGAGCGTCAGGTACATCCGCTGGTGCACCACGGACTCGAAATAGGCCCTGGGCGGCGGGGCGAGGTCGAGGCCGGCGTCGAGATTCTGCTGGCGCACCCGCGCGGCGGCCTCCGCCACGGCCGCCTGCACCGTCTCCATCGTCGCGCGCTGCGCGGCGTCCAGGATCTCGGACGCCTTGCGCTCTTCGGGCGTCAGAACAGGGCAGGCGACAGCCATCGCGACCTCCGTGTCGATCGCCGGTGAGGCTGACCGGCCGGCCGCGCGGCAATATGGCCGGCGCGTATCAATTCGTTACGGCGCGCCGGACCCGTCACGAACCGTCACTTGCGCAGCGGCACGCCCTTCGTGGTGAAGCGCTGGCCGCCGCCCGTGTAGCGGGGTCGCGGCTGGCCCCCCGTCCGGCCCGCACCGGCGCCGGTCCCCGGCGGCTGCGAGAACGGCACCAGCTGGTCCGGCCGCGGCCCGATGAGGTCGGCGCGGCCCATCTCCCGCAGCGCCTCGCGCAGCAGCGGCCAGTTCTCGGGGTCGTGGTAGCGCAGGAACGCCTTGTGCAGCCGGCGCTGGCGCAGCCCCTTGATCGCCTCGACCGACTCGCTGCCGCCACGTTTCACGCCCCGCAGCGTGTTGATCTCGGTGTGGTACATCGCGGTTGCCGTCGCCATCGGCGAGGGCAGGAACGTCTGGACCTGGTCGGCGCGGTAGTTGTTCTTCTTGAGCCAGAGCGCGAGGTGCATCATGTCCTCGTCGGTCGTGCCCGGATGCGCCGCGATGAAGTACGGGATCAGGTAGTACTTCTTGCCCGCCTCCTTGGCGGCGGCGTCGAACATCTCCTTGAACCGGTCGTAGGTGCCGATCCCTGGCTTCATCATCTTGTCGAGGGGGCCGCGCTCGGTGTGCTCGGGCGCGATCTTCAGGCGCCCGCCGACGTGGTGGGTGACAAGCTCCTTGATGTATTCGGGGCTCTTCACCGCGAGGTCGTAGCGCACGCCCGAGGCGACCATTACCTTCTTGACGCCCTTCACCTCGCGGACCTTGCGGTAGAGCCGGATCAGGTCGTCGTGCGAGGTGTTCAGGTTCGGGCAGACGTCCGGAAAGACGCAGGAGGGCAGCCGGCACGCCGCCTCGATCTTCGGGTCCTTGCAGGCCATCCGGTACATGTTCGCCGTCGGCCCGCCGACATCCGAGATCACGCCCGTGAAGCCCGGGGTCTTGTCGCGGATCCGCTCGATCTCGCGCAGGATCGAGCCCTCCGAGCGGTTCTGGATGACGCGGCCCTCGTGCTCGGTGATCGAGCAGAAGGTGCAGCCGCCGAAGCAGCCGCGCATGATCGTCACCGAGAACTTGATCATGTCCCAGGCGGGAATCTTCGCGTCGCCGTAGGACGGGTGCGGGGCGCGGGCGTAGGGCAGGTCGTAGACCGCGTCCATCTCGTCGCTGGTCAGCGGGATCGGCGGCGGGTTGAGCCACAGGTCGCGGTCGCCGTGGCGCTGGACGAGGGGGCGCGCGTTGCCGGGATTGGCCTCCCGGTGCAGCACGCGCGAGGCGCGGGCGTAGGCCTCCTTGTCGTCCTTGACCTCGTCGTAGGCGGGCAGCCGGATCACGGTCTCGCCGGGCCGGCGGGTGGCGGCCTCGTCCGTCGAGTCGAGGTCGTCGGCGGGCAGCTCGGTGTAGTGGGCGGGCACGCGGCGGAACAGGGCGACGCCCCGGATCGCGTCGAGTTGGTTCGGCGCCTCGCCGGCCGCGAGGCGGTTCGCCACCTCGACCACGGCACGCTCGGCGTTGCCGTAGATCAGCAGGTCCGCCTTGGCGTCCGCCAGGATCGAGCGGCGCACCTTGTCGGACCAGTAATCGTAGTGCGCGATCCGGCGCAGCGACGCCTCGATGCCGCCGAGCACGACCGGGACGTCCTTGAAGGCCTCGCGGCAGCGCTGCGTGTAGACGATGGTGCAGCGGTCCGGGCGCCGGCCGCCCTCGCCGCCGGCCGTGTAGGCGTCGTCGTGGCGCAGCCGCCGGTCCGCCGTGTAGCGGTTCACCATCGAATCGAGGTTGCCGCCGGTGACGCCGAAGAACAGGTTCGGCTTGCCGAGCGCCTTGAACGGCTCCGCCGAGTGCCAGTCGGGCTGGGCGATGATGCCGACCCGGAAGCCCTGCGATTCGAGCAGCCGGCCGATGATGGCCATGCCGAAGCTCGGGTGGTCCACGTAGGCGTCACCGGTCACCAGCACGATGTCGCAGGACTCCCATCCCAGGGCCGCCATCTCGGCTCGGCTCATGGGCAGGAACGGCGCAGCGGGCCCGCGCGGCGACGGCGTTCGGACGGGGGGCGCCAGGGGACGGGCGGTGGACGCTTGGAGTTCCATGGTGTCCCTGCATAGGCCTCCGGGGCCGCGATCTCAACGAATGGCAGGGCGGCGGTGGCCGCGGCCGTGCCGCCCGAGGGCGCCCTGCGCCGATCCGGCGCACCTCGAGACAGGCGATGCGCCGCCGTCGCGGCCGGCCCGGCTCAGCGCGCGATCAGCTCGCGGATGCGGGCGGCCAGGGCCTCCACGGCGAAGGGCTTAGTCAGCACCGCCATGCCGGGCTCGAGACGCCCGTCGCCCGGCAGCGCGGTCTCGGAGAAGCCGGTGATGAACAGCACCTTCAGCTCCGGTCGACCGACCCGGGCGGCATCCGCCATCTGGCGCCCGTTCATGCCGCCGGGCAGGCCGACATCCGTGACGAGCAGGTCGATCCGCGCACCCGATTGCAGCACGCTGAGGCCGCCCGCGCCGTCCGCGGCCTCGATCGCCGTGTAGCCGAGGTCGCTCAGCACGTCCGTCACCAGCATGCGCACCGTCGGCTCGTCGTCCACGATCAGCACGGTCTCGCCCGCCTCGGCCTGCGCCATCAGGCCCCTGGCCGGGTCGGGGCCGTCCGCGTCCGCCTCGCCGAAGTGCCGCGGCAGGTAGATGCACACGTTCGTGCCCTGGCCGACCGTCGAGGTGATCCGGACCTGACCGCCCGACTGCTTGGCGAAGCCGTAGATCATCGACAGGCCGAGGCCGGTGCCCTCGCCCATCGGCTTGGTGGTGAAGAACGGGTCGAAGGCCCGGGCGACGACCTCCGGGGGCATGCCGGTGCCGGTATCGGACACGCACAGCGACAGGTACGGCCCCTCCGGCATGTCCTGGGCGTCGGCCTGCTGCCGGTCGATCCAGCGGTTGTCGGTCTCGATGGTGATCCGGCCGCCCCCGGGCATCGCGTCCCGCGCGTTGATGCAGAGGTTCAGGAGCGCGTTCTCCAGCTGGGACGGGTCCGCGAGCGCGGCCCAGAGCCCGTCTGCCCCGACGTGCCGCACCTCGACGCTCGGCCCGACCGTGCGCTGGATCAGGTCGAGCATCCCGCGGACCAGCCGATCGGCGTCGATCGCCCTGGGCGCCAGCGTCTGGCGGCGCGAGAAGGCGAGCAGGCGGTGGGTCAGCGCCGCGGCCCGCCGGGCGGCGCCCTGGGCGGCGGCGATGTACTTGCCGACATCCTTCGACCGCCCCTGGGCGATGCGGGCCTCGATGAGCTCCAGCGAGCCCGAGATGCCCGCCAGAAGGTTGTTGAAGTCGTGCGCCAGGCCGCCGGTGAGCTGGCCCACCGCCTCCATCTTCTGCGACTGGCGCAGCGCCTCCTCCATGCGCGCCCGCTCCTCCCCGGCCTGCCGCAGACGGTCGGCCGCCGCCCGGAGATCGCGCGTCCGCTCCTCGACGCGGGCCTCCAGCGACGCGTTGAGCTGGCGGATCTCGTCCTGCGTGCGGCGCTGCCGGTAGGCCGCGAAGGCCAGCAGGGCGGTGGCGAACAGGCCGCCGCCGCAGACGAGCCAGATCTCCGGCAGCGCCGAGCCGCGCCGGGGCGAGACGCGCTGCGCGAACGCGACGGTCCAGGTGCGGCCGCCGAGCTCGAGATGCGCCTCGCGGGTGAGGCGCCCCGCCCCGGCGGCGGAGGCCCGCGCGGACCGGTGCAGCAGGTTCGCCTCGCTCGGCGCGCCGTCGTAGATGGCGAAGGCCGCGTCCTCCTCGGCCTCCGCCGCCACGATGCTGTTGAACAGGTCGTCGGCCCGGAAGGCGCCGAACACGAAGCCCAGGAAGCGCCGCCGCCGGTCCTCGAGGTCCGGCGGCACGGCGCCGCCGGCATAGACCGGCATGGCGACGAGGAAGCCCGCCTGCTTGTTCGCGTCGATCTCCTGCACGAGCTGGATCCGCGCCGAGGCGGCCGGCTGGCCGGTGTCGCGGGCCCGCTCGACCATGTCGCGCCGCACCGGGTCCGACATCACGTCGTAGCCGATGGCGGCGAGGTTGCGCGGGTTCGGCGGCTCGGCGAACAGGACCGGGCTGATCATCGGGTTGTCGGTCGGCGGCCGGACCCGGGCATTCTCGACGCCCAGGGCCGCGGCGCGCGCGGCGAACGTCTCCCGCGCGGAGGCGGGCAGGGTCGGCGTGAAGCCGATGCCGAGGAACCCGGGATAGAGGCGCTGCAGTTCGATCCGCTGCACGTAGGCCCGGAACTGGGCCAGCGTGACGGTGGCGCCTTCGGCGGCGAACAGGCCGGCGGCGCCGCGCAGGAGGGCGGTGTAGGTGCGGAACTGGTCCTCGACCGTGCGCAGCTCGATCTCGGTGGCGTGCTCGAAGGTCATGCGGTCGCGCAGCGCCGCCGCCTGCCAGGTGAGGGCCGTGCTCAGCCCGGTCGCGAGGAGGCCGGCGGCCAGGATCGCGGGCGGGATCCAGCGCGCCGCGCCCGCCCCGCGGCGGGCGGCGGGCGCGACAGGACCCTGCGATGCGGTGCGGTGGGACAAGGGGCGAGACCGGACTTCGACTGCGGCCCGTGAAAGCAGGCATGCGCCGGGATGCAAGTCCATGGTGGCGTCACCGGGGCGAGATCCCCGCATCGCGGCGGGCGCTCAGGGCGCGCGGCACGCCATCGCGGCGGTAGCCTCGATCACGCTCAGCGCCCGGCGCCGCACCTCCAGCGCCGCGTCCGGGCTGTCCGACACGGTGGAAGCCTCGCGCCTCAGCGTCGCGTCGCAGGCGCACGAACGGTAGCCCGCCGCGTCGTAGCAGGCGTCGTGGCGCATGCACGCGGCATCGAGGGCGTCGGTCGGCGGCAGCCCCTCGCCGCGCTGACCCGTGCCGCAGTAATTGCCGTGGAACAGCTCCTTGCCGGCGATGACCCGGCCCAGGTCGCCCTTCGGCGGTGCCGGCGCCTCTGCCTGCCCGCTCGGGTTGAGATCGTTGGCCGGCCCGCCCGCCTTCGATCCGGAGGAGCGCAGGGCCTTCGGGATGCCGGAGCGCTCGCCGGGCTCGTTCAGGGCCTCGCCGGCCCGGCCGTTCGGGTCCGAGATGTCCGGGAGCGGCGGGGGCGGTCCCGGGCGAGGCTCGCCCGGCTCGACGGTCGCGGCCGGCAGGTCTCGGACATCCTGCACGTCTTGGACGCTCTGGACGCCTCGCGAGTCTGGAACGCCCTGCGCCCCGGACGCGTGCGGGTAGGCGACGAGCAGAAGCCCGAGCGTGGCGAGGAGAGACGGTCTCACGGATGGCCCCTGATTCAGCGGCCCCTCAACTCGAAGCTCGGCTTCTCCGTTCCGGACTTTCGCCCGCCACGGTCACGGAGCCCTGCGGGGCGGACGCGGGCCGCGGGGCGGCACCGCCCGGGCGGCGCGGCACGCGGCGCAGTGCGCGGGCGCACGGGGGCTCATCCCGCGTGTTGGACCCCGGGGTCGCGGATCCCACATCGAGGCGTAACGCGGCCGGGATGATCCCGGCGACAGACCTGAGCTGGACCTCCGCCATGACCTCTCGTCTTCTGATCGGCGCCGTGATCGGGATCGGCCTGTCCGGGCCCGCCCTGGCGCAGAGCTTCACCGCCCCCGCCGGCATCCCGGCCGTCACCGCCCCCGGCGGCCTCCAGGGCCGCGCGACGCTCGCGGATTCGCGGACGGCGCCGGACGGGCGCGCCGGTATCCTCGACGGCGACGGCAGGCCCCCGTCGGCGGTCGGCACCGTCGATCCGCGCCGCCCGCATCCCGGGCGCTAGGGCGCGCCTCGCCGCACCGCTGGTCAGTCCTGGTCAGGCTCGCCCGGCGCGTCGGGCGTCGCGGTCATCGTCGCGGCGGGCGCGCCGAGGGCGCGCGAGACCGCAGCGGCGCCTCTCCGCACCCGCTCGCCGATCGCGCGCAGCTTCTCGTCGGACAGCCGGTGCGTCGGCCCCGACACCGAGATCCCCGCGATAGCCTCGCCGTGGACGTTGAGGATCGGGGCGGCGACGCAGCGCATCCCGATGCTCCGCTCCTCGTCGTCGATCGCGTAGCCCCGGCGGCGGGTCGCCTCGACGTCGTCGCGCAACTGGTCCAGTGAGCCGATGGTCTTGTCGGTGAACCGCGCGAAGGTCTTTCCCCGGAACAGGCGCTCGGTCCGGGCCGGCGCGTAGGTGCTCAGCAGAGCCTTCCCGATGCCCGACGCGTGCAGCGGCGACAGGGAGCCCGGCGGGAAGAAGGCGCGGATCGTCTCGTGGGTCTCCACCTGGCTGACGAACAGGACGTTGCCGTCCTTCTCGACGCCGAGATTGGAGGTCTCGCCCGTCTCCTGCATCAGCGTCCACATCATCGACCGGCTCCGCTCGACGACGTTGTGGCGGCGCAGGAACGCCGATCCGAGCCGGTAGGCCTCCGCACCGACGTGCCACTCCTGCTTGTCGGCGCTGATCTCGACGAGGCCGCGGCGCTCGAGCGTCGCGAGGACCCGGTGCATGGTCGCCACGGATTGCTCGAGCCTGCCGGCTAGTTCCGAGAGCGTCAGCCCGTCGCCGCCCGCCAGGACGTCGAGGACATCGAGGGCGCGGTCAAGCGCCTGGATGGTCGCCGCCGGCTTGGCGCCTCCGAACCCCTTCGGCCGCCCGCGCCGCCGGTTTCCCGAATCCATGGCGCCCTCGCCCTAGCCCACCCAACCCATCCCTAGGATGGAAAAATTTTTCTCACAACGGAAAAAGGTAAGGCGTTGTCGCGGCGCGCGTTTCCGCGCTCCGGCCCCGTATGAAAAAGTTTTTCAAGAAAATATCAATACGGGATCGGCGGTGCTATTGTTCCCGTATTGGAGGAGAGCGCCGCCGATGTTCGCACAGAATCCCGTCTTCATTCCCGGCCCGACCAACATGCCGGAAGTGCTTCGCCGCGCGGCCGACATGCCGACGCTGGATCACCGGTCGCCGCTCTTCGCGCAGATCCTTCATCCGGCGCTCGCCGGCGTGAAGAAGGTCCTGAAGAGCGAGGACGCCGAGGTGTTCATCTTCCCGTCGACGGCTACGGGCGGCTGGGAGACCGCGCTCTCCAACACGCTCAGCGCCGGCGACACGGTGCTGGCGGCGCGCCACGGCATGTTCAGCCACCGCTGGATCGACATGACGCGCCGCCACGGCCTTGATGTCCGGATGATCGAAGCCCCGTGGGGCGAGGGGCTTCCGGCGGATCGCTTCGCCGAGGCCCTCGCGGCCGACAAGGCGCACCGCATCCGGGCCGTGCTCGTCACGCACAACGAGACGGCGACCGGCGTCCGCTCGGACGTCGCCGCCGTGCGCCGCGCGCTGGATGCCAGCAACCACCCGGCTCTGCTGCTGGTCGACGGCGTCAGCTCGATCGCGTCCATGGATTTCCGCATGGACGAGTGGGGCGTCGATGTCGCCGTGACGGGCTCGCAGAAGGGCTTCATGCTGCCCGCGGGCCTCGCCATCTTGGCGTTCTCGCCCAAGGCCATGGCCGCCACGGCGACGGCGACGCTGCCGCGGACCTATTTCGACATCCGCGACATGGCGAAGGGTTACCCGAACGGCGCCTATCCCTACACGCCGGCGGTCGGCCTCCTGAACGGCCTGAAGCTGTCGACGGAACTGCTCCTGGCCGAGGGGCTCGAGACCGTCTTCGCCCGGCACCGCCGCATCGCGGACGGGATCCGCGCCGCCGTCGCCGCCTGGGGCCTGGAACTCTGCGCCGCGCGCCCGGACCTCTACTCGGACACGGTGAGCGCGATCCGCACCCCGGAGGGCTTCGACGCCACGCGGATCGTCACCCACGCGGCGCGCCACTACGACGTCGCCTTCGGGGTGGGCCTCGGCGAGGTCGCCGGGAAGGTCTTCCGCATCGGCCACCTCGGCAGCCTCACGGATGTGATGGCGCTGTCGGGGATCGCAGCCGCCGAGATGGCGATGGTCGATCTCGGCCTGCGCATCGCGCTGGGATCGGGGGTCGCGGCCGCGCAGGCGGTGTACCGCCGCGCCCCGGCCGCCGCCCTGCGCGCCGCCGCCTGAGGGGGCGCGCCATGGAAAGCGCCCTGATCACGCCCACCCTCGACGACGTCCTGGCCGCCCACGAGCGCATCCGGCCCTACATCCACGAGACGCCGGTCCTGACCTCGCGGATCATCGATGAAGCCGCCGGCGCGCAGCTGTTCTTCAAGTGCGAGAACCTGCAGAAGGCCGGCGCCTTCAAGGCGCGGGGCGCCTCGAACGCCGTCTTCAGCCTCACCGAGGCGCAGGCCGCCCGGGGCGTGGCGACCCACTCGTCGGGCAACCACGGCACCTGCCTGTCCTACGCGGCGGGCCGGCGCGGCATCCCCTGCACGGTGGTGATGCCGCGCACCGCGCCCCAGGCGAAGAAGGACGCCGTGCGCGGCTACGGCGGCCGGGTGGTGGAGTGCGAGCCGTCCACCTCATCGCGCGAGGCCGTGTTCGCCGAGGTCGTCGCCGAGACCGGCGCGGAGTTCGTGCATCCCTACAACGATCCCCGCGTCATCGCCGGGCAGGCGACCTGCGCCCGCGAGCTGATCGCGCAGGTCCCGGATCTCGACGCGGTGATCGCCCCGATCGGCGGCGGCGGCATGGTGTCGGGCACCTGCCTGACGCTGGCCGGGCTCGCCCCGCACATCGCCGTCTACGCGGCGGAGCCCGAGCAGGCCGACGACGCCCATCGCAGCCTGAAGGCCGGACGGATCATCGCCGACGACGCGCCGGTGACGGTCGCGGACGGCCTGAAGGTGCCGCTGAAGGACCTCACCTGGCACTTCGTCCGCCACCACGTCGCGGATATCCTGACGGTCTCCGAGGCCGAGATCGTCGCGGCGATGCAGCTGATCTGGAAGCGGCTGAAGATCGTCATGGAGCCGTCCAGCGCCGTCGCCCTGGCGGCAGTGCTGAAGAACCGCCCTTTCTTCGCGAACAAGCGGGTGGGCGTGATCATCACGGGCGGGAACGTCGATCTCGACGCGCTGCCCTGGCAATAACGGGAGGCCCACGATGCACATGAACGCCCGATCCGCCGATCTCGAAGTCGGCTTCGACGTCCCCGCGCTGCCCGGCATGCGCGAGGACGAGATCCAGACGCCCTGCCTGATCGTCGATCTCGACGCGCTGGAAGGCAACATCCGCAAGATGGGCGACTACGCCAAGGCGCACGGGATGCGCCACCGCGCCCACGGCAAGATGCACAAGTCCGTCGACATCCTGAAACTCCAGCAGAGCCTCGGCGGCGCCTGCGGCGTCTGCTGCCAGAAGGTCTCGGAGGCGGAAGTCTTCGCCCGCGCGGGCATCAAGGATATCCTGGTCTCGAACCAGGTGCGCGACCCGGGCAAGATCGACCGTCTGGCGCGGCTGCCGCTGCACGGTGCCCGCATCATCGTCTGCCTCGACGACGTGGCGAACGTCGCCGACCTCTCGGCGGCGGCGCAGCGGCACGGCACGCAACTCGACTGCTTCGTCGAGATCGATTGCGGCGCCGGCCGCTGCGGCGTGCGGACGACCCCCGAGGTGGTGGCGATCGCCCAGGCCGTCGCGGCCGCGCCGAACCTGCGCTTCGCGGGCCTCCAGGCCTACCAGGGCGCCATGCAGCACATCGACGGCTACGAGGAGCGGCGGGCCAAGCTCGACGCGGCCATCGCCCAGGTGCGCGACGCCGTCGCGGCGCTGAACCGGGAGGGCCTCGAGCCGGAGCTCGTCAGCGGCGGCGGCACCGGCAGCTACTATTTCGAGGCGGGATCCGGCGTCTACAACGAGCTGCAATGCGGCAGCTACGCGTTCATGGACGCCGATTACGGGCGTATCCGCGACCGGGACGGAAAGCGCATCGACGCGGGCGAGTGGCAGAACGCCCTGTTCATCCTCACCAGCGTGATGAGCCACGCCAAGGCCGACAAGGCGATCTGCGACGCGGGACTTAAGGTGCAGTCGGTCGATTCGGGCCTGCCCTTCGTCTTCGGCCGCGACGACGTGAAATACATCAAGTGCTCGGACGAGCACGGGGTGATCGAGGATCCCGAGGGCCGGCTGAAGGTCAACGACCGTCTGCGCCTCGTCCCCGGCCACTGCGATCCGACCTGCAACGTCCACGACTGGTATGTCGGCGTCCGCAACGGCCGGGTCGAGACGCTCTGGCCGGTCTCGGCCCGCGGCAAGGCCTACTGACGCACCCTGCACACCGTCCGTCATCGCGAGCGCGGCGCAGCGATCCGGGGACGCGCCTCGACGGGGCCCGCTGCCCTGGGTCGCCTCGCGACGCCCGCGATGACGGGGGCGACATGCCGGCTCACGAATTGAGGACACATCCGCGATGATCATCGTTCCCGAGCACGCGATCGACGGGCTGTTGACCGAGGCGGAGTGCTTTACCGCCGTCGAACAGGTCTTCGCCTCCATGGCGCGGCGGCGAGCCGGCAACTTCCCGGTCGTCCGGGAAGCCATCGGCCACGCCGACGCGCTCTACGGCTTCAAGTCGGGCTTCGACCGGGACAGCCTCGCGCTCGGCCTCAAGGCCGGCGGCTTCTGGCCCGGCAACGCCGCGAAGGGCCTGACCAACCACCAGTCGACGGTGTTCCTGTTCGACGCCGATACCGGCCGCTGCCGGGCCGTCGTCGGAGGGAACCTCCTCACCGCGCTGCGCACGGCCGCGGCCTGCGCCATCTCCGTCCGGCACCTTGCCCGCAAAGATGCGCGGGTGCTGGGCATGATCGGCGCGGGCCACCAGTCGGCGTTCCAGCTGCGCGCCGCGCTGGCGCAGCGGCCGTTCGAGCGGGTCCTCGCGTGGAACCTGCATCCCGGCATGTTCGGCCGGATGGAGGCGGTGGCGCGGGAGCACGGCGTGGCGTTCGAGGCGGTCGACCTCGACCGGCTCGGGTCCGAGGCCGACGTCGTCGTGACGATCACGTCCTCGTTCGCGCCGATCCTGAAGGCCGCGCAGGTCCGGCCGGGCACGCACCTCGCCTGCATGGGGACGGACACGCGCGGCAAGCAGGAGGTGGAGGCCGAACTGCTCGCCGCCGCCACGGTGTGCACCGACGAGGTCGCGCAGTCGGTCAGCATCGGCGAGGCGCAGCACGCTGTCGCGCGGGGGCTCCTCGCCGCGGATTCCATCGTGGAGATCGGGGCGGTGATCAACGGCGATCACCCCGGCCGCGTCTCGGAGTCCGAGATCACCCTGTTCGACGGCACCGGGGTCGGGCTGCAGGACCTCGCGGTCGCCGCGGTGGCGGTCGACCGCGCGGTGGCCAAGGGGCTGGCGACGGAGGTGGATGTCTGACGGTCTCGACCCGAAGGTAATACATCTTTCGTCCGAATGCTGCGGTCGACGCATTCCTCGCCGTCATCACGAGCAAAGCGAAGTGACCCATGGTCGCGCGACCTTTACAGACGTTGCGCGGCTCTGGCTTGCTTCGCTTCGCTCGCAAAGACAGCCGCGCATGGATTGTCAATCGAAGAGATTATAAGAGGGCATTACTCCAGCCTCCAGCTCTGGATGCCAGGATCTTCTCAAATCTCCAGCGGACATCGACGTTCGCCCGATCCTGGAGCCGCGCCGCCGAACCCGATGTCTGGATCCGCGAGCCCCTCTGCGGAGGATGAGTAGGCCGGCCTACGCCTCGTCCCGCACGAGGGCCGCCGCGAGGGCGTTGTGGCGGGCGGTCAGCGCCCCGGCGTCGAGGGTCGTCAGGCGGCCCTCGCGCACCACGATCCGCCCGTTGATGACGCTCCAGGCCACCGTCTGCGGCGCGCAGAAGGTGAGGGCGGCGACGGGGTCGTGCAGCGCCCCCGCCATGCCGAGGCCGCGCAGGTCGAAGGCGACGATGTCGGCCGCCATGCCGGGGGCCAGCGCGCCGATATCGTCCCGGTTCAGCACCTTCGCGCCGCCCAGCGTCGCGATCTCCAGCGCCTCCCGCGCGGTCATGGCCGCCGGCCCGAAGCCGACGCGGGCGAGCAGCATGGCCTGCCGCGCCTCGCCCAGCATGTGCGACCCGTCGTTGGAGGCCGAGCCGTCGACGCCGAGCCCGACCGGCACGCCCGCGCACCGCATCTGCCGGACGGGCGCGATGCCCGAGGCGAGGCGCATGTTGGAGCAGGGACAGTGGGCCACCCCGGTCCCGGTCCGGCCGAACAGCGCGATGCCGGCGCGGTCGAGCTTGACGCAGTGGGCGTGCCACACGTCCGGGCCCGTCCAGCCCAGGTCGGCGGCGTACTCCGCCGGCGTCATCCCGAATTTTTCCAGGCTGTAGCGGACGTCGTCGTCGTTCTCCGCGAGGTGGGTGTGGAGCGAGACGCCGTAGTGCCGGGCCAGCTCGGCGGCATCGCGCATCAGGCCGCGGCTCACCGAGAACGGTGAGCAGGGCGCCACCACGATCCGGCGCATGGCGAAGCGCTCCGAATCGTGCCAGCGCTCGATCAGGCGGCGCGTGTCTTCGAGGATCGCCGCCTCGTCCTCGACGACCGAGTCCGGCGGGAGTCCGCCCGCGCTCTCCCCGACGCTCATCGCGCCGCGGGCGGCGTGGAAGCGCATGCCGATCTCCTCGGCACCCTCGATGGAATCGTCGAGCCGGCAACCGTTCGGGTAGATGTAGAGGTGGTCGCTCGACGTGGTGCAGCCCGAGAGGATCAGCTCCGCCATCGCGGTCTGCGTCGAGACGCGGACCATCTCGGGCGTGAGCCGGGCCCAGATCGGGTAGAGCGCCTTCAGCCAGCCGAACAGCTCGGCGTCCTGCGCGGCCGGCACCGCGCGGGTGAGCGTCTGGTACATGTGGTGGTGGGTGTTCACGAGGCCCGGCATCACCGCGTGGCCGCGCAGGTCGAGGACGGTGTCGGCCCGCTGCGGCACCTCGGCGGCGGGGCCGACGGCGACGATGCGGTTGTCCTCCACGTAGACCGCGCCGCCGGGAATCTCCCGGCGCTGCGCGTCCATCGTCACCAGGATGTCGGCGTTCGTCAGCAGCAGGGAGGTCATCGCGTCTCTCCGGGTGCGCCCTGGAGGCCGCGCCGGACGGGCCGCGACGCCTCCCCACGGCCAGATGCCGCCCTCTGGCGGCAGGAACGCCGTGCCGGGCGCACCGTCTCGGGGCCGTCAGCGGGCCGCAGCATACGGCAGCCGCGACCGGCCACCTTGGCGATTTTTCGCAAAGTGCTTCCGAAATCCCGGCATGGCGTTCGCGGCCAGCCATGCAAGGTTTGAGAGCCAGCCAAGTCGGCAGCGCATGACCCCGGAGCGGCCGCCGAGAGCCCGCTCCCCCGCCCCCGGGCGTGCCGCCACGGCCCGCCCTGCGACTGGCCCCACACCCGCTCCTGGCGGCCCGGACCCGGAAGAGGTCCGGCCACCGCTGCCGGGTCCCTGACGACACCATCACGGGACGACGCCTCGACAGGTCCCGGCTGGCGGAGGACACGCCCATGACGTCTCACGACAGGACAACGCGCGAGGTGGACGCGGTCGACGCGATCCCGCCCCTTCCGAAGCTCCTCGCCTACGGCATGCAGCACGTGCTCGTGATGAGCGCGGGGGCGGTGGCGCCGCCGCTCATCCTCGGCGCGGCGATGAACCTGCCGACCGAGACGGTCGCCTACCTGATCAACTGCGACCTGCTGGTGACGGGCATCGCGATCCTGATCCAGTCCCTCGGCCTGGGGATCTTCGGCATCCGCCTGCCGGTCATCATGGGCGTCAGCTTCGCGGCGGTCGGCCCGATGGTGGCGATGGCGCAGGACCCGACGATCGGCCTGCCGGGCATCTTCGGCGCGACCATCGGGGCGGGGGTGTTCGGCCTGCTGCTCCGGCCGTTCTTCTCCAGGCTCGCGAGCTTCTTCCCGCCGCTGGTCACCGGCACGGTCATCCTGATCATCGGCGTCACGCTGCTGCCGGTCGGGATCAACTGGGCGGGCGGCGGCTTCGGGGCCTCCGATTTCGGCGCCCCGGTCCATCTCGGCGTCGCGGCCTTCGTGCTGGCGGTGATCCTGGTGGTCAGCCGCTTCGCCACCGGCTTCGTCGCCAACGTCGCCGTGCTGATCGGCCTCGTCGCGGGCCTGTGCCTCGCCTGGCCGCTCGGCCTGTTCCGCCTCGACGGGCTGGCCGAGCGCCCGCTCATCGCCCTCGTCACGCCGTTCCACTTCGGCTGGCCGACCTTCCACCTGACGGCCGTGGCGGCGATGTGCATCGTCATGATGGTCACGCTGGTCGAGTCGACCGGCATGTTCCTGGCGGTGGGCGACATCGTCGGGCGCCCGGTGGACAAGCGGACCCTGACCCGCGGCCTGATGGCGGACTCGCTCTCGACGCTGATCGCGGGCTGCCTCAACACCTTCCCGCACACCTCGTTCTCCCAGAACGTCGGCCTCGTGAACATGACGCGGGTGCGCAGCCGCTACGTCACGGTCGCGGCGGGCTTCATCATCCTGGGCGTCAGCCTCCTGCCCAAGGTCGCCTTCGCGGTGGCGTCGATCCCGTCGGCCGTGCTCGGCGGCGCCGGCATCGTGATCTTCGGCATGGTCGCGGCGGCGGGCCTCAAGATCGTCGGCGCCGCCGATCTCGGGGACCGCCGCAACCAGATCGTCGTCGCGGTCAGCATCGGCCTGAGCCTGATCCCGATGGCGGCGCCGAAGCTCTTCGCCGCCACGGCGCCGGACTGGGCCGGGCCGATCCTGCACAGCGGGATCACCCTCGGCGCCATCGGGGCGATCGTCCTCAACCTGCTGCTGAACTCGGACCGTCTCGGTGCCGGGGCCGAGCACCGCGTCGCCGACGCGGAGCCCGCCTTCCCGCACGCGGCCGTCCTGGACCGGGCCTGAGGGGAGAAGCCATGTCGGCCGAAGCGACCAAGGCGCTCTCGCGGCGCCACTTCCTGAAGGCCGGCGCGGCGGCGGGCGTCGCCGTGAAGGTCTCCTTCCTGGCGCCCCCGGCCCGGGCGCAGCTCGCCGAGACCGGCCTGTCCGCCGGCTCCCCGTGGGCCGCGCCGGGCCGGCCCCGCTACCGCCTCGACGCCGTCGCCAAGGTCACGGGCGCCAAGACCTTCTCCCGCGACTACCGGGCCCGCGACCTCGCCGGCTGGCCCGACGGCCAAGCCCACGCCTTCCTCGTCGCGGCGACCCGCGCCGACCGCCGCTTCACCGGCCTCGACCTGTCGCGGCTCCCGGCCGCCCTGCGGCCGGACCGGATTGTCCGGCACGAGGACCTGGTGGCGGACGGGGTCTCGGTCCCGCACGCCGACTTCTTCGGCGACTGGTTCCTCGTGCCGCAGGGCGAGACGCCGCGCCTGCTCGGGCAGCCGGTGGCGATCCTGATCTACGCCGACTTCCCGCGCTTCGCCGCGGCCAAGCGCGCCCTGCGCTTCGCCGACGACGTCGTGCAGTACGGCGCCGAGACCGGTCCCAGGCCGCCGGCCCATTACGGCGCCTCGCGCTGGGTGCGGATCGAGGGCGACGCGCCGGACGCGCCCGACCGGTTCTCGCCGTTCGCGCAGTCCCCGATCTTCGCCGGCTTCTCCGGGGACGAGCCCGCCTGGCCGAAGGCCGGCGACGACGGCCCCTTCGCCCGGGGCATGGCGGCGGCGGCCGCCATCGCCGCCGAGATCGACGGCGCCGGCGCGGACGCCCTGGTGATCCGGCGGACCTACCGGTCGCAGTCGACGGACGCCTCGGCCATGGAGGCCGACAACGGCAACGTCTGGTACGATCCGGCCACCGGCACGCTGCGCCTGATGATGGCGACGCAGTCGCCCTACGACGTGGCCGAGGCCGCCGCCGCGCTGGTCTCGAAATCCCGGTTCCCGCTCAGGGAGGTCGATCTCAAGGTCGGCTACACGGTCGGGTACGGGACGAAGGACCACCACATCTTCCCGTTCCTCTGCGTCGTGGCCGCGCTCTACGCGGGCGGCCGGCCGGTGCGCCTCGCCAACGACCGGTTCGAGCAGTTCCAGAACGGGCTGAAGCGCCACGCCTTCCGCATGGACAACGTCCTGCTGGTGGACCGGGCCAGCGGCCGGTTCCGGGCCATGACCGGGCGCTTCGCCTGCGACGGCGGCGGGCGCCCCAACTACTCCATCGCGGTCTCCTTCGTCGGCGCCACCGCGGCGCAGTCGATCTACTACCTGCCGAAGAGCGACTTCCAGGCGATCGCCCTGGCCTCGCGGGCCGTGGAAGCCGGATCGACCCGGGGTTTCGGCACGCTCCAGACCATGTCGGCCACCGAGATGATGGTCGACGAGGCGGCGGCGCTCCTGGACATCGACGCGATCGACCTGCGCCTGCGCAACGTGCTCCGCTCGGGCCAGCGCAACAGCCAGGGCGCGGTCCCGGCCGGGGCGCTGCGCAACGCGGAGATCCTGACGAAGGCCGCCGCGCACCCGCTCTGGCGGGACCGGGCGGCGCGCAAGGCCGCCTACGAGGCCGCCCATCCCGGCCGCCGCTACGGCGTCGGCTTCGCGCAGGTGCACAAGGATTACGGCACGGGCGCCGAGGCGGCGGTCGCCTCGCTGGAGCTCGACCCGCGGGGCCGCCTGAGCCTGCGCCACGTCGCCCACGAGATGGGCCCGGGCGTCACCACCTCGCAGGCGGTCATGGTGGCCGAGATCCTCGGCCGAGTGCCTTCGGAGACCGCGTTCGGCGTGGTGCGCTGGCCCGAGATGCCGCTGGAGACCTCCGACCAGCCCTACACGACGCCCCAGGAAGAGGAGGACCGCCGGGCGCAGAACCCCCGCTGGACCCCGCGCTTCACCTCGCCGATGAGCGCGACCAACTCCGCCTACTACCTCGGCCACGCCACCCGGACGGCCGCGCGGTTCCTCGTCGACCACGCCGTCTGGCCCGCCGCCCGCGCGCTCTGGGCGCGGGGCGGCGGCGGCGGGGCGCTGGCCTCCTACCACGTGGTCGCCCGCGACGAGCTGCGGCTGGTGGACGGCCGGGTGCTCGGTGGTGGTCTGCCACCGCTGTCCCTGGAGGCGGTGGCCGCCGAGGCGCACCGGCTCGGGCTGCCGGTGGGCGTGACCCTCCACACCTTCAACCGCTGGCAATGGGCCGAGGCCGAGTTCGACCTGCCCGGAACGGGCCGGACGCGCCTGCCGATCGACGCCCTGGCGGTGCGCTACGGCGCCGGGGCCCCGCCCGAGCGCCGCGCCCTGATGGCGGATGCGGGCTGGCACTTCGTGCCCCGGGCGGCGGTCTTCTACCCGCCGACCCAGCGCAACAATGTCGGCACGACCTACTACGCGCCGATGGCCACCCTGGCGGAGGTCGCGGTCGACACCGCCAGCGGCGACGTGACGATCCTGTCCCACCACTCGATCCTCGAGTGCGGCCGCCAGATCGTGCCCGAGCTGGTCTCCGGCCAGGTGCAGGGCGGCCTCGCCATGGGGATCGGCCACGCCCTCAAGGAGGTGCTGCCCCTCTACGAGGACGGCCCCGGCGACGGCACGTGGAACTGGAACCGCTACGAGCTCCCCCGCGCCCGCGACGTGGCCCCGTGGAACCAGACGGTGGAGATCCTGCCGCCGCTCTCCGAGACCGACCCGCCCAAGGGCATCGCCGAGGTCGTGATGATCGCCGTCGTCCCGGCGCTGGCCAACGCCGTCGCGCACGCGATCGGCCACCGCTTCCACGAACTCCCCATCCGGCCCGAGCGCATCCGCGAGGCACTGGCATGAGCGCTCCCATCGAGATCAAGGACCTCTCGCTCCGCGTGAACGGCGCGGCCGTCGGTCCGATCCCCGTCCCCGTCGGCACGAGCCTGCTCGACGTCCTGCACGAGTGGCTGGGCCTCACCGGCAGCCGCATGGGCTGCGGGCAGGGCATCTGCCACGCCTGCACGGTGATGCTGGAGGAGGCGGCCGGCCCGCGGGAGATGCGCGCCTGCATCACCGGCGCCCACTGGTTCGAGGGGCGCAGCATCCGCACCGTCGAGGGCCATGCCCGCACCGCGCCGGACGGCACCGTCGTGCTCTCGCCGGTCCAGCAGGCCTTCATCGAGAAATTCGCCTTCCAGTGCGGCTACTGCACGCCGGGCTTCGTCACCGGGGCGAGCGTGCTGATCGAGCGCCTGCGCCGCGAGCCGATCCGCCGCGACGAGGTCGAGCGGGTCGTCACCGAGGCGCTCGACCGCCACATCTGCCGCTGCACGGGCTACGTCCGCTACCATCAGGCGGTGCGCGACCTCGTGCTGGCGACCCCCGGTCTGGTGACCGCGTGAGGCGCGCCGTGCGGATCCCGTCCCTCACCACCCCCGCGCGGCGCGTCGGCGCCGGGCTCGCCGCGGCCCTCGCGGTGGCCGTCTCGGCGGCCGGCCTCGTCGCCTCCGGCGCCCTGGAGCGCAGCGTCGTCGCGCGCGACGTCGAGACCCCGCTGAGCGCGGAGGCCGTGCGCGGCCTCGCCCCCCGCGGCGCCAAGGTCGCCGCTGCGGCCGACTGCTTCGCCTGCCACACCGCCCGGGGCGGCGCCCCCTGGGCGGGGGGACTGCCCCTGGAGACGCCCTTCGGCACGATCCACGCCACCAACATCTCGCCGAGCCCGCAGGGCATCGGCGGCTGGAGCCGCGCCGACTTCCACCGGGCCCTGCGCGACGGGATCGCGCCGGGCGGCCGCCACCTCTACCCGGCGATGCCCTACACGTCGTATCGCGGCCTGACGCCGGAGGATGTCGACGCCCTCTACGCCTACCTGATGACCCGCGCGCCGGTCGCGGTGGAGAACAGGGCCAATACCCTCGCCTTCCCGTTCGACCAGCGCTGGACCCTGGCGGCCTGGAACCTCCTGAGCCTGCCGGCCACGGTCGCCGCGCCCGATCCGGGCCGCTCCCCCCTGTGGAACCGGGGCCGCTACGTCGCCGACGCCCTCGGCCATTGCGGCGAGTGCCACACGCCGCGCACCGTGATCCAGGCCATGCGCCCGGACGCCGTCTATCGCGGCGCCACGATCGAGGGCGTCGAGGCGCCCGACATCACGCCCGCGGGCCTCGCGCGGATGGGCTTCACCCCGCACGGGCTCGTCGGGTTCATGCGCACGGGCCTCTCGGCCCAGGGCGGCGCGACGCACCAGATGTTCGACGTCGTGCATTTCTCGACGCAGCACATGGACGAGGCCGACCTCACGGCGCTCTCCGCCTACCTGTTCGACCGCGACGCCCTGCCGGCCGAGCCCGAGACGCCGGTCGCCGCCACCCCCGCGGCGATCCCCGCGGCGGTCGCGGCCCGGGGTCGGGCCAGCTACGCCGGCCTCTGCGCCGGCTGCCACGGCGGGGCGGGGGAGGGGATCCCCCACGTCTCCGTGCCGCTGCGGACGAACACCGCGATGCGGGTCGCGGGCGCGGGCGGTCTCCTGCGGGCGATCCTCGTCGGGCTCCCGGCGCAGCGCTTCCCGGGCAACGAGCGGATGGAGGCCATGCCGCCCTTCGCCGCCCTGATCGACGACGCGGCGCTCGCCGACCTCGCGACCTGGATGCGGGCCGAATGGGGCGGGCAGGGTCAGGCGGTCACGCCGGACGAGGTCGCGCGCCAGCGCGCGGGTTTGCGGGCCGACGCTTCGCACTGAAGGCGGCCGGGAGGAGGGGGGGGACATGACCATGGCTTGTCGGATCGCGGCCGCGCTGCTGCCGCTCGGGATGACGTGCGCGGCGGGGGCGCAGGACCTCGGGACGGCCTCCTCGGCGCCGGTGGCGCCCGAGGCCACGACGGTGGTGGAGGACGGCCCGTTCTTCCTCTTCGCCGACACCCAGATCAGCTACCGCTACCAGTTCCCCACCGTCTCGCCCGGAATCCAGATCCAGCGCCCCGACGGCAGCTTCGTCTCCCGCGCGGCGCCCAAGCACATCCTGAACATCTCCCACGCCGATGCCTGGGCCTACGGGACGAACTTCTTCTCCCTCGACATCCTCAAGTCCGGCTCCCAGTTCCCGGCCGGCACCACCAACGCGCCGGGCTCCGTCGCCGCCCCGTTCTTCGCCGATTACGGCAACACCGAAGCCTACGGGCTGTATCGCGGCACGCTGAGCCTCAACGCGCTCACGGGCACGAAGGCCTTCACCGTTCCCGGCCTCGTCAAGGAGGTGTCCCTCGCCTTCGGCTTCGACGCCAACGCCCAGAACGACGCCTTCGGCTCGAAGAAGCGCGACATCGTCGGCGGCCTGAACTTCGCCTTCGACGTGCCGGCGGGCTTTCTCAACCTCTCCGTGCAAGCCTACAAGGAGTGGAACCGGAACGGGTTCAATCTCCAGCCGGACCGCGACCAGAGCTTCGACACGGTCCCGGAATTCGAGCTGGTCTACAACTTTCCCCTGACCTTCACGGGGCTGCCGCTCAGCCTCGTCGGCTTCAACAACATCGTGCTGCCGAAGGGGCGGGGCGTGAGCAACCCGGCCGCCTTCGCCTTCAACCCGCCCCGCGGGCTCGAATTCCTGTCGCGCACCAACCTCGTGCTCGATCTCGGCAAGCTCGTCTACGATCAGCCCAACCGGGTCGATGTCTTCGTCGGGTTCCAGTACTGGCACAACAAGTTCGGGAACGTCGAGACCGCGACCTTCAAGGGCACCGAGGAGAAGAGCTTCCTCGCCGGCGTCGCGTTCCACGTCTTCTGATGCCGTTTCGGTCGATCAGATCGGTTCCGCCGTCGTTGCGAGCGGAGCGAAGCCATCCAGCCGGCACCACGTTCCCCGATGTCCCGCAGCCCTGGGTTGCTTCGCTGCGCTCGCAATGACGGAGCGGGCTGCACCGACCGAAGCGTCACGCCGCGGAGGATGATCGGGTCGGACGCCGAGTTCACATTGTCGGGACAGTCCGTTGACAGGTCCGAACTGCTCCTAACGATCCCCGCTCATGATTTCCCTGGAAAGCATCCGCATCTTCCTGCGCTCGGCGGAGACGGGGAGCTTCTCGGCCGCCGGCCGCTCGCTGCGGCTGTCACCGTCGGTGGTGAGCTACCGGATCCAGACCCTGGAGGAGCATCTCGGCTGCCTCCTGCTCACCCGGACGACGCGGCGCATGAGCCTCACGGAGGCCGGCCGGATCTTCTACGACCGCTGCCTCGACATCACCGCGGCGGTCGAGCAGGCGGAGAAGAGCGTCGAGACCGCGGGCGCGGTGCCGCGCGGGGTGCTGAAGGTGACGGCGCCGCTCGGTCTCGGCCGCCGGGTCGTCGCGCCGCTCGTGCCGCGCTTCCGCGACCGCCACGGCGAGACCGATGTCCGGCTGCGCCTGTCGGAGCACCTCCTCGACCTCGTGCAGGAGGCGGTCGACGTCGCGGTCCGCCTGTCGCAGATGCGCGATTCCACCTTCACCCTGCGCAAGGTCGCGGAGATCGAGCGGGTGCTGTGCGCGGCGCCGGCCTACCTGGCCGAGCACCCCGCGCCCGCCGAGCCGGCGGACCTGCTGCAGCACGATTGCCTGCTGCTGCGCTATCCCGGCGCCGAGCAGTTCCGCTGGACCCTGGTCGACGGCCAGGAGACCGTGACCCTGCCGGTCTCGGGGCACATCGACGCCGACGACGGCGACACGCTCACCGCCTGGGCGCTGGCCGGCGAGGGCATCGTCCTGAAGCCGCTGTTCGAGGTCGCGGCGCACCTCGCCGAGGGCCGGCTCGTCCCGGTCCTCGAGCACACCCCGCCGACCAGCGTGACGCTCGGCCTGCTCTACCCGTCCCGCAAGATGCTGTCGGCCCGGACCAAGACCTTCGTCGACATGACGCACGAGGCCCTGCGCCAGCACGTGAGCGAGCAGCTCGCCCTGGTCGGCGGCCGGGCGGTCTGACGGGCGCGCGTCAGTCCGCGACGAGGGCCTCCAGGCGCAGGGCGGCGATCCGTCCGACCTGCCGCAGGGCCTCGGCCCGCTCGGTCTCCGGCGGGTTGCCGAGCCGCTGCTCCAGGCGGGCGAGGATCGCGTCGCGGTCGAGGCCCCGGACCGCGATGATGAACGGGAAGCCGAAGCGCTCGGCGTAGGCCCGGTTGAGGTCCCGCAGCCGCGCCACCGCGGGGGAGGGGCCGCCCAGCAATCCGCTTCCCGCCTGCTCGCGGCTGGAATGCGCGGTGAGCGCGCCGCGCTGGGCGGCCCGCCCGGCGAGCTCGGGATGCGCCCGCAGCAGCGCGAGCTGGCGGACGCGGTCGGCGCCGGCGACCGTCGCCTCCATCGCCGCGTGCAGGTCCGCGCGCCCCGCGAAGGGCCCGCGGTCGAAGGCCGCCTCGGGGACCCAGGGGGAGTGCTCGTAGACCTCGGCGAGGAGGTCCACGAAGGCGTCGCGCGCGAGCGCGTTGAGCGCGGCGATGGTGATCACGGACCTGTCCTCTCCGGGGTCGGTCCCGCCGCCGGGGCGCCGGGAGGATGGTGGGCCGCCCAGTGCCGGGCGATGTCGATCCGCCGGGTCACCCAGACGTCGGAACGGGCCAGGACGTGGTCGAGGAACCGGGCGAGGGCCGGCAGGCGCGCCGGGCGCCCGACGAGGCGGCAATGCAGCCCGATCGACAGCATCTTCGGGGCGCTCGCCCCCTCCTCGTAGAGGCAGTCGAAGGCGTCGCGCAGGTGCGCGAAGAACTGCTCGCCCGACGGGAAGCCGCCGGGGATCGAGAAGCGCATGTCGTTGGTGTCGAGGGTGTAGGGCACCACGAGGTGGTCCCGGCCGGCGACGCGGACCCAGTAGGGCAGGTCGTCGGCGTAGCTGTCCGAATCGTAGAGGAAGCCGCCCTGCTCGACCACGAGCCGCCGGGTGTTCGGGCTGTCGCGGCCGGTGTACCAGCCGAGCGGCGTCTCGCCGGTCAGGCTCCGGATCGTCTCGACCGCGCGGGCGAGGTGCTCCCGCTCGATCGCCTCCGGGACGTCCTGGTAGGGCAGCCAGCGCCAGCCGTGGCCGGCGATCTCGTGGCCGTCGCGGAGAAAGGCCTCGACGGCGGCCGGATTGCGGGCGAGCGCCTGCGCGACGCCGAAGACCGTGAGGGGCACGCCGCGCTCGCGGAACAGGCGCAGGATCCGCCAGACGCCCGCGCGCGCGCCGTACTCGTAGAGGCTCTCCATGCTCATGTGCCGCGCGGGGAAGGGCGTGGCCCCGGCGATCTCGGAGAGGAAGATCTCGGCGTGGGGGTCGCCGTCGAGGACGGAGCGCTCGCCGCCCTCCTCGTAGTTCAGCACGAACTGGACGGCGACGCGGGCGCCGCCGGGCCAGCGGGCGTCGGGCGGCGCCTCGCCGTAGCCGACGAAGTCGCGCGGGGGGCCGTCTGTATCCGGTGCGGTCACGGGCGGGATCCTGCGTTGGCGCGAATAGACGGGGTCCGACGGTTATCGCGCGGCGAGCCAGCGGGCGAGCGCCGCGCGCTCCTCGGGCTGCATGTCGGTGATGTTGTTCGGCGGCATCGCGTGCGTCAGGACGGCCTGCAGGCGGATGGCCGGCGCGAAGCGCGCGACGTGCTCGGGGCTGTCGAGGAGCACGCCCTTGGGCGGGCTCGTCAGGCCCGGCCACAGGGGCTCGGCGGCGTGGCACATGGCGCAGCGCGTCCCGACCACGGCCATCACGGCGTCGTCGACCGCGGGGCCCTCGAGCGCGCCCGCCCCGGCCGCCGCGAGGCTGATCGCCGGGGCCGGAGCCGGGGCCGCCTCGGCGGCGGTCGACAGGCCGATTTGCTCGCGGGCGCCCGGCGACGAGGCGACGCTGATCGCGACCGCCACCGCCACACAGGCCGTCGCGACGCCCCAGGTCCACCAGCGGTCGCCCCCACCGGCGTTGCGCACGTTGAAGTAGTGGCGGACGACGCCGCCCGCGATCACCACGAGGCCGACGATGGTCCAGCTGTAGGGCGAGGACCACGCCATCGGGTAGTGGCCGGACAGCATGAAGAACAGCACCGGCAGCGTCAGGTAGTTGTTGTGGGACGAGCGGTTCTTCGCCTGCTTGCCCCAGGCGGGGTTCGGGACCCGGCCCGCGACCAGCTCGGCGATCGCCTTGCGCTGGTTGGGCATGATGACGAAGAACACGTTGCCGGTCATCCAGGTCGCGATCACCGCGCCCGTGTGCAGCATCGCGGCCCGGCCGGAGAAGACCTGCTGGAAGCCGTACGCGAAGGCGACGACCGTGAGGAACACGGCGGCCGCGAGCAGCGGCGGCCGGTTGGCCAGGGGCGAGCGGTTGAGCCCGTCATAGATCAGCCAGCCGAGGGCGAGGGCGCCGAGGCCGATGGCCGCCCCGGTCATCGGCGTGATCACGCGGACCGCCGGATCGATCAGGTAGAGGTCGGCCTGACCGTAATAGACCCAGCACAGCAGCGAGAAGCCCGACAGCCAGGTCGCGTAGGATTGCCATTTGTGCCAGATCAGGTGCTCCGGCATCCGGTCGGGCGCGACGAGATACTTGCGCACCTGGTAGAAGCCGCCGCCGTGCACCTCCCAGGCCTCGCCGCCCTTGCCGGTCGGGATTGCCGGAATGGCGCGCAAGCTGGCGTCGAGATGCATGAAGTAGAACGACGCGCCGATCCAGGCGATCGCGGCGACGACGTGGGTCCATCGAATGAGGAACCCGCCCCATTCGTGCAGGATCGGATACATGGGACGGATCCTCCGCGATCTGTCGTGGGGCCGGGTTCGGCCTCGATGTCGGCTCGTGGTTCGGCCCGAGCCGCGACCCCGGGTGTGCCCCGAACCGCGGCCGGCAGCGACCCGCCGCGGCGCCAAGGACCTTCAAAATCGTTCGGAAAATGCCGGGCGCTTTCCGGGTTGTCCGAGCCCCCCGCCCCGTGCTCGTCTCCACCGTCTCCTTCGGCCCGACAGACCTTCGCCCGCCTCGGGCCGCGGGCGCGGGCCTTTCCGTCCGGGAGGACGCCGATGGGCCATCTTTCGACACACGTCCTCGACACGGCCGCCGGCAAGCCGGCGGCCGGGGTCACCGTCGAGCTCCGGCGCCTCGCCGGGGACGGCAGCGGGGACGGCACCGGGGAGACCGTCGCGTCGGCCACGACCAACGGCGACGGACGGACCGACGCCCCCCTGCTCGCGGGCGACGCCCTGACGCCCGGGACCTACGAGCTCGTCTTCGCCGTTGGCGCCTATTTCGCCGGGACGGGTGCCGGCGCCGAGCGGCCGTTCCTCGACCGCGTGCCGGTGCGCTTCTGCGTCTCGGACCCGGACGCCAAGTATCACGTCCCGCTGCTCATCACGCCGTGGAGCTACTCCACCTATCGCGGGAGCTGACACGGGATCGGCCGGCATCGGCCCGGGCGGAGCCTGCCGGAGCGCCGGAACTCAGCTTTCCGACCGCGCCCCGGCGGCGCGACCGGTCGCCTCCCGGGGCGAGTGGCCGAACAGCGCCTTGTAGGCCCGGCTGAACGCCGCCTCCGACTCGTATCCGACGCGCAGGCCGATCTCGCCGACGCGGGCGTCGCCCGCGGCGAGCATGTCCCGCGCGAGGTTCAGGCGCCACTCGTTCTGGTAGCGCAGGGGTGAGCGACCGACGAGCGCGTTGAACCGCTCGCAGAAGCTCGACCGCGACATGCCGGCGACGTCCGACAGGGCCTCCACGCTCCAGCGCTGCAGCGGCCTCTCGTGCATGACCTTGAGGGCGCGGGCGATGCGGGGATCGGCCAGGCCGGCCAGCCACCCCGACGTCCGGCCGAGATGAACCCAGGTCCGCAGCGTGCGGATGACCGCGAGGTCGATGATGCGCGAGATCATCAGGGCCGCGCCGGGTTCGGCGTCGGTCGTCTCGACCAGCAGGAAATGCACGAGGCCGTCGAGCCATCCGGCGCCCTCCTCGTGCCGGATGCAGATCTGCTTCGGCAGGAGCGCGATCATGCTGCGGAGCGTGTAGGGATCGAACCAGAACCGGCAGGCGACGACGTCCGCGCCCTCGGCGGCGACCAACCGCCCGGTTCCGAGGCCGCGGGGCAGGAACAGCAGGTCGCCGGGGCCGACCGCGAGGGACTCGCCGTCGCCTTCGAGGATGAGGGCGCCCGCGATCACCACGAGGACGTGGCCTGCGCCGGCATCCAGATCCAGGCGCTCGCCCGGCGCGACCGGCCGGGACTCGACGCGGTCCCCGGTGAGGCGGATCTGCGCGAGCA
This sequence comes from Methylobacterium sp. 1030, assembly GCF_040544715.1. NCBI lineage: Bacteria > Pseudomonadati > Pseudomonadota > Alphaproteobacteria > Hyphomicrobiales > Methylobacteriaceae > Methylobacterium > Methylobacterium sp. 1030. Next base: position 212,734 of record NZ_JBEPKM010000004.1, on the reverse strand, counting down.
CGTGGGACAGCAGGTCGCCGGACGCGGCGCTGCGCGGCCCGCCCTCCGGAAGATCGGTCAAGTTTTCCAGCGTTTCCGACATGGCTGGCCCCGGCTCCCGATCCTAAACGTGGGCCCATCGAAGCGCGTATTCGCTCGGCGCGTCCGGATCTACGAAGCTATAAATCGGCATCTATCGTGTCCATCTGCCTTGTTCACGAATAGATCCGGTCCGTCGAGCCGCGCTCAGTACACGAAGGAGCCGACGATGAGAACCGACCCGCAGCGCGATCGCGGTCCTGCCTTGCCCTGGCTCACCGCCTACTACTTCGTGCGTGCCGGCGTCGCCGCCGCCTGGGTGGCCGCCGCGCTCGGCCTCGGGAGAGGCATGCCGGCGGTCGCCGCGACGCTCTTGGTCGCCTATCCCGCCTGGGACGCGCTCGCCAACCTGGCCGACGCCCGGCGCAACGGCGGCCTCGCGGGCAGTCCCAGCCAGGCCCTCAACGCGGCGATCAGCGCGGCGACCGCGATCGCGGTCGCGGTCGCGGTCGCCCTCGGACGGGGCCCGAACGCGGTGCTCGCGGTGTTCGGCGCCTGGGCCATCCTCTCGGGACTGCTCCAGCTTCTCACCGGCGCGCGCCGCTGGCGGGCCGGCGCCCAGTGGGCCATGGTCCTGAGCGGCGCGCAATCGGCGCTCGCCGGCGGCTTCTTCATCCGGCAGGCGGCCGGCGCCGCGGTCCCCGGGATCGTGGATGTCGCGCCCTACGCGGCGTTCGGCGCCTTCTACTTCCTCGTCTCCGCGGCCTGGCTGACGGTGACGCGCCTGCGGGACGCGTCGCGGGCGCGCGCCGCCTAGGCGCCGATGCGGCCGGGCGGATCCGACCTCGATCATCGCCCCGGCCCCCGGACATCCGCACCGTCGTCCCCTCCCGACCGCCGTCGGACAGCAGAGGCCATGGTCCATGGGCGCGCGAACGAGCGTGAAGCCGCGGAGGAACGCGGTCGAGGCCTACCTCCACGTCCTGCACGCGCTGATGCTGCGCGACATGCGCACCCGCTTCGGCGCGTCGATGTGGGGCTACGGGGTCGTCGTTCTCTGGCCGTGCGTGCACGTCTTCGTGCTGATCACGATCTACACGGTTCAGAAGCTGCCCGCGCCGCTCGGCGACGACAGGGCCCTGTTCTTCGCGACGGGCGCCGTGCCCGTGCTCGTCTTCCAGTACATCTCGCGCGAAGTCATGAAGTCCGTGATCGTCAACCGGCCGCTGACCTACTACCCGCAGGTCAGGCTGTTCGACCTGGTGTTCTCCCGCGTGCTCGTCGAGATCGTCACCGGCTTCCTGGCCCTGCTGGTCGTGAGCGGTGTCCTGGTCGCGCTCGGCACGAACCCGGTCCCGGCGGACCCGCTGACGGCGGTGGGCGGCTACCTCGCCGCGATCGCGCTCGGGATCGGGATCGGCACGATCAACGTCGCGATCATCGGCTTCTTCCCCGGATGGCTGATCGGCTACGCCCTGTTCAGCATCATCCTCTACGTGTCCAGCGGCGTCCTCTTCCTGCCGAGCTACTTGCCGGAACGGCTGTACTACTGGGCCAAGTTCAATCCGGCCCTGCAGGTCGCGGAATGGATGAGGTCGGCCTACTACCCGGCTGCCGGACTGCAGGTCGACCATCTCTACGTCGTCGTGTTCGGCCTGACCGCGGCGTGTGTCGGCCTGGGCCTGGTCGTGCGCGGCGGCGGCCAGCTGCGAGGCTGAGCGGGGACGCGTCCGATCGGCCCGGGCGCGGAGGACGCGGCTCAGCCCGATCGCGCGTCCGACGACGGCGACGTCGCGCCGCCGCGGTGGGCGATCAGGTCGATCTCGACCAGGGCGTCGTAGGCGAGCCCCGTCGTGCCCACGCAGGTGCGGGCCGGCAGCCGGTCGGGCGGGAAGAAGGATTTGTAGGTGGCGTTGAAGGCGGCGTAGTCGCGCTTGAACTCGGTCAGGAACGCGCGCGCGACGACGACGTTCTCGAGGCCCAGGCCGAGGCCGGCCAGGACCGTCGCGAGATTGGCCATCACGTTCCGGGTCTGCGCCTCGATCCCGTCGGGCAGGACGCCGGGCCCGTCCGGCGTGTCGGGCATCTGACCCGTGACGAAGACGAAGCCGTCGACCTCGACCGCGTGGCTGAAGGGGGCGACCGGCTGCGGCCCTCCGGAGACCATGTGGAACAGCATGGCCGACGAGGCGGACTGGGGTTGCGGCACCGCGATCTCCCTTGCGACGGGCGCGACCCGCCCGATCTCCGTGATCCAGGTCCGCGACCGTAGGGTCACGATCAGGCCGGGGATAGTGTCGGATGCGGCGGTCCGATCCGATCCGCGCCATGCCCGGTGGAGAGGGTCAGAAGAAGCGCCGGATCTCCTCCGCGATCGCGTCGCCGTCCGTCTCCAGGGCGAAGTGCCCGGTGTCGAGGAAGGTGACGCGCGCCTCCGGGATGTCGCGCCGGAACGCCTCGGCGCCGGGCGGGATGAAGAACGCGTCGTTGCGCCCCCAGACGGCGAGGAGCTTCGGGCGGCGCGCGCGGAAGAAGGCCTGGATCAGCGGGTAACGCTCGAGATTGCGCTTGTAGTCGAGCTTGAGCGTGACCTGCCGGTCGGCATTGCCCGGCCGCGCCAGGATGGCCGCGTCGAGCGTGTAGGCCTCGGGCTCGATGCGGGACGGGTCGGGCACACCCTGGACGTAGGCGGCCCTGACGCCGTCGAGGGTCATGCGGGCGCGGATCGCCGCGACGGCGGCCGCGTTCGGCGCGGCCCAGTAGGCCCGCAGCGGCGCCCAGGCCGCGTCGCCGAGCCCGTCGAGATAGGCGTTGCCGTTCTGGGACACGATGCCGGCGACGCGGTCGGGATGGGCGAGCGCCAGATCCCATCCGACCGGCGCCCCGTAATCGAACGTGTAGAGGATGTAGCGGTCGAGGCCGAGCGCGCCGACGAACGCCTCCGTCGTGCGCGACAGCGACGCGAAGTCGTAGACGTAGGCGCGATCCTCCGGGACGTGCGTGAACCCGAAGGCGGGCAGGTCCGGCGCGATCAGGCGGAAGCGATCGGCCAGCCTCGGCATGAGGTGCCGGAAGTAGAAGGACGAGTTGGCGAAGCCGTGCAGCAGCAGGATGACCGGGGCATCGGGACGACCGGCCTCCCGGTAGAAGACGTCCACGCCGTCGGCCCGGACCGTGCCGTGGCGGACCTCTCCGGCCCGCACGGGGTGGACCTCCGCCCGCACGGTGCCCGACGCCGCCGCGCCCGTCGCCAGCACGCCGCCCGCGAGCACACGCCGCCGCGTCGCGCGGGCCGGTCCGCGCCCCGTCATCTCGTCTCCGTGCGTGTGTCGCGTCATGGCGCGCCTCATCCTGGCGGGACGGCATGCGTCGGGATCGTCACCGCCGGGTCGGACGGCGCGACCGCCGTGCGGGACGGCGATCCGCCTGGCCGGGCCGCGGCCCGGACGCGCGAACCCGACGGCGCGACCATGATGCAGGGACGCGGCGCGCTCCGGAACAGCGAGTCGTCGCAATTCACCATTCCCTGCCGTGAAACGGTCGACGGCCGCCGCGGCGGCGACCGCGGGCTTCCCGAAGGCCCGAAGCGCCGCCCCGGCGCTAGAGGCCGAGGTTGCGGCCCGGATGCGCGTCGGCGAGCTTGGCCCGGCGGACGTAGCCCCGCATCGTCTTGAGATCCCGGTGGCGGGAATGCGCCATGATCTCCTCGTCGCGCGATCCGCGCCTGTACGCCTCGGTGATGAAGCCCGCGCGGAACCCGTGGGCGGAGATGCGCTCGCGCGGTCCGGCGACGAGGCCGGCTTCCGCCGCGCGCTTCTGAACGATGCGGCCCACCGAGTCCGGATGCAGCCCGTCGTCCATCACGGTGCCGTCCGCCCGGACCGCCCGGAAGACGTAGCCGTCGGCCGGCGCCGCCTGCAGCCAGCGCCGGAGCGCGGCGACCGGACAGGTCGCGGGGCTCCCGCCCGCCAGGACGGTCACGACCGTGCCCTCGCCGTCCTGATCACCTTTCGAATGCGGCAGGAAGACATCGACGGCGCCGTCCCGGAACGCGAGATCTTCGTGGCGGATCCGCGCGACCTCGGAGCGCCGGAACGCGCCGGCGAAGCTCAACAGGAACAGGGCGCGGTCCCGGAGCGCGGCCACCGTCCCTTCGCAGGCGGCGACGATCCGGAGCGTTTCGGGCACGCCGAGCGCGGCGGCCTGCTTCTTCGGCCTGCCGTAGCGCCGGAACATCCCGCGCAGCGCCGCCCGGACGGCCGGATGGGCCGGGATCCACGGCAACCCCTGGAGCTTGTGCGCCTGACCGATCGTGACGAGCCGACGCTCGATCGTCGCGCGCTTGTGGGTCTCGGCCATGGAGGTGAGGTAGCTCGCCACCTGATCTGGACCCGCGGGGAGGGGCGCGAGATCGTGGCCGCCGCACCAGCGCGCGTAGTGCTGCCAGTCGGCGCGGTAGGCCCGACGGGAATTCTCCGAGAGCGCCTCGTCGGCGAAGGCGCGGGCGCGGGCGGCAAGCGTGGCGGGCAGCGTCATGGCTCTCTCCCTCGGTCGCGCCTGAGCGTGACGCTACGTCTGATAAGAAAGGGTTATCAGACGCTGGCCGATGCGGCGCGGCCCGGGCCTCCCCGCTCGCGGAGGAGGGTGGGCTGCGTGCCTCGCGAACGGTCCACGAGCGGACAGGATATCCGCGCTCCGCGGCAGGTCGGGAACGGCGCGCGATCGCGCGGATCTGCGGGCCGGCATCACCCGCCGCGGCGAGTCGGAGCGTCCGGCGGAACCGTGTGATCGGGTCGGGGGTGGCGCCACCTCGCCTCCGCATCCGGGCAGACGGTCCGCCAACGGTCCGAGCCAGCCGCCCGGCCCGCCGGCAGTGCTTCTCCGGTTCGTCCGGATGCTCACCCCCCGGCAGCGTCGCTGCGCCCGGGTCGCGACGTTGGAACACCGCCGCGGGAAGGTGTCCGTGATTGCGGTCACGCGCTCGACGGAAGTTCATCCAGCGGTTGTGAAGCACGCCGCGGAATTTTAATCCCGGACGAGCGCGGTTTTTATTGATCACGCTCTGACGCCGAGCGCGCAACCTCAAATCACTATTGGATATCCCTGGCAAGAAGACCGCGATCATTAACCTGCATTTAGTTTCGCACCCGCATCTTGGCTCAACGCCTTCCGCATTGAGCAAGCTGCGGAGCTCTCTGCGATCCTGAACACTGGAGGGGATGTCATGGGTCGGTTTCGCAATTTGCGATTGGGCACCAAGATCGCGATACCGGCCGCCCTGCTGCTCGCGACCGCCATCGGCATCGTCTTCTTCGCGCGGTCGGCGATCGACGAGCTCGAGAAGAACACCCAGCAGATCGTCGACGTGGCCGCCGTTCGCGCCGTCACAGCGCTGCAGATGGCGCTGGCCATGAGCAACGCGACGATCTCTGAGAAGAACATCATCATACAGACCGATCCGGCCACGATGGCTGCCGAGCGTCAGCACTTCCAGCGCGAGCGGACGCTCGCCTACGAGGCGATCGACCGCCTCATCGCCCTCGCGGACACCCCGGCTCGGCATTCGGCGAACGCAGCCATCAAGGTCGATATGGGCGCGTATTTCGCGGCGGCCGACCGCGCCATCGCCCTGGGCATGAAGAACGATGCCGAAGGGGCCCGGACGATCTCGGTCGACGAGGGCCGCCCCGCGCGGGCCAAAGTGCTGGAAGGCGTCCAGATGCGGACCGAGACGAACGCCAGGGAGCTCAGAGCCTCCAGGGACCACGCCGTCGCCGTCGCCGAGCAGATCAAGCTGACGCTCACGGTCATCGCCGCGTCGGGCCTTCTCGTCGCATTCGGGATCCTCGGCGGGATCGTGCTGTTCGGGATCAACCGGCCGCTGGCCAGCCTCGTCGGCGTGCTGCAGCGGATGGCCAGGGGCGAGGTCGACGCCGAGATCGAGGAGGCCGCCCGCGGCGACGAGATCGGTGCCGTCGGCAAGGCGGTCGAGGGCATCAAGGCCATGGTGGCGCAGAAGGCCGCCGAGCAGGCCGAGATCCGGCGCATTGCCGACGCGGCGGCGGCCGTCGAACGCAAGCGGACGATGGTCGAGCTCGCCGACGGTTTCGAGCGCGCGGTCGGCGGGATCATCGGCATGGTCTCGTCCTCGGCCACCGAACTCCAGGCCACGGCGCAGACGATGACGGCGACGGCCACCGAGACGGCCAGCCGGTCGACCACCGTGGCGGCCGCGGCCGAGGAAGCCGCCAGCAACGTCAACACGGTCGCCGCCGCCGCCGAGGAACTCGGCTCCTCGGTTCAGGAGATCGGCCGGCAGGTCGACGGCTCCGCCGACATGGCGCGGGTGGCGGTCAACGAGGCCGACCAGACCGGCGCGCTGGTGCAGGAACTGAGCGCGTCGGTCGCGCGCATCGGCGACGTCGTCGGCATGATCTCGACCATCGCGGGACAGACCAACCTGCTCGCCCTGAATGCCACCATCGAGGCGGCCCGCGCGGGTGCCGCCGGCCGCGGCTTCGCGGTCGTGGCAACGGAGGTGAAGGCTCTGGCCGAGCAGACCGCCAAGGCCACCGAGGAGATCACCGGGCAGATCGCCCGGGTTCAGGCCTCCACCGGTCAGGCCGTATCGGCCATCGGGTCGATCACCGTGCGGATCCAGGAGATCAGCCACGTGGCCACCTCGATCGCCGCGGCCGTGGAGCAGCAGGGCGCGGCGACGCAGGAGATCGTCCGCAACGTCAGCCAGGCCGCGATGGGCACCGGCGAAGTGACCAGCAACATCGCCGGCGTGGCCGGCGCGGCCGAGGAGACGGGCGCGGCGGCGAGCCAGGTTCTGGGAGCGGCTTCCGAGCTGTCGCGCCAATCCGAGCATCTCGCTGCCGAGGTGGGGCGCTTCATGGCCACCGTCCGAGCCGCCTGATCCGGGGGCGACCCGCGAACCCCCCCGTCCGGCTCATCGCCGGACGGGGCCGTTTCAGGACCGAGATCCGCGAAGGCGGCTCTCGTCCGCCCTGAACCTTCTTCCCGCATCCGGCGTTGAAGACTTTAATCCATGATTGAGGTCCCGATGAAACACCGTACTCTCTTGCGTACTCTCTCGGCCGCTGCGCCGCTGGCGGCCGTCCTCGCCGGGACGGCCTACGCGCAGGCGCCGGCCACCGCGCCGGGCGCGCCGCCGACCTCCTCGGGCGTCGTCACGCCTCAATCGGGCGCGACCGGCGCGCCGGGCGCGGTGACGGGGTCGCCGACCGGGCAAGCCGCCGACACGCGTTCCAACAGCTCCTCAGCCGCGGGCAACGCCAACCAGCCGGAGCGCCCGTCGCCGCAGGGCGGCAGCGGTGGCAGCAGCCGATAGCCGTCGACGATCCGCCGGCACGGCCCCGGTCACGGCCCCGTTGCCGGCGGCCTCTCCCTGAACCGCTCGCGCCGCGCGGCGGCTGCGACACCGGCCATCGCGCTCGGGTCGCGCCGTCGCCGCGCGTCAGGCCTCGTCCTCGGCCGAGCCGGGCCAGGCCGGACCGTGACGCTCCTCGAGTTCGGCTCGGCCGGCTTCGGTGATGCGGTACTCGACGGTCTTCGCGTCCGGATCCGTCCGACCCGTCGCGAGAACCAGTCCCAGGACCTCCATGCGCCGCATGTAGCCGCTGACCTGATAGAAGCGGGCGCCGGTCTGCGCGAGGGTGCGGAGCCGGTAGAGGCTGCCGGGCGGGAGCTTGTACATCGCCCGCCACCGTATCGGTTGTCGGCCCGGACGTCAGTGGGGACAGGTCGGTTCGGCCGGCAGCCCCGCGGAGGCTGGACCGCCGCGCGATGCGCGCGGGTCGTTCACGCGAGGCGGGACGACGCGGCGGATCGGGCCGCGAGCGCCGTCAGGACCGTCCGCCCGTAAGCGGTGGTCGCGAGGCTCGCGCGGAGCTCGCGGTAGAGGTCGTCCCTCCCGAGGCGACAGTCGAGATCGGGGCGCGCCGCGAACCCGTCGAGTTCCTCGAGGATGAGCGCGGCGAAGTCGGCGGGCTCCAGCAGGCCCTCGGCGGCATCGAGGACGCCGTACTCCTCCAGGAATCCGCCACTCAGGGTGATCAGGCCATCCCTGTACCGGATCAGCGCGAAATAGACGCCGAACCGGATCATGGCCCGGTCGCGCCAGCCCGCCTCGGCGATGTAGGTCCTCATCATCACGTCGGTGGAGTAGACCTCGTGCTCCCCGTCGCGCTGGGCGAGGTAGTCGCGGAAGACGTCGTGGGCCGTCGGATCGAGGTGGAGCAGCGCCTGCATGGCCGGTGCCAGCGCACCCTGATCGTCCTCGGGCCCCCAGAGCTGGCGATACAGCTTCCTGGCCTCCACCACCCCCGGCTGGACCGCGAGATAAGTCGTGAGGAGTGCGCGCAGCGCCGGGACCACGGCAACGCGCTCGCGGGCGATGCGCGCGAAGAAGGCCGATTCCGTCATCGCCCGCCCGCCGACCTCGAAGGTCAACGCGAGCACGTCGCCCCGCAGGAGTCCCCCCAGATCCGCTCGGATCCGGCCGGTGAGCGCGTCCAGGGCTTCGGCGATGGCGGCGGCCGAGAACGCCGCGACGGTGACCACCGGTTGCGAGCGCGCCAGGAAGCACCGGACCGCCGACGCGCTCGGGCCTGCCGACGGCCGGGGCCGATAGCCGTCCTCCTCCGGGGTGATCGTCCGGGCGGGCGCCGCGTCGGCGCATCGAGCGCGCGGGATGTAGACGGAGTCGCTGAAGAAGCGGATCTCGACCCGCTCCGCATCCGCCACGTCGGCGAAGGCGGAGACGGCCTTCGCGCCGTCGTAGCGCGCGAAGGAGAAGACGGGCGAGCGCGTGCCGTCCAGGCCGATGCGCTGGAAGTCCGTGGTCCGATCCCAGAAATACCCCGACTTGATCCAGAACGCCCGCTCGTCGGGCTCCCAGGCCACCTCGGTGATCGCGCGCGGAGGCTCGGAGCCGGGCCGCGCGACGAGCGTCGCCGCGCGGGCGACGGGCCCGGTCGTCCAGAGTTCGACGGCCTGTCCGAGGCGGGGAGGGCCGGCGTCCCCCGTATCGGCCGCTGCCTCCGGTGGGCCCCCGCGCGCGGGATCGGAGTGCGGCGTGACGGCGTAGCGGCCGCTGGGGCTGAACCAGTAGGGCTTCACCGCGTCCGGCAGCGGGTCGTAGCGCAGCGTCGCGCCGGCCCGTTCGAGCCGACACAGCCCGTAGGCCGACCCGCCCGGCCCGCACCGGAAGCCGATGAAGGCCAGTCGCCCTCCGGGATCCTCGAACAGGTCGCCGTGAATGGTCAGGATGGTCGGCCCGTCCGGGCGCGGCGGATAGGCCTCCTCGGGCGACAGGGACCCGACAGGGCCATCGGCATGCCAGACGAGTCCGCGCCCGTGCTGCAGGATCTCGAGATCCGACGCCCGCAGGACGACGATGTCGTCGAAGTACTGCTCGTCGTTCTTCGGACCATGGCTCCGATAGACCGCGATCCGGTCGGCATCGCGGGTGACGAACAGCTTGTGATTGAAGGGTCCCTCGCCCGGCAGGCGGCGCCGCACGCGATCCCGGCCCGCCCGCCAGTCGATCAGGCAGAGTTCCCCGTCATCGGACAGGCAGACCAGTCCCGCAGCGCCGACCAGGGCGGCGGCCCGGATCGAGTCCTGCGGAAAAGGCAGGATCATGCGCCACCGCCCGCCGTCTTCGACGGCCGCGACCGTGTTGTATCGCTGCTCAGTGCCGGTGATCGCCAAACGGGGCATGCACGATCCTCGTCAGCGCCGGAAGGTTCGGTCGACGGGCACGCCGCCCTCCGGGGACGCCCGATGGCCGCGGAGAGGGGAGGGCGCTGTGACCCGTATCTCCCCGTGCCTCGCACGGATCGAGGGGCGGGCGGTCGAGCCGGTCCTGCACCGTTGTCGAGATCCTGCCGACGCGTCCCGGACGCTTTCCCAAAGACTTCATCCATCTCGCGCAGCGCGCCGGCAGCATCCGTGCCGTCGGCTCCGGGTCCGGCCGGTGTTGCGCCGGAAGAGCACGGGGCTTGTCCATGTCTAGCGCCCTCGCATGGTACCCCGCGCTGCAGCGAACGTCACGGCGCGGCGATGAGCTAGTCCTCTGGACAGGGCCACCGGCTCCGACGATGCCATCGGACAGGTTTGGGCACCGTGGCTCTGTTCTGCTGGCTGCGGTTCGCATGACAGAGGGAGCGCCACCGTGAGGCAACGCCGGCGCGCAGCCGTACGGCCGCAGGGCGCGTGTGAGAGGAATGAAGACGGGTTCGGCGTATTCCCGGACGCGATCGTGACGGCTCTGGCGCTCCGCGCGATCGACGGCGGCCCCCGGATCGCCCGAGGCACACGCCTTCGACCATGCGGACAAGGGCTGGCGCTCGACCCGGCGTCGACGAAGACGGTCACATGTCGGGCGACGACAGGCCGCCCGACAGCGCCGGGGGCTTCCACGGCTTCCCGGCCTGGCACGCAGCATCATCGAGCACGCGCCACCGGCCGGATACACGCACGGAACAGAATCCACCCATCATGCAGCAACTCCATGGACGAAGCGTGAGGACATCGAAGGCCATGCGTCGTGAGATCACTTTTCTTACCGTGGCAATTCTAGGGTCTTGTCTTGGAGTACCGGCGATGGCGCAGGAGATGCGCTGGCAGAAGCGGGAAGGGGACGGTCGCGTCCATCTTGCCTACGAGATTCCGGACAGCGGCGCGCAGAGCCTCGCGCTCACCTGCGACACGCGGGGCGGACAGCTGAGTGTCGACTACTACGACGACAGAGACCGCGCTCGGGACGGCACCCGGGCCGAGGTCGAGTTCGCCTCGGAGGGCGGCACGCTCTCGCTGCCGATGCGGGCGAAACAGCTGGAACTCGACGACCAGATCGTGCTCCAGACCACGACAACGTTGACGCAAGACTGGGTGCGGATCCTGTCCGGCAAGACCCTTCGCGTGACGCTCTCTGGCGACACGCAGCGGATTCCTCTGGCCGGCGCCCGGACCGGTCTCGCTGCCCTGGTCGCGGGCTGCAGCCGCCCTTCGCGATGACTTCGCGATGACGCCGGGGGTCAGATCGTAGTATAAGTGCCGATCATGCGGAATTCGTCACCGCATTCCATAATGTTTGTTATGCGAATAACTTTCAGCGGCTCGAAGCTTCTCATCGAAGACGGCATCGCCGACTTCCCGCCGGACGCCTGAGGACGCCGCGCGCCCTCCCCAGACGATCGGGCCGCCGGCGGGCCGCGCGTGCCGAACCGTCACCGGAGGGGTCGATCGCCCTCACCCCCGACCCGCGCGTCCCACCCCGCCATCGTCAGCCGGGCGACGGCCTCGAGCTCCTCCCGGGTCGCGCCGTCGCGGGCCTGGAGCGACATGCCGTTCTGCACCGTGAGCACGAAGCGGGTCAGTGCGGCGACGTCGACGGCGGCCCCGATCTCGCCCGCCGCGACCGCGCGCGCGAGCCGCTCCGCGACCCGTCGGCGTCCCTCGGCGCGGGCCGCGCGCAGCAACGCGCCGAGTTCCGCCTGTCCCTCGCTGCCGGCAGCCGAGAGCGTCACCATGCAGCCGAGCGGCTCGATGCGGCCGCAGGCGCCGGTGAGCGCGGCGGCCGAATCCATCAGGAGCGCCTCGACGGCCTCGCGCGCCGATGCGGCAGCGTCGAAGTTGGCCCAGACCATCCCGCCGTACCGGTCGCCGTAGTGGCGCAGCGCCTCGGCGTAGAGCGCCTCCTTCGAGCCGAACGCCGCGTAGAGGCTCGGCGACCCGATCCCCATGGCCGCGGTGAGATCCGAGATGGATGTCGCGGCGAAGCCGCGGCGCCAGAACAGCTGCATCGCCTGATCGAGCGCCGCCTCCCGGTCGAAGGCGCGGGGCCGGCCGCGACCGCGGGCGGGCGCGGCCCGGTCCCCTGCCCGGTCCCCTGCCTGGTCCCCTGCCTGGATCGAAGCGGATTTTTGCATCGATCGTTATATAAACCGCTTGACCCGGGCCGGCAACGCATCTAGCCATTTCTGTGTTGTTCATTACAGAAAGAGGCGGACGTGAGTGAGCTGGCAGGCAAGCGCGCCCTGGTGACGGGCGCATCACGCGGCATCGGTGCGGCCATCGCCCTGGCGCTCGCGGACCGGGGCGCGGACGTCGCCATCACGTACGAGCGGTCCGCCGAGCGGGCGGCCGAGATCGTCCGCGCCATCGAGGCGAAGGGCCGCCGCGGGCGCGCCATCCAGGCCGACAGCGCCGACGCCGCGGCGGTGAAGCGCTCGGTCGACGAGGCGGCCGAGAGCCTCGGCGGGCTCGACATCCTCGTCAACAACGCCGGCATCGCCCGCGGCGGCCCCGTCGCGGAGATGAGCCTCGCCGACATCGACGCCATCCTGGACGTCAACGTCCGCTCCGTCGTGCTGGCGTCGCAGGCGGCCATCCCGCACCTGAAGGAGGGCGGCCGGATCATCTCCATCGGCTCCTGCCTCGGGGAGCGGGTCCCGTTCCCCGGGGTGACGGTCTACTCCATGTCGAAATCCGCCCTGCTCTCGTTCACGCGGGGTCTGGCGCGCGAACTCGGGCCGCGCGCCGTCACGGTGAACCTCGTGCAGCCGGGATCGACCGACACCGACATGAACCCGTCCGACGGGGCGCAGGCGGACATGCAGCGGGCGATGACCGCCCTCGGCCATTACGGAACGCCGGACGATATCGCGGCCGCGGTGGCCTTCCTGGCGAGCCCGGCCGCGCGCCAGATCACCGGCACCACCCTCACGGTCGACGGCGGCGCCAACGCGTGAACCTCCGCGGCGGATCGCCGGACGCGGGCTCCGTCGCGTCGATCCGCCGATGGCCGCCCCGCCCCCGGTCGGGGCGGCCCTCCTGCGCGGCCCTCCTGCGCGGCCCTCCCGGGCCGAAGCCCCGGGTCGCGCGCACGGCTTCGGCTCAGCGGACGCGCTCCCACGTGATGGCGATCCGCGTACCGTCCGGGCGCCGGAAGCTCTCGCTCAGCCGGTCCCCCTCGACGGTCAGGCGAAGCTGCTCGGTCGTGCGCACGTCGCCGACCCAGTTCGGGAAGGTCGAGCCCTCGACGCGGTTGCCGCTGAACGCGCCGTCGGCGTCCACCGTGTAGGTGCCGAAGAACCCGATGCTGCCGGCCATGGCCGCCCGGTTCTCCTCCGCTGTCCCCTGACCGCGCGCGCTCGAGGCGAACCGGGGAATGTCGGCGTCCGTGAGCACCTCGACGAAGTGCATGTCGCGCGTGAACACCAGCAGCCCGCTCGGGCGCGCGCCGTAGGCCGGCGCGTTGCGCCCCTCCGGATCGAGCCGCGCGGACACCATGCGCCACGTCCCCAGCACCTGGTTGGCGGGCTCGGCTCTGGCGGTCGATGCCGCCGCGAGCGCTGTCACGAGCGCCGCCGCGAGCACGGCCAGTCCCCATCTCGATCGGATCATCCCTCCCCTCCCCTTCTGCCTGCGGCAGGCACCGCGACCGACATGGACGGCGCGGCGCTCCACCCTAGCCGCCCCCGTGGACGAAGGCGCCGTCGTCGTCGCGTCGTCGTCGCGTCGTCGTCGCGTCGTTGTCTCCGCGACGCTGCCCCGGCACGCGGTCGGGCACCGACACGCGCGCAGGGGCCGGCGCCGTGGATCAGCGGATGCCGCCGCTGGCCGTGATGTTCTCGCCGGTGAGCCAGCGCGCGTCGTCGGAGGCGAGGAAGGCCACGACGGTGGCGATGTCGTCCGGCTCGCCGGCCCGGCCGAGGGGCGTCTGCGCGACCATCCCGGCCTCCATCTCCGAGCCGGAGATCCCGGCCGCGTGCGTGCCCTCGGTCACCACGTAGCCCGGGCTGACGACGTTCACGCGGATCTTGCGCGGGGCCAGCTCGTTGGCGAGCACCCCCGATATGGCGTTCACCGCCCCCTTGGTCCCCGCGTAGACCGCCGCCGCCGGCGTGTGGACGTGCGTGATCGCCGAGGAGACGTTCACGATGCTCCCGCCCTCGCCGAGATGCTTCGCGGCCGCCCGCGTCGCCAGCAGGACGCCGAGCACGTTGACGTCGAACTGGCGGCGGTAGTGTTCCTCGGTGACCTCCTCGATCGCCGCGAACTCGTAGACGCCGGAATTGTTGACCAGCACGTCGAGCCGCCCGAACGCGCGGATCGCGGCCTCGATCACATCCTGCGCCTCGGACGCTCGGGACACGTCGCCCTGGGCCGCGACGGCCCTGCCGCCGGCGGACGTGATCGCGGCCACGACGGCGTCGGCCCCTGCCCTGCTGGACGCGTAGTTCACCACCACGGCGGCGCCGTCCCGCGCCAGCGCCTTGGCGATCCCCGCACCGATGCCCTTCGATGCCCCGGTCACGACGGCGACCTTGCCCGCAAGCTTCGACATGTGTCCTATCTCCGACATGGGCCGGCCGCGGGATGGCGGCCTGAGTCCCATAGTTCGGAACTTCGGAACTAACGGAGCGTCGTTCAAGACCCCATATGGACGAAAGATGAGACCGCTGTTTCACCCCGCCATCGAGGACGTGCGACCCGAGGCCATCCTGCACGCCCTCGCCGACCCGAGCCGCGCGGCCATCTTCGCCAGGATCATGCGGGCGGGATGCGTCGAGGCCTGCTCGGCCGTGTCGGCGCTCGGGGACCGCGTCATCCCGAAATCCTCGTTGTCCAACCACTTCAAGGTCCTGCGCGAGGCCGGGTTGATCCGCAGCGAGCGTCACGGCGTCGAGGTGCGCAACCATTCCCGCTGGGCCGAGGTGGAGGCGCGCTTTCCCGGCCTGCTGATGGGCATCATCAACGCCTACGCGGCGGAGGCCGGCCCCGCCGCAGAGGCTGCCGGTCCGCGATAGGGGCTTGGCCCGGGTCGGCCGCCGCGGGCGCCTCGAGCGCGCACGGCCGCTCGCCCGGAGCGGCCGGCGGTCGGTCAGGACCGATCCCGCCGAGACACGTCGGGACGGCCGATCTCGCCGTTACGCGCGCCGGATCAGCGCGGCCCGATCGGCTCCGAGGCCAGCAGCGTCTCGAAATACGCGATGGTTCTCATGAGCCCGTCCCGCAGCGGCACGGTCGGGCGCCAGTCGAGGAGTTGCGCGGCCAGGGCGATGTCGGGCCGCCTCTGGCGCGGGTCGTCCACCGGCAGCGGGGCGTGCACGAGCTTCGAGCGCGAGCCCGACAAGTCGACGACGAGTTCGGCGAGCTGCCGGATGGTGAACTCGTCCGAGTTTCCCAGATTGACGGGGCCGGTGATCTCCGCGTCGGTGGCCATCATCGCCTGCAGCCCCAGGACCAGGTCGTCGACGTAGCAGAACGAGCGAGTTTGATGCCCTTCGCCGAAGATCGTGATCGGCGCGCCGCGCAGGGCCTGGACGACGAAGTTGGAGACGACCCGCCCGTCGCTGGGATGCATGCGCGGGCCGTAGGTGTTGAAGATCCGCACCACCTTGATCGGGACGCGGTGCTGTCGGTGATAGTCGAAGAACAGGGTCTCGGCGCAGCGCTTGCCCTCGTCGTAGCAGGAGCGCGGGCCGAGGGGATTGACGTTCCCCCAGTAGCCCTCGGGCTGCGGGTGCACGAGCGGATCCCCGTAAACCTCCGAGGTCGAGGCCTGGAGGATCGGCACGCGGAGCCGTTTCGCCAGCCCCAGCATGTTGATCGCCCCCATGACGCTGGTCTTGGTCGTCTGGACCGGGTCGAACTGGTAGTGGATCGGGGATGCCGGGCAGGCGAGATTGTAGATCCGATCCACCTCGACGAAGAGCGGGTGCGTGACGTCGTGCCGTATGAGCTCGAAGCGCGGATTGTCGAACAGGTGGGCGATATTGCTCTTCCGGCCCGTGAAGAAGTTGTCGACGCAGAGCACCTCGTGGCCCTGCTCCAGCAGGCGCTCGCTGAGGTGCGAGCCGATGAAGCCGCCGCCGCCGGTGATCAGGATCCGATCGCTCATCCGTGATGCTCCTGGCGCTCAGAGCCTGGCCGCGTCGGTGGCGGCGCGGGTCCCGAAGAGGGTGAGCCGTCTCAGCCAGTGCGGGCGCGCGGCGCGCCGCTCGGGCAGTTTCCGCTCGACGAAGCTGGCGAACTCTTCGAGGTCGAGATCGAAATCCTCGCGCTCCCGGCTGCCGGGGACATGCAGGGCGTTGGTCGAGGTGTCGAGGTCCGTCACCCGCTCGGCGGGAAAGTAGTGACAGGCCGACACGTTCTCGCGAAAGATCTCGGTGTCGTAGATGCGCAGATCGTCCTTCCCGCTGAGCACGGATCGGCTCGATATGACGCATCCGGGCGCGTTGGCGACCCACTTATACTTGGCGAGCCCGGCCCCGAAATGCGTCACGAACAGGTCGGTGTGGAGCGCGGCCACGAGGCTCGCCCCCATCGAGCAGGGCACGAGCGGCAGCAACTCCACGTTGGAGACATCGGCGACCCGTGCGCGGAGCGCCCCGATCAGGTCGAGCTCCTTCCGGACGATGGATGGCACGCTCCCTTCCGCGGGCACGAGGCTCTCGCAGTAGCTCTCGACGTAGCCGCCCGCAGTGCCCGCGAGCGTGTTGTGCCCGTCGACGATGACGAGGAATCTCTCGCCGCGCCGCCGGCCGAGGCGTCGGATCAGCGCCACGTAGCCGTCGAGCTGCCGGACCCACTGGCGGTTCTCCAGGCGCAGCCCGATCAGGACGATCGTGGCCCGGCGCGCCGCGTCCGTCAGGCGGGCATCGAGAGCGGGTTCCGCGCTCCGCGCCAGGGCCGCGAGACGATCCGCCAGTCGCTGGCTCACGCGGTAGGACCGGAAGGGCAGGAAGGTCGCCGCGCCGGCGACGGCAGCCTGCAGCAGGGGCAGCGGGCCTTCGATCCCGCGATACACCTGCCCGGCGAGCTCCGGGAAGACGGCGTCGACCGGAGAGATCGGCTCGTTGCAGCTCGCGAACAGGAACACCGCCGGCGCGCGACCGAGCGACAGCACGTCGTCGACCGCGGCCAGCTCGTTCCAGATGGCGTGACTGATGTGCGCGTGCTCGAAGACCACCCCGACGCGCGTCGACCGCGCCGCGCCGTCGATCAGCGCCGGCAGGAGGTACTGCCGCCACAACCGGACCTGCACCAGGGTCGCGGCGTCGAACCCGACGCTTCCCAGGTTCGGCCGGGCGTAGGCCGTGTTCGCGCGAACGTCCAGCAGGGCCGATGCGAGGCGCGAGTTCTTGCCGATCAGCGTGCACAGCGTCTCGTTCCGGTCCGCCGCGTAGCCGACAAAGCGGAAGCCCGGCATGGGCAGGTAGATCGAGAAGCGCAGATCGCCGCCGTCCGGATGGGCCGTCTCCTGGCCGCCGCGCGCGACGATCGCCTTCGTCACCAGTTCGGGCAGGTGGGGCGGAGCCCCCGCCGGTGCGGCGTTGAGGCGTGCCAGCGCCGCGTGCATCGCCTGCGCCCGCGGATCGGAACCGCCGCCCGTGACGACCCGGACAGCGTGCTCCGGGCTCGCGGCAGCCGCGCGCGCGAGGGCTTCGATCAGGAGGTGGAGATCCTCGATCATGGCCCGCGTGTTCGACGCGTCGCCGTCGTCGGTGTGGAGCGCCTCGGCCTGCCAGTCGAGCGGGCCGGCGCCGTCCCACGGCGCGGCGAGGAAATCCGCAGCGCAGGACGCCAGCGGTGTGCCGTCCGGGTTCAGGAATCGGAACGCGCGCGCGTCGTTCGGACCCAGGAGCGCGACCACCGTGACGCGCCCGCCGAGATCGATCAGACCCAGGACATCCCAGTCGGGCTCCGTCGGGGCAGGCGCGACGAGCCGACCATCGCGGCTCGCGACCGCCTCGCCCGATCGCTGCAGCCTGCGGGTGTGGCGGATGATCATGGGCGCCCGTCCTCGATAGCTCCGTCCGGGTTTGTCGAAGTTCGGGCGTTGCCACAAGGAGGCCCTTGGGCGCGCCCCCGGAACAGGCCGATCCGATCGGATGCGCCCGACGCGCCCGCAGTGGACCCGCGTCCCGTCGACGGGGTGAAGGCGGCCCGCGATCACCTGTCCCGCCGACATAGCAGAGCGGGGTGCCGCGGCGCGCTTCGATCGATGACGGCGCTGTCGGGTCGCCGGGAGCACTGACACATTGTTGCGGCGGCGCCGAGGAGTTCTTGCCGCGCGTCGCGCCGATCCTGGCCGACACGATCTGCTGCAGAGAGTTGTATATCTGCGGGTCACGCAGATACTAGAAGTTGCCAAATTTCCGGTACGGGCGGTATGATACTGGTACCGATTATCGATTTTGGTATATCGCTACCAGAGATCGGGTTTGTGCGAACCGATTTGCGCCGGAGGAGGCCAGGCTGTTGCAGACTACGGCTGATCTTGCATTGCGCGCGGCCGGCTATGTCGGCGCCTGGACAGCGGACGTGTCGGCGGGACAATCCCTCCTCGACGAGGGGACGGCGGCGCTGCTCGCCGGGGATGCGACCCTGGCCGGGCGCCCGCTGCCCATCGAGATCGCCCTTCGATGCACCCATCCGGACGATCGCGACTGGGTCTTCGCGCGCATCGCCCGGGTGCGCCGGACCGGCGGCCCCGTCTCGGCCGAGTACCGCGTCCTCACGGACGGCGGCGAGGTTCGATGGGTTCTCGACCGTGGCAGCCTCACGCCCGATCCGGCGGGACGGATGCGCGGTCGCGGCATCATCATCGACACCACGGACAGCCACCGCGGCCCCTTCCTTCCGAGCGCGGCGGGCGATCTGCCGGCGGACGACCCAATGATCATCGCGGTCGATCACCTCCTGCAGGCGCGCGCGGCGATCGTCGCGATGGGCCACCAGCGGCTGCAACAGGTGTCGGATCTGGCGCTCTTCGAGGTCGGGCGAGCGCTGGCGCGGCGCGCTCGGGCGTAGCCGGACGGTCCTGTCCGCGGGACGCCGGCGCGGATCTCCCCGGATCGCCACGGATGCGAGTCAGTGTTCGAGGGCGTGCGCCGGAGCACGGTCGGCGGCCTCGGCCCGTGAGAGCTTACCGACAGGCCGAGAGATCAGTATTCCCGGTGGAGGCTCCGATGGCTGATGCTGCGATCCGCGAGACGATACACCTCGACGAAGGCGACGTGATCGTCCTGCTCCCCGGCAACCTGTCCCCGGCCAGCATCGGCCTGCTCCAGGCCAAGCTCGACGGTTTGGCCGCGGACCTGAACGCGCGGTGCCTGGAGGAAAGCCGCGCTTCCCTCTCGGGATTGGCCGGGCTGGCCGCCTTCCTCGCGAGCTGAGGCCGCCCAGACAGCGCAGCGCGGGCCGTTCTCGACCGTGCTGCGACGGCTGGAGGACAGGTGTCGCCGGTCGAGACAGCCGCGACATGCCCCCTCGCCCGACCCGGTCGGGAGCGGCCCTAGTGCAGGTGCAGGGCCTTGAGCGCCTTGCGCACCAGTTTCTCCCCACAGGGCTTGGCGATGAAATGGGCCTCCTCGGGCAGCGCGGTCGCCTCGCGCGGATCGCAGCCCGAGCAGACGATGATCCGGGTCTCCGGCCAGCGTGCCCGGACGGCGTGCGCGAGCGCGCGGCCGTCCATCGTGCCGGGCATGTTGATGTCGGTGTAGAGCAGGACGGCCCCGTCACATGCCTCCAGATGCTGGAGCGCGCCCTGGGCGTGTTCCGCCTCCAGCACCTCGAACCCCAACGCCGTCAGCATGTCGGCCGCGACGAGGCGGCTGAACTCTTCGTCCTCGGCGAGGACGGCGATGGGGCGAGGTCCTGACATGCAGCGGCAACTGCATCGCCGGGTCGCCTGTTTCAGCGTGGCCGGGGATTTTCCGACGCCTGCGACCCTTTCGACAAATCCGGCTCGCCGGCGGCGCTGTCGACCTCCCGACCGCGTACGCGGCGCACGAGGCCAACCCTGCGCGACCCCAGCCGGACGCTTCGGTCACCGATCCGGCAAGTCATCGCCGCGCTTGCCGGGCTTCCGGCGCCGTCGCCGAGATCAGCGTGTGCCGCCGCAGCCTCGTCCTCGACCGATGCGGCACGCGCCTCCAGTGCCGCGCCGACCTGTCCAGGCGAATACCTGACTCAGCCGGCCTCGCGGCCGCCGAAATATGTGCCTCGTCTGCGAGAGACTTCATATCCGAAAGTCGCCCATCGAGCCGGGTGCCCCTGTCGACGTAGAAGCGGCCGCGTCCTGTAGGGCGAAACCTGACTTATGATGCTTGCAACGGTTTGCTACGGCTGATGGTTACTGCTCGCGAAAAGCGTGGAGAGCTCGATGTACGCCTCGGTGCTGGGTGGTCCGGAGATAGCGGTCGAGCCTCCGGGTGCCGGTCCGCCGCCGGAGGCGATCACCCTCCGCGAACACATCCGCCTGATCCTGCGCAAGCTCCCGCGCCCCGCGCCCAGCGCTCAGTACAGCTGAAGGGAACGAAGCACGACACCGTCGGTGGTGTGGATCTCCACGCACCAGCGCTCGTCGGGATCGGGCAACTCGCCCCGTGCGTGCATCTCGGCGATCAGCTGCGTCGCCTCGGCCACGGCGATCTCGATCGAGTTTGCCAGCACGCCCTCCTCGTCCTCGATGACCTCGTCCGGCCCCCTCAGGCGGAAATGGTACCGCTCTACCATGTCGCTCCTGCTCACGCCGTCGGCACGGCATGCCGACCGCGCGAGGGTAGCATCGAATGGCCGGATAAAGCCAAGCTGGCATGCCAAGTCGGGGCCGACCGTGGCGAGATCCGCCCTGGGCGGCGCAGGTTCCCGCCTGTGATCTGCGAGGATGTCGGGGGCAAGGCCGGTGCGCGCCGACGCAGGTTGTTGCGCCAGTCAAGCTCTTAACGCGTCAGGCCTTTTCGCGGCGCATTGTGCGGGCATGTGCCATTGCCCGACGAGTTCGCCATGCATTTCGAGATCCGCGCGACCGACACCCGTCTGTGGACCTGGGTCCTCCTCGATACGACGCAGATGCCGGTCCTGACATCGGACCGCACCTTCCCCTCGGAAGCCCAGGCCTCGGCGGCGGCGCTGGCCTTCGCCAAGCTCGTCACGCGGGCCGGCAGGACTCTCACCGCCGCACCGCCGGGCGGCCTGATCTGAGGCGACCGCCGTTCCCCGGCGCGACGGGGTCTATGGCTGACGCCTGACGCAACCCCGCAGCGCCATGTCGGTGTGCAGGGCGACGATCTCCGCCTTGGTCATCCGGCCGTCGGGCCGGTACCACGTGCAGGCGCTGGTGAGCATCCCGAGGATTGCGTAGCCGGCGACCCGCGCATCCCGGACGTCCAGCTCCCCCGCCTCCGATCCCCGCTCGAGCAGCGCGACCAATCGGTCTTCGTAGGCCCGGCGCAGGGCGACGATCGCCGCGTAATGCGGCGGGTCGAGCGAGCGCAGCTCGAAATTCGCGATGAAGACTTCCTGCTTCTTCTCGAGATGGTACGTGACATGGTGCGCCACGAAGGCGCGGAGACGGTCCGTCGGGGTGCCGGTCGCCGTCGCCAGCGCCGCGTCGGTCCGCGCCAGCAGCGTCTCCATGTGGTCGCGGACGATGTCGAACAGCAGATCCTGCTTGCTGCGGATGTGGTTGTAGAGCGAGGCCGCCTGGATCCCGACCTCGGCGGCCAGGGCGCGCAGGGTCATCGCCTCGTAGCCGTGGCGATAGATGAGCCGAAGCCCGGCCCGGCGGATGGCGGCGGCCGTGCGCGGCCCGTTCGATCCGGCGGTGCGACCCACGAAGACACTCCGAAGAAAGTTCAGAGCGCAACAGACACCGGGGAATGCTCACGCCGATCCTCGCTATAGGCTAACGAACAACCGTTCGTAAATCGCCTTGCCAGCCTCGCTTAACGAACGTACGTTCGTTTCAAAGAGGCGAGTGCCCGATTCTCAGGCGAGGAGACGCGCGATGCCCATCGGCCTGCAGGATTTCGACTTCGGCCTGGGCGAGACGGCCGACGCCCTGCGCGCCGAGGTGGAGCGCTTCGCGCGCGCCGAGATCGCCCCCCGCGCGGCGGCGATCGATGCCAGCAACGCGTTTCCCGCGGACCTCTGGCGCAAGCTCGGCGCCCTCGGCGTTCTGGGCGTCACCGTCGAGGAGACCTATGGCGGCGCCGGCATGGGCTACCTCGAGCACGCCGTGGCCATGGAGGAGATCAGCCGGGCCTCGGCCTCGGTCGGGCTGTCCTACGGCGCGCATTCCAACCTCTGCGTGAACCAGATCCGCCGCAACGGCACCGAGGCGCAGAAGCAGCGCTACCTGCCGAAGCTGATCGCGGGCGAGCATGTCGGCGCGCTCGCGATGTCCGAGCCGGGCTCCGGCAGCGACGTCGTCTCCATGCGGCTGCGGGCCGACAGGCGCGGCGACCGCTACGTCCTGAACGGCACCAAGATGTGGATCACCAACGGTCCCGACGCCAACGTCCTGGTGGTCTACGCCAAGACGGATCCCGAGGCCGGTCCGCGGGGGATCACGGCGTTCCTGGTCGAGAAGGATTTTCCCGGCTTCTCCACCGCGCAGAAGCTCGACAAGCTCGGCATGCGCGGCTCGAACACCTGCGAGCTGCTGTTCCAGGACTGCGAGATACCGGAGGAGAACGTCCTGGGCGCGGTCGGGCGCGGCGTCGGCGTGCTGATGTCGGGCCTCGACTACGAGCGCGCCGTGCTGGCCGCCGGGCCGCTCGGCATCATGCGCGCCTGCCTCGACGTCGTCCTGCCCTACCTCCACGAGCGCCGGCAGTTCGGTCGGCCGATCGGCGAGTTCCAGCTCATGCAGGGCAAGATCGCCGACATGTACACGGCGACGAACGCCGCCCGGGCCTACGTCTACGCGGTGGCGCGGGCCTGCGACCGGGGGCGGGCGACGCGCCGGGACGCCGCGGGCGCGATCCTGTTCGCGGCCGAGCGCGCGACCACGGTGGCCCTCGACGCGATCCAGGCGCTCGGCGGCAACGGCTACATCAACGACTATCCGACCGGCCGCCTGCTGCGCGACGCCAAGCTCTACGAGATCGGCGCCGGCACGAGCGAGATCCGGCGGATGCTGATCGGCCGCGAATTGTTCGCCGAGACGGCCTGAGCGGGGAGCGGGCGCCGTGCCGGTGATCGAATCCGCTCTGGATCCGCGCGCGCCCGAGGCCCGTGCCAATGCCGAGGCCATGCGCGCCCTGGTGGCGGACCTGCGCGCGACCGCCGACCGCGTCCGCCTCGGCGGCGGGGAGGCCGCGCGGGAGCGCCATCGCGCCCGCGGCAAGCTCCTGCCCCGGGACCGGATCCGGGCGCTGATCGACCCGTTCTCGCCCTTCCTGGAAATCGGCCAGCTCGCCGGGCACGGCCTCTACGGCGGCGAGGTCCCCTCGGCCGGGATCGTCACCGGCATCGGCCGCGTCGCGGGGCGCGAGTGCGTGATCGTCGCCAACGACGCGACCGTGAAGGGCGGCACCTACTTCCCGATGACGGTGCAGAAGCACCTCCGGGCGCAGGAGATCGCGCAGCAGAACCGGCTGCCCTGCCTCTACCTCGTCGACAGCGGCGGCGCGCATCTGCCCAGCCAGGACGAGGTCTTCCCGGGCCGGGACCATTTCGGCCGCATCTTCTACAACCAGGCGACGATGTCGGCGCAGGGCATCGCCCAGATCGCCGTGGTGATGGGCTCCTGCACCGCCGGCGGCGCCTACGTGCCGGCGCTGTGCGACGAGTCGATCATCGTCCGCGGCCAGGGCACGATCTTCCTCGGCGGGCCGCCGCTGGTGAAGGCCGCGACCGGCGAGGTGGTCAGCGCCGAGGAACTCGGGGGCGCCGACGTGCACGCCCGGATCTCGGGCGTGACCGACCACATGGCGGAGACCGACGCCCACGCCCTCGGCATCGCCCGCCGCATCGTGGCCAACCTGAACGCGGTGAAGCGCCCCGCGCTCGCGCCGCGGCAGCCCGAGCCGCCGCGCTACGCCGCCGAGGAGATCTACGCGGCGGTGCCGGCCGACCGCCGGACGCCCTACGACGTGCGCGAGGTCATCGCCCGGCTGGTGGACGGCAGCGACTTCGACGAGTTCAAGCACCTCTACGGCCAGACCCTGGTCTGCGGCTTCGCCCATATCTGGGGCTACCCGGTGGGGATCGTCGCCAACAACGGCATCCTGTTCTCGGAGAGTGCCCTGAAGGGCGCCCACTTCGTCGAGCTCTGCGCCCAGCGCGGCGTGCCCCTGGTGTTCCTCCAGAACATCACCGGTTTCATGGTCGGCCGGCGCTACGAGGCCGGCGGCATCGCCAAGGACGGGGCCAAGATGGTCACCGCCGTCGCGACCGCGGCGGTGCCGAAATTCACCGTCCTGATCGGCGGCAGCTTCGGGGCCGGCAATTACGGCATGTGCGGGCGGGCCTACGGGCCGCGCTTCCTCTGGATGTGGCCGAACGCGAGGATCGGCGTGATGGGCGGCGAGCAGGCCGCCTCGGTCCTGGCCACGGTCCGGCGCGACGGTGTCGAGGGCCGCGGCGGCACGTGGTCGGCGGAGGACGAGGCGGCGTTCAAGGCGCCGATCCGGGCGCAGTACGAGGAGCAGGGCCACCCCTACTATTCCAGCGCCCGGCTCTGGGACGACGGGGTGATCGACCCGGCCGACACGCGCCGCGTCCTGGCGCTCGGTCTCTCGGCGAGCCTCAACGCGCCGATTCCCGAGACCCGCTTCGGCCTGTTCCGGATGTAGGAGGCGCGGGATGAGCGGCACCTTGCTGGAGACGGTCGACGAACGCGGGGTCGCCACCCTGACGCTCAACCGTCCGGAGCAGCACAACGCCTTCGACGACGGCCTGATCGCCGCCCTCACCGCGTCCCTGCACCGGCTGGGCGCCGCTCCCGGGATCCGGGCGGTCGTCCTGGCGGGCGCCGGCCAGAGCTTCTCGGCGGGCGCCGACCTCGCCTGGATGCGCCGGATCGCCGGCCAGTCCTTCGACAGCAACCTCGCCGACGCCGCCGGGCTCGCGGGGCTGATGCACAGTCTCGACCGGCTGCCGAAGCCGACGCTCGCCCTCGTGCACGGGGCGGCCTACGGCGGCGGCGTCGGGCTCGCCGCCTGCTGCGATATCGCCATCGCGGCCGAGAGCGCGCGGTTCTGCCTGAGCGAGGTGCGGCTCGGCCTGATCCCGGCGACGATCGGCCCCTACGTGGTCAACGCGATCGGCCCGCGCTGGGCCCGGCGCCTGTTCCAGACCGCGGAGGTCTTCTCCGCCGAGCGCGCCCGGGCGATCGGCCTCGTGCACGAGGTGGTGCCCGACGACCGGCTGGAGGCGGCCGGCGCGGAGGTGCTGCGCGACATCCTCCGGGGCGCCCCGGGCGCGCAGGCCGAGGCCAAGGACCTCGTCTTCCTGTGCGAGGGGCGGCCGGTGGACGCCGACCTGGGGCGCGAGACGGGCCGGCGCATCGCCCGGCGCCGAGCCTCGGACGAGGGGCAGGCCGGCATCGCCGCCTTCCTCGACAAGCGCTTAGCCCCGTGGCGGCGGGACTGAGGGGGCGGCCATGTTCGGCAAGATCCTCATCGCCAACCGCGGGGAGATCGCCTGCCGGGTGATCGCCACCGCCCGGCGCCTCGGCATCGGCACGGTCGCGGTCTATTCGGAGGCGGATGCCGGCGCCCGACACACCCGGATGGCCGACGAGGCGTGGCCGATCGGGCCCGCCCCGGCGCGCGAGAGCTACCTCGTGGCCGAGCGGATCCTCGACGTCGCCCGGCGCGCCGGGGCGGAGGCGATCCATCCGGGCTACGGCTTCCTGTCGGAGAACGCGGACTTCGCCGGCGCCTGCGCCGGGGCCGGCCTCGTGTTCGTCGGCCCGCCCCCGGCGGCGATCCGCGTCATGGGCTCCAAGGCCGAGGCCAAGGCGCTGATGGAGCGCGCCGGGGTCCCGCTGGTGCCGGGCTATCACGGCGCCGCGCAGGATGTCCGGGCGCTGAAGGAGGCGGCCGCCCGGATCGGCTACCCGGTCTTGATCAAGGCCTCGGCCGGCGGCGGCGGCAAGGGCATGCGCGTCGTCGAGGCCGCCGCGGCGTTCGAGGCCGCGCTCGCCGGCGCGCAGCGCGAGGCGCGGGCGTCCTTCGGCGACGACCGGGTGCTGATCGAGGCGTACCTGACCCGCCCCCGGCACATCGAGATCCAGGTCTTCGCCGACAGCCACGGCAACACCGTCTCGCTGTTCGAGCGCGACTGCTCGATCCAGCGGCGCCACCAGAAGGTGATCGAGGAGGCGCCCGCCCCGGGGATGGATCCGGTCCGGCGCGCGCGGATGGGCGAGGCCGCGGTCGCGGCGGCGCGGGCGGTCGGCTATGTCGGCGCCGGCACGGTGGAGTTCATCGCCGAGGGCGAGACCTTCTACTTCATGGAGATGAACACCCGGCTCCAGGTCGAGCATCCGGTGACCGAGATGGTCTTGGGCCTCGACCTGGTGGAGTGGCAGCTGCGCGTGGCCGCGGGCGAGCGGCTGCCGCTCGGCGCCGCGGATCTGGCCCTGCGCGGCCACGCCATCGAGGCGCGGGTCTACGCCGAGGATCCGGCGCGCGATTTCCTGCCGGCGGTCGGCACCCTCGCCCACCTGCGCCAGCCGCCGGAGGTGCCGGGGCGGGTGCGGGTCGAGACCGGCATCGTGCAGGGCGACCGGATCACCCCGGATTACGACCCGATGATCGCCAAGCTGGTCGTCTGGGGCGAGGACCGGGCGGCCGCGATCCGGCAGCTCGCGGCCGCGCTCGCCGCCTACGAGGTGGTCGGCGTGACGACCAATCTCAGTCTCCTGCGCGCCGTCGCCGGCCACCCCGCCTACCGCGCGGCCGACCTCGACACCGGCTTCATCGCCCGCCACGCCGACGACCTGCTGGCGCCGCGAGCGACCGGTGCGGTCGATCCCGCGCTCTGGGCCGCCGCCGCCCTGACCGTCCTGCGCGACCGGCTCGCGGCCGTCGCCGCGCAGGCGCGGGCGAGCGGCGACCCGTGGTCGCCCTGGGCCGATCCGGATGCGTGGCGGATGAACGGGGCGGGCTACCAGGACCTGCAGTTCCGCCACGGCGACGCGCCGCCCTTCACCGTGCGGGCATGCCCCCGCCCCGACGGCAGCGCCCGCCTCGACCTGCCGGGCGGCACCGTCCTGGCGGCGCTCGCCGAGGACGCCGAGGGCGAGCGGCTGATGCTGGACGGCGTCTGGCGCCGGCTGCGCACGGTCCGCCGCGGCGCGGAGCTGACGGTGATCGTCGGCGGCCGGAACGCGACGCTGGTCCACGTCGATCCCCTCGCCCCGCCCCGGACCGAGGCGTCCGGCAGCGACCGGGTGACGGCGCCCGTGCCGGGCCGCCTGACCCAGCTTTGGGTGCGGCCCGGCGATGCCGTGGAGAAGGGCGCGCCGCTCGCGGTGATCGAGGCGATGAAGATGGAGATCACCCTCCGCGCGCCGCAGGCCGGCACCGTCGCCGAGGTCCGCCACGCCGTCGACGACATGGTCGAGGAGGGCACCGAGATCGTCACCTTAGCGGCGGAGGAGCGGCCCGCATGAGCTATCCGGCCCGGGTGCAGGTGGTCGAGGTCGGGCCGCGCGACGGGCTCCAGAACGAGCCCGCGCCGGTGCCGATCGCCGCCAGGGTGGCGCTGATCGAGGCCCTGGCCGAGGCCGGGCTGACCCGCATCGAGGCCGGCAGCTTCGTGTCGCCCCGATGGGTGCCGCAGATGGCCGAGACCGCGGAGGTTCTGGCGCGGCTGCGCCCCCGGCCCGAGGTCGGCTATTCCGTTCTGGTCCCGAACCTGCAGGGTCTGGAGCGGGCCCTCGCCTCCGGCGTCCGGGAGGTCGCGGTGTTCGCCGCCGCCTCCGAGAGCTTCTCCCGGCGCAACGTCAACGGCTCGATCGCCGAGACCCTCGACCGCTTCGCCCCGGTGCTGGAGGCGGCGCGCGCGAACGACCTGCGGGTGCGGGGCTACGTCTCCTGCGTCCTGGGCTGCCCCTACGAGGGCGACGTCGCGCCGGCGGCGGTCGCCCGCGTCGCCGCGTCCCTCCACGCGATGGGCTGCCACGAGATCGCCCTCGGCGACACGATCGGGACCGGGACGCCGCGCGCGGCCCGGCGGCTGGTCGAGCGGGTGGCCGCCGACGTGCCGCTGCAGGCGATCGCCCTGCACCTCCACGACACCTACGGGCAGGCCCTGGCCAACATCCTCGCCTGCCTCGAACTCGGCGTGTCGGCCGTGGACGCCGCGGTGGCGGGCCTCGGGGGCTGCCCCTACGCGCCGGGGGCCGCCGGCAACGTCGCCACCGAGGACGTCGTTTACATGCTGCGCGGCATGGGCATCGAGACCGGGATCGATCTCGATGCCCTCGCCGCGGCCGGGCGGTCGATCGCGTCCCGGCTCGGCCGGGAGCCGGCCTCGAAGGTCGCCCGCGCGCTGGCCGCCGCGCCGCCGCCGACACCCTGATCGAAGGGCGGCCTCGGACAGCGCCGCGGCGGCGCGCGCGTTCGGAGGAACGAGGGAGGACGACATGAGCGACCGGGCGGTGAGCTATGTCCACGGGGCGATCGGCGAGCCCCTGCTCGGCCTGACCATCGGCCAGGCCCTGGATCGCGCCGCCGCGGCGTGGCCGGATCACCTGGCGCTGGTCGCGCACGCCCAGGGCGTCCGATGGACCTGGCGCGAGCTGAGGGACCAAGCCGACGCCTTCGCGGCCGGCCTGCTCGCCCTCGGCCTTCGGCCCGGCGACCGTATCGGGATCTGGTCGCTCAACCGCGCCGAGTGGGTGCTGACCCAGTTCGCCGCCGCCCGTGCGGGGCTGATCCTGGTGACGATCAACCCGGCCTACCGGCTGTCGGAGCTGGAATTCGCGCTCAACAATGTCGGCTGCACCGCTCTGGTGACGGCGACGGCGTTCAAGACCAGCGATTATCTCGGGATGCTCGACACCCTGGCCCCCGAACTCGCCGCCTCCGGGCCGGGCCGGCTGTCCGCCGCCCGCCTGCCGCACCTGCGCACGGTGATCCAGATCGGCGGACCGCCGGCCCCGGGGACGGTCCCGTTCGACGCGGTCGCGGCCCGGGGCGACGCGGCCGGCACCGGCGCCCTGCGCGACCTCGCCGACGCGATGCAGTTCGACGACGCGGCCAACATCCAGTTCACCAGCGGCACGACGGGCGCCCCGAAGGGCGTGACGCTGACCCACCACAACATCCTCAACAACGGCCACTTCGTCGGCCGCGCGATGCGGCTGACCGCCGAGGATCGGATCTGCATCCCGGTGCCGCTCTACCATTGCTTCGGCATGGTGATGGGCAATCTCGCGGCCCTGACCCACGGTTGCGCCATGGTGTTTCCGGGCGAGGGCTTCGACCCGCGCGCGACGCTGGAGACCGTGCAGGCCGAGCGCTGCACCGCGCTCTACGGCGTGCCGACCATGTTCATCGCCGAGCTCGACCATCCCGAGTTCGCGCAATTCGATCTCCGCTCCCTGCGGACCGGGATCATGGCGGGCGCGCCGTGCCCGATCGCGGTGATGCGCCGAGTCGTGGAGCAGATGAACATGCGCGACGTCACCATCGCGTACGGCATGACCGAGACCAGCCCGGTGAGCTTCCAGAGCTCGAGCGACGACCCGCTGGAGCGGCGCGTCACGACCGTCGGCCGGATCCACCCGCATCTCGAGGTCAAGATCGTGGATCCCGAGGGGCGCGTGACCCCTCGGGGGACGCGCGGCGAGCTGTGCACGCGCGGCTACTCGGTCATGCTCGGCTACTGGGGCGACGCCGCGCGGACCGCGGAGGTCCTCGACGACGCCGGATGGATGCACACAGGCGACCTCGCGACGCTGGATGCGGAGGGCTACTGCAACATCGTCGGGCGGATCAAAGACATGGTCATACGCGGCGGCGAGAACATCTATCCGCGCGAGATCGAGGAGTTCCTCTTCCGGCACCCGCAGATCCAGGATGTCCAGGTCTTCGGGGTCTCCGACCCGAAATACGGGGAGGAGCTGTGCGCCTGGATCAGGCTGCGCGACGGCGAGACCCTGTCGGAGCCGGCGGTGCGCGCGTTCTGCGCGGGGCAGATCGCGCATCAGAAGATCCCGAAATACATCCAGTTCGTCGACGCCTTCCCGATGACGGTCTCCGGAAAGATCCAGAAATTCGTGATGCGTCGGTGCGTGGAGGAGCAGCTGGGCCTCGCGCGATCCGAGACGGCCTGAGCCGGTCTCTGCGAATGCTGTCATCGCCCGGCGGAACGAAGATTTCGTCGTCCGATCGGGCCTGAACGTTGCTGCGCGCGCCGCGAGCGGACATGCTGGCGCGCGACATCACCGAGGCGGCGTATCAGTGTCGGCATGGCCACAGGGCGACGGCGAGATGGCCGCGCGCATCCGCGACTTCGGCTGGGAGCGGACGCCGCTGGGGCCGGCCGCCCGCTGGCCGGAGCGCCTCAAGGTGATGGTCGAGCAGGTGCTCGCCAGCCCGCTGGTCGCGTCCCTCGTCTGCGGGCCCGAGCGCCTCCTGATCTACAACGACGCCGCCGCCCGGCTCTACGGCGCCCGGCACCCCGAGGGTCTCGGCCGGCCGCTCGCGCGCACGTTCCCGGAGGGGGGGGCGACGGTCGCGGACTTCTACGCGCGCGCCTTCGCGGGCGAGGCCGTGCAGGTGGCCGGGCAGCCGCTGGACACCCGCGGCGAGGGCGCCGCGGAGGACGTCTTCGACGCGCTCCTCGTGCCCGTGCGCGACGCCGACGGGAAGGTCATGGCCGTCCACATGACCGGCTTCGAGATCGGTGAGCGCCTGCGCGCCGAGGCCAAGCTGCGCACGAGCGAGGCCCGGTACCGCCACCTCTTCGACGCCATCGACGAGGGCTTCTGCACCATCGAGGTCCTGTTCGACGCGGCCGGGCGGGCGGTCGACTACCGCTTCCTGTCCGTGAACGCGGCCTTCGAGCAGCAGACCGGGCTCCGCGACGCGGTGGGCCGGACGGTCCGGGCGCTGGCGCCCGACCTCGAGCCGCACTGGTTCGAGACCTACGGCCGGATCGTCCGAACCGGCAAGGCGGAACGCTTCGAGGACCGCGCCGACGCGCTCGGGCGCTGGTACGAGGTCTACGCCTTCCCCATCGGGGCGCCGGAGCGGCGGCAGGTGGCGGTCCTGTTCAAGGACATCCTCCAGCGCAAGCGCGCCGAGGATCGGCTGCGCGCGAGCGAGGAGCGGTTCCGCGCCCTCGTCACGGCCAGCTCGGACGTCATCTACCGCATGAGCCCGGACTGGAGCGAGCTGCGGGTCCTGGAGGGCCGCGGCTTCCTGGCCGACACCGTCACCCCGAACGACGACTGGCTGAGCGCCTACATCGATCCGGCCGACCAGCCGCGCCTGCGCGAGGCCATCCAGCGGGCGATCCGATCCAAGACGATGTTCGAGCTGGAGCACCCCGTCCGGCAGGCGGACGGGAGCCTGGGCTGGGCGCTGTCCCGGGCCGTGCCGCTGCTCGACGATGACGGCGAGATCCGCGAATGGTTCGGCGCCGCCAGCGACGTGACCGCGCGCAAGCGGGTGGAGGACGATCTGCGCGCGAGCGAGGAGCGGTTCCGCGGGCTGGTCGAGGGGTTCGGTCAGTTCAGCTGGGAGGCCTCGGCCGAGGGCCTCATCGAGGTCGACAGCCCGGGCTGGCGCGCGTTCACCGGGCAGCGCCCGGACGAGTGGCTCGGGCGCGGCTGGATCCACGCGATCCACGCGGACGACCGGGCGCTCACGGAAGCGAAGTGGCGGCAGGCCGTCGCGACGCGGACGGCGGTCGATCACGAGTATCGCCTGTGGCACGCCCCGAGCGCGTCCTGGCGGTGGTCGAACGTCCGCGCGGTGCCGATCACGAACCCCGACGGGTCGATCCGCAAGTGGTCGGGGGTGAACATTGACGTCACGGACCACCACAGGCTGCTGGCGCGCCAGGAAGTGCTGATCAACGAGCTGCAGCACCGCACGCGCAACCTCCTCGGCGTCGTCAGCGCCGTGGCGGGCAAGACACTGCGGCAGGGCAGCTCGGTCGAGGCGTTCGAGGCGCGGCTGCAGGCGCTCAGCCGCGCGCAGGGCCTGCTCAGCCAGTACGGCAGCGACTCGGTCGAGGTGGGCGCGCTGGTGCGCGCCGAGCTGGCCGCCTACGTCGACGGCGCGACCGACCGCATGACCGTCGCCGGCCCCGAGGTGCACCTGACCGCGCGACAGGTGCAGAACTTCGCCCTCGCCGTCCACGAGCTGACGACCAACGCGGTCAAGCACGGGGTGCTCAAGACCGGGACCGGCCATCTCAGCGTCACCTGGGAGATCGTGCGCGACCGGCGCGAGCGCCGCCGACTGGCCCTGTGCTGGATCGAGAGCGGCCTGCCCGCGCAGGCGGCGCGCGTCACCCGCCGCGGCTACGGGACCGAGTTGATCCAGGAGGCGCTGGCATATGCCCTGGGCGCCACGGTCGAGTACGCGCTGGACCGCGACGGCGTGCGCTGCCGCATCGAGATGCCGGTGTCCTAGGATGCGCGCGCGATCCGTCAACGTTGGTCAGCGGCTTCCGCGATCACGAGACCGTCCACCCGAAGCATTCGAGCATCATCATCTCGGATCCAGCGCGAGAAAATTCAACGACAACCGTTACAGCGCGATCTACCGCGTCCCGACCGGCAGATAATATCGTCTGACGGCGCCCCAGTTACGATCGTAACCAAAAACTCTTCCGACAGACACGAAAGCGGTCGATCACCGAACTTACTATGCATCTCGGACAGTCATGAGGTCTGAGAATGAACGGTGTCGCCCCCTCGATCCGCCCTGCCGCGCGAGCCGGAGATCCGGACGCGGCGTTTCTCGCGACCGTCGCGGCGCTTCGGCCCCTCATCGCGGAGCACCGGTCGGCCCTCGCTGTCGGCCCGGACCTGCCGGAGCCGGTCGCAGAGGCGCTCATCGACGCCGGTCTCGCGCAGCTCTGGCTTCCGCGGGGCCTGGGCGGTCCTGAAGCGCATCCGCTGAGCGTCCTGGCGGCGATCGAAGCTCTGGCGGAACTCGACGGTTCGGTCGCCTGGTGCGCCGCGATCTCGTCCGGGGGCGCGTCACGCTTCGCCGACCTGATCGACGCGGACGTGATGCGTTCGCTCATCCCTGCCGGCAGGAAGTTCGCGGGCAGCGGGAGCGGCCAGCCGACGGGAACAGCGGTTCGCCATGGATCCGGCTGGCGGATCAACGGACGCTGGTCCTGGGCGAGCTTCTGCCGCTACAGTTCCGTGTCCGCATTGATGTGTGTGGAGATCGAGGGCGAGCGGCCGAAGCTCGACGAGAACGGGCGGCCGTCGCTGCGCGGCGTCTTCATCGCCTCGAAGGATGTCGAGGTCGTCGGCAACTGGAATGCCGGGGGGCTCCGGGCCAGCGGGAGTCACGACGTCGCGTGCACCGACATCTGGGTGCCGAACGCGCAGACCATCGACGGCGCGAGCCTCATGATGCCTCGCGACAGAAGGCCCCTCTACATGCTGCCCATGGCATCGGCGGCCGCGATCGCCGCCATCGGTGTTCCGCTCGGGATCGCCCGGGCCTCGATCGACGCGTTCATCGATCTCGCGCAGACGAAGACGCCGCATGGCGGCAAGGTGCCCCTGAGACTTCGCGAGGATGTCCAGGTCGCGATCGCGCGTGCCGAGACGAGCCTCGAAGCCGCGCGCGCCTTCGCCCGGGACACGGTCTCCGAATTCTGGTGGGAAGCCGAGAACGGCCGTCCGATAACGCTCGCGTGGCAGGCCAAGCTTCGGCGGGCCTGCTGGTACGCGGGCCATGTCGGGAAGCAGGTGGTCACGAGCATGTACGAGGCGGCCGGCAGTTCCGCCGTCCTCGAAGACCTGCCGTTCGCGCGCCAGCTCCGCGATGTCTACGCGGCCTGCCAGCACATGCATTATCAGGACCGGCTGCTCGTGCCGACCGGCCGCATCCTTCTGGGCCTCGAAGCCGACGCGCCGTTCATCTAGAGCCGTCGCCGATCACGCATGCGCCGACCGCTCCTCGCGCCACGGTCGCCCCCGTTCCTCGGGACCCCATCGAGGAGGGACGCGACCCTGGCTTCACGAACAGGCGTTCTCGACCTTCGAGAAGATGGTCGTCTCGAGCGCGACGTGATCGGCCACGGCCTTCGGCTGCGAGGACCGTTCGACGGCGTGGAAGACCGCGTGGATCGCCTCGGCCGTCTTCTCGTCGGTCCGGACGAGGCGCCCGGTCCAGGCCGTGATCTCCTGGGGCGACGACGTGCTGGTCACGAAGCCGATGATGTCGCCCTCGGCCGTGCCGACGAGGATGCGGCTTCGATGCGTCTGCGCGAAGCCGGGATCGGCGGCGGTGTAGGTCCCGGAGACCGCCTCGCCCATCTGGAGGAGGCGGAGTTCCGCGCCGGCTTGGCTCCGCCAGACACCATCGAACATCGTTGCTCAAGCCCGCCGATCGAGCGGCCGCTCGCACGGCCCATCACAAGCGATATAGCAGATTTGATATAACGGATGCGCGAGCCCGGCAATGCTGGGGCGCGGTCCGCGTCTCGTGAGGCCCTGAGCGCGGCCCCGCTACCAGAGGGCCCCGTGCGGGTGGAACCGCACGGCGTCGCCCGGCACGACCTCGGTCCGGTCATCCTCCAGCTCCACGAGGCCGTCGGATTCGGTGAGCGATGACAGCATGCCCGCGCCGTCGCGCTGGAACTTCCGGGCCTCCCAGGCGCCGTCGGCGTCCCGGGCGAGGCTGACCCGGACGAACTCCCTGCGGCCCGCGCGCTTCCGATAGGGAAAGGCCGCCCTGACGGTGAATCCGCGCGACGGCGCGTAGGCCTCGCCGGCGAGCCGGGCGAGGAGCGGCCGCACCACGAACAGCAGGGTGACGTAGACAGCCACCGGGTTGCCCGGCAGGCCCAGGAACGGCTTGCCGTCGATCATGCCCATCGCGACCGGCCGTCCCGGCTTGATCCCCAGCCGCCAGAACACGAGGCGCCCGATGCTCTCGACGGCGGTCTTCACGTGATCCTCGTCGCCGGTCGACACGCCGCCCGAAGTCAGGATCACGTCGTGCTCGGCGGCCGCCGCCGAGAGCCTGGCCGCGAGGGCCGCCGGGTCGTCGCGGATGACGCCGAGGTCGCGCGCCGCGACGCCCATCCGCCGGAGAAGAGCGAGCAGCAGGACGCGGTTCGAGTCGTAGATCGCGCCCGGCCCCAGGGGCGACCCGGGCTCGACGAGTTCGTTGCCCGTCGAGAACACGCCGACCCGCAGGGTGCGGCGGACCTTCAGCGTGCGCAGGCCGACCGCGGTCGCCAGGGCCAGGTCCTGCGGCCGGAGACGCCGGCCGGCCGCGATGATCGTCGAGCCCTTCGCCGCGTCCTCGCCGGCGTCGCGGCTGTTGGCGCCCCGCTTCAGCCCGAGCGGCAGGGACACCCGGCCGTCGGGCAGGACCTGGACGTCCTCCTGCATGAAGACGGTGTCGGCCCCCGCCGGCATCGGGGCCCCGGTGAAGATCCGGGCGGCCGAGCCCGCCACCGACACGCCTTCGGGGGAGGCGCCGGCCGCGACGACCGCGCCGACCGGCAGGATCGTCGCATCGGAGGCGCGCAGGTCCGCGAAACGGACCGCGTAACCGTCGACGGCCGAGTTGGGGAACGGCGGGACGTCGATGGGCGCGACGCAATCCTCGGCCAGGACGCGCCCGTCGGCGTCCGGGACGGGAACGTCCTCGGTGCCGACGATCGCTGCGAGCCGCTCGCCGAACAGCGCGTGCGCGTCCTCGATGGTCATCAGAGGACCGCCGAACGCGAAGCAGTCGTCGCTGAGCTGGGCCATCCGGCTAGAGCCTCCCGAGGACGTCTTCGAAGGGAACGGCCACGTCGAGCATCAGCCCCGTCACCGCCGCCGCGTCGTTCAGATCTACGACGGGAATGCCCGAGGCCGGAAACGCGACGTCGCTCGCGATGCCCACGATGGTGGTGTCCAGCGGATGGAGGGGCGGGCGGCCGTTCTCGGCGCGATGGACCTCGATCTTGGGGATTGGCTCCCGCTTGTACCCTTCCACGACGACGAGGTCGCACGGGCTGATCCGCCG
Source organism: Methylobacterium sp. 1030 (assembly GCF_040544715.1). Taxonomy (NCBI): domain Bacteria; kingdom Pseudomonadati; phylum Pseudomonadota; class Alphaproteobacteria; order Hyphomicrobiales; family Methylobacteriaceae; genus Methylobacterium; species Methylobacterium sp. 1030. Next base: position 176,699 of record NZ_JBEPKM010000004.1, on the reverse strand, counting down.
CAGGAGCTGGCCGAGGCTCGCCTCCTGCTCGTCGCGCAGCTCGTGGACCTGGGCCCAGCGGCGGCCCGACGAGATCAGAACCTCGCTCGCGCCCGCCCTGCGGTGCTCGTAGGAATCCTTCCCAGGCCAGTCCGTGTCGAAGTCGTGATGGGCGTGCTTGATGGTCGCCACCCGCACCCCGCGGGCGACGAGCAGGGGGATGGCCCGGACCAGCAGGCTGGTCTTGCCGGCCCCGCTCCACCCGGCGAGTCCGATTACGCGCATGCCGGACACCGCTGACAGCCCCTCTCGTGCCGTTCCCACTGCCCCGCGCGAGGGCTCAGGGCAAGCGTCGGCCGCGCCGCCGGGACGCGTGACCCCGGCGTCACGCAAATTGAAACGACTTCAAAAACGATATAACACCTCCGCTATAACGGCTGCCATTTGGTATGCCACGAGCGAGCGCCACGCCAACGGACCCGAACGGGCACGCCATGCACGACTTCAACCGTCCCTCGATCGCGCAGGCCTGAGCATGGGCGACGCATCCTCCGCGGCGGACTGGGCCGCCATCGTGACGGACGCCTACTGCGCCGACGCGAAGCCGCCGCTCACGCAGGAGCTCGCCGGCCGGGTCCGCGACGCGCTCGCCCAGGCGGCCGCGTCGCCGGCCGGAGACGCGCCGGGCTCCCTGATGGACCGCCTGAACGACGCCCTCGACGCGTTCGAGACCGAGCTGCGCTCCGTCGTCGGACCCAGGGTCACGTCCCTGGACGAGGCGACGGGCACGGCCACGATGAAGCCGCGGTCCGAGGCCGGCCAGCCGCTCCGGGCCTTCGGCGGCCAGTAACCTCCGACCGGCCCTCAGGACACCGCGACCACCCGTCCCAGCAGTTGGAAATCAGATACCGCATGAGTGAGGCACCGGGGACAGTCAGGACTTTCTCGCATCCCGGCCGGGGGCGGAACAAGGCGCGCAGCGTCCCCAAGGGGCGCCAGGTCGAGCCGCGGGCGAAGGTCGAGATCGAGGAGCTTCTCGGCTCCCGCTCGCGCCAGCGCGACCTGCTCATCGAGCACCTGCACCTGATCCAGGACACCTACGGCCAGATCAGCGCCGAGCACCTGGCGGCGCTCGCCGACGAGATGGCCCTGGCCTTCGCCGAGGTGTTCGAGACCGCGACCTTCTACGCGCATTTCGACGTCGTGAAGGAGGGTGACGCCTCGATCCCGCGGCTGACCGTCCGGGTCTGCGACAGCATCACCTGCGCGATGTTCGGCGCCGACGAGCTGCTGGAGACGCTCCAGCGGGAACTCGCCTCCGACGCCGTCCGCGTCGTGCGCGCGCCCTGCGTCGGCCTGTGCGACCACGCGCCCGCCGTCGAGGTCGGGCACAACTTCCTGCACAAGGCCGACCTCGCCTCCGTGCGGGCCGCGGTCGAGGCCGGCGACACGCACGCCCATATCCCGGACTACGTCGACTACGAGGCCTATCGGGCCGCCGGCGGGTACGCGACCCTCGACCGGCTCCGCAGCGGGGACCTTCCGGTCGACGACGTCCTGAAGGTGCTCGACGACGGCGGCCTGCGCGGCCTCGGCGGCGCGGGCTTCCCGACGGGGCGCAAGTGGCGCTCGGTGCGCGGCGAGCCCGGGCCCCGGCTGATGGCGGTCAACGGGGACGAGGGCGAGCCGGGCACCTTCAAGGACCAGCTCTACCTCAACACCGACCCGCACCGCTTCCTCGAGGGCATGCTGATCGGCGCCCACGTCGTCGAGGCGCCGGAGGTCTACATCTACCTGCGCGACGAGTATCCCATCTCCCGCGAGATCCTGACGCGCGAGATCGCGAAGCTCCCCGCGGGCGGCCCGCGCATAGACCTGCGCCGCGGCGCCGGCGCCTATATCTGCGGCGAGGAATCCTCGCTGATCGAGTCCCTCGAAGGCAAGCGCGGGCTGCCGCGGCACAAGCCGCCGTTCCCGTTCCAGGTCGGCCTGTTCAACCGTCCGACGCTGATCAACAACATCGAGACGCTGTTCTGGGTCCGCGACCTGATCGAGCGGGGCGGCGACTGGTGGAAGAGCCACGGCCGCAACGACCGCGTCGGCCTGCGCTCCTACTCGGTCTCGGGGCGCGTGAAGGAGCCGGGGGTGAAGCTCGCCCCGTCCGGCCTCACCATCCAGGAACTGATCGACGAGTATTGCGGCGGCATGGCGGAGGGCCACACCTTCGCGGCCTACCTGCCGGGCGGCGCGTCGGGCGGCATCCTGCCGGCGTCGATGAACGACATCCCGCTCGATTTCGGGACGCTGGAGAAGTACGGCTGCTTCATCGGCTCCGCCGCCGTCGTGATCCTGTCCGACCGGGACGATGTGCGCGGCGCCGCGTTGAACCTGATGAAGTTCTTCGAGGACGAGAGCTGCGGGCAGTGCACCCCCTGCCGTTCGGGGACCCAGAAGGCCCGCATCCTGATGGAGCAGGGCGTCTGGGACACCGAGCTCCTGGGCGAATTGTCCCAGTGCATGCGGGACGCCTCGATCTGCGGCCTCGGCCAGGCCGCCTCGAACCCGCTCAGCAGCGTCATCAAGTACTTCCCGGACCTGTTCCCCGCCCCGCGCGCCGCGGCTGCCGAGTGAGGCAACCGATGGTACCGGCGAATTCTATCCCGATGTCCGAGCCAGGAGCGGCCGCATGAGCAACGCCCCCGAACAGCGCGGCGACAAGACCGAGAAGCCCGAGATCCGGGCCGACGGGCTGCAGGATGCGGGCGGCCCCGCGCCGGGCCCGAAGCCGGGAGCCGGCGGCTCCTACTCGGAAGGGGCGAAGGCGGGCGGCCAGGCGGCCCCGGAGCCGTCGGGCTTGCACGATCTCAAGGAGCGGCCGACCGCCCCCTCGACCATCGCGTTCGAATTCGACGGCCAGCAGGTCGAGGCCGCCCCCGGCGAGACGATCTGGGCCGTCGCCAAGCGCCTCGGCACCCACATCCCGCACCTCTGCCACAAGCCCGAGCCGGGCTACCGCCCGGACGGCAATTGCCGCGCCTGCATGGTCGAGATCGAGGGCGAGCGCGTGCTGGCCGCCTCGTGCAAGCGCACGCCGGCCGTGGGCATGAAGGTCAAGTCCGCGACCGAGCGCGCCACCAAGGCCCGCGCCATGGTGCTCGAGCTGCTCGTGGCCGACCAGCCCGAGCGCGCGACCTCGCACGACCCGACATCGCACTTCTGGGTGCAGGCCGACTTCCTCGACGTGTCCGAGAGCCGCTTCCCCGCGGCCGAGCGCTGGACCGGCGACTTCAGCCACCCGGCCATGAGCGTCAATCTCGACGCCTGCATCCAGTGCAACCTCTGCGTCCGCGCCTGCCGCGAGGTCCAGGTCAACGACGTGATCGGCATGGCCTACCGCTCGGCCGACGCGAAGGTGGTGTTCGACTTCGACGACCCGATGGGCGGATCGACCTGCGTGGCCTGCGGCGAGTGCGTCCAGGCCTGCCCGACCGGCGCGCTGATGCCGTCCGCCTACCTCGACGCCGAGCACAACACCCGGACGGTCTATCCCGACCGCGAGGTGACCTCGCTGTGCCCCTATTGCGGCGTCGGCTGCCAGGTCTCCTACAAGGTGAAGGACGAGAGGATCGTCTACGCCGAGGGCGTGAACGGCCCGGCCAACCACAACCGGCTCTGCGTGAAGGGCCGCTTCGGCTTCGACTACGTCCACCACCCCCACCGCCTGACGGCGCCGCTGATCCGCCTGGACAACGTCCCGAAGGACGCCAACGACCAGGTCGACCCGGCCAACCCGTGGACGCACTTCCGCGAGGCGACCTGGGAGGAGGCGCTCGACCGCGCCGCCGGCGGCCTCAGGACGGTCCGCGACACCCATGGCCGCAAGGCGCTCGCCGGCTTCGGCTCCGCGAAGGGCTCGAACGAGGAGGCCTACCTCTTCCAGAAGCTGGTACGGCTCGGGTTCGGCTCGAACAACGTCGACCACTGCACCCGGCTGTGCCACGCCTCGTCGGTCGCCGCCCTCATGGAGGGCCTGAACTCGGGCGCCGTGTCGGCGCCGTTCTCGGCGGCGCTCGACGCCGAGGTCATCATCGTGATCGGCGCCAACCCGACCGTGAACCACCCGGTGGCGGCGACCTTCCTCAAGAACGCCGTGAAGCAGCGCGGCGCCAAGCTGATCGTCATGGACCCGCGCCGGCAGGTGCTGTCGCGGCACGCCTACAAGCACCTCGCGTTCAAGCCCGGCTCGGACGTCGCGATGCTCAACGCGATGCTCAACGTGATCATCGAGGAGCGGCTCTACGACGAGCAGTACATCGCCGGCTACACCGAGAACTTCGAGGCGCTCAAGGAGAAGATCGTCGAGTTCACGCCGGAGAAGATGGCCTCGGTCTGCGGCATCGACGCGGAGACCCTGCGCGAGGTCGCCCGGCTCTACGCCCGGGCCAAGTCCTCGATCATCTTCTGGGGCATGGGCATCAGCCAGCACGTCCACGGCACGGACAACTCGCGCTGCCTGATCGCGCTCGCCCTCGTCACGGGGCAGATCGGGCGCCCCGGCACCGGCCTACATCCGCTGCGCGGCCAGAACAACGTCCAGGGCGCGTCCGATGCCGGCCTGATCCCGATGGTCTACCCGGACTACCAGTCGGTCGAGAAGGCCGCGGTGCGGGAGATGTTCGAGGAGTTCTGGGGTCAGAAGCTCGACCCGCAGAAGGGCCTCACCGTCGTCGAGATCATGCGGGCGATCCACGCCGGCGAGATCAAGGGCATGTTCGTCGAGGGCGAGAACCCCGCGATGTCCGACCCGGACCTGAACCACGCCCGGCACGCCCTGGCGATGCTCGACCACCTCGTCGTGCAGGACCTGTTCCTGACGGAGACCGCCTTCCACGCCGACGTGGTGCTGCCGGCCTCCGCCTTCGCCGAGAAGGCGGGCACCTTCACCAACACCGACCGTCGCGTGCAGATCTCGCAGCCGGTGGTGTCCCCGCCGGGCGACGCGCGGCAGGATTGGTGGATCATCCAGGAACTGGGGAAGCGCCTCGGCCTGCCCTGGAACTACGGCGGCCCGGCCGACATCTTCCGCGAGATGGCCATGGTGATGCCGTCGTTCAACAACATCACCTGGGAGCGCCTGGAGCGCGAGGGCGCCGTGACCTACCCGGTCGACGCGCCGGACCAGCCCGGCAACGAGATCATCTTCTACGCCGGCTTCCCCACCGAGAGCGGGCGCGCGAAGATCGTCCCGGCCGCCGTGGTGCCCCCGGACGAGCTGCCGGACGAGGACTACCCGATGGTCTTGTCGACCGGCCGCGTGCTCGAGCACTGGCACACCGGATCGATGACCCGGCGCGCCGGCGTCCTCGACGCGCTGGAGCCCGAGGCGGTCGCCTTCATGGCCCCGAAGGAGCTCTACCGGCTCGGGCTGGAGCCCGGCGACACGATGAAGCTGGAGACGCGCCGCGGCGCGGTCCACCTGAAGGTGCGCTCCGACCGCGACGTGCCGGTCGGCATGATCTTCATGCCGTTCTGCTACGCCGAGGCCGCGGCCAACCTGCTGACGAACCCGGCGCTCGACCCGATGGGCAAGATCCCGGAGTTCAAGTTCTGCGCGGCCCGGGCCTCCGCCGTCCACACGGCCATGGCCGCCGAGTAGGCGGCGTGATCTCCGGCGGCGCGCCCAGGCGTGCCGCCGGACCCTGGCGGCGGACATCGGGCTGATCCTGTTTCCAATTGATCAGCCCGGTGCCGTCCTTGCGAGCGGAGCGAAGCAATCCAGTCGGCGCGACGCCGGCAGATGTCGCGCGGCCCTGGGTCGCTTCGCTGCGCTCGCGATGACGCAGCGGGCTGATGCTGTTTCCGGTCGATCAGCCCGGTGCCGTCCTTGCGAGCGGAGCGGAGCAATCCAGTCGGCGCGACGCTGACAGATATCACGCGGCCCTGGGTCGCTTCGCTGCGCTCGCGATGACGCAGCGGGCTGCACAGACCGAAGCCGACGCCCGACCGTCGAGAGACCGCTTCCCACGGAGGCCCACCTCTGCGCGGCCTCGCTCCTACGAATCGGCCTTCATCAGCGAGGCGAGAAGGTCGAGTTCGCCCGCCACGGCCTCCGAGGCGAGCCGCTCCATGCGCAGGTAGCTGTCGAGGATGGCGTCGCCCGTGCTGGTCAGGACCGCCCCGCCGCCCCGGCGGCCGCCCTTGCTCGCGGAGACGAGCGGCTCCTGGAACGCCTTGTTCAACGTGTCGATGAGGTACCAGGCTCGCTTGTAGCTCATGCCCATCCGGCGCCCCGCGGCGGCGATGGAGCCGGTGTCGCGGATGCCGCTCAAGAGGGCGGCCTTGCCCGGTCCCAGCAGGGTGTCCGAGCCCAGCTCGATCCGCAAACTGATGCTCGTGTCCTCGCCCAACGCACACCGCCGCTTCGCCGGAGGCCCCAGCGCCTCGCAGGCGTCCCTACGCGAAACGGTCGCGTCGATCATCCCGGCGGGCGACAGGATCGTCCGTCCCGTTCCGTCGAGGCCGGCCAACGGTGCGCACGTCACGCGGCTCACGCGGCGGGCGTGAAGCCCAGAGCGCGCAGCGCGGCGGCCGTCTCGGGCTCGCCCAGCAGGCTCAGGAAGGCCGCGAGCGCCGGCATCTCCCGCGCGTCCGCGCGATACGCGAGGTCGTAGGCCTCCTCCGTCAGCGGGCGGAAGCCCAGCCCGTAGGCATCCGCGACGCTCGCGATGGCCACGCCCCAGTCCGCCCTGCCCTGCGAGACCGCCGCGGCGACGGCGTTGTGCGAGCGCGGCTGGTTCCAGAACCCCGCCGGCCGGGCACCGTTCAGCAGCCCGTCCACGAGCAGGCGCGTGCCCGATCCGGCGTTGCGGTTGACCATCACGGCGTCGGGGTCGGCGAGCGCCGCGGCGACCGCGTCCGCGGCGTCGCGCCCTTCGAACCGGGCGTCGCCGCGGCGGAACACGACGCCCTGGAGGCGGCACCACCCGGGCGCGAGGGACAGGCCCTCGGTGAGGAACGGGGCATTGTACCGGCCCGTCTCGGGATCGAAGAGGTGCATGGCGGCGACATCGCACTCGCCGCGCCGCAGGGCGGCGAGGCCGCCGGCCGACCCGACCCAGATGGTGCGGGCGCGGTACCCTCGCTCGCCGAGCAGGCCGACCACCCGGTCCAGGCCGATGCAGTGGCTGCCGACGATCGTCAGGTCCGGCGCCCGCACGCCGGCGCCCAGGCGGACCACGGCGACGCCCTCCCCCGCCTCGACGCCGGCGCGCGCGGCCGGAACCGCGAAGAAGCCGTCCGCCTGCGAGAAGGCGGTGACCGAACCCGAGCCCTTCGGCAGCGGCAGGGCGATCGTCCCCTCGCGACCGTGGGCGAGGGAGGTCATCACGAACTCGGTGCGGCCGAGTTCGGAGGGCACCCGCTGGGACACTTGCGCCGCGATCGTCTCGTCCTCGCGCGGCGGCAACCCGGCGAGCGCCCGCACGTACGGCACAACGAAGTCGTGGAAGGTGAACATCGCGGAGGTGGGGAACCCCGGCAGGACGATGACCGGCTTTCCCTGCGCCACCGCCACGCAGAGCGGCTTCCCGGGCTTCAGGGCCACGCCGTGGAACAGGATTCCCGGCTCGCCGAGGCGGGACAGCACCCGGTGCGACACGTCGCCGGCGCCTTTGGACGTGCCGCCCGAGAGCACGACGAGGTCGCTGTCCCGGAGGGCGGACCGGAGGGCGGCCTCGAGGACGGAAGCCTCGTCGCGCACGATCCCGAGCCGGACCGGCTCCCCGCCGTTCTCGGTCACCGCGGCCGCGATGATCGCGCCGTTCGAATCGTAGATCGCGCCCTCGGGCAGGGGCTCGCCCGGTGCGACCAGCTCGTCCCCCGTGGACAGGATTGCGACCCGCGGGCGTCCTGTGACGTCGACGGCCGCCAGGCCGCACGCCGCCAGCATGCCGATCTCGCGGGCGGTGATCCGCGTTCCCGCGCGCAGCACCGTCTCGCCGCGGGCCATGTCGGCCCCGGCATAGCCCACGAACTGCGCCGGCCGCACCGCGGTCAGGACATCGACGGTAAGGCTCCGGGCGTCGAACTCCGTGTGCTCGACCATCACCACCGCGTCGGCGCCGCGGGGGATCACGCCGCCGGTGGCGATCGGCGTCGCCGTACCCGGCTGGACGACGACGGTCGGCGCGACGCCGCAGGCGAGGATCTCGCGGTTCAGCGTGAGACGCCGCGGGCTCGCCGGCCCGGCGCCTTCCGTGTCGGTCGCGCGCAGGGCGAAACCGTCGACCAGGGACCGGTCGAAGGGCGGGACGTCCATGGGCGAGGCGACGTCGCGGGCCAGAACGCGCCCGAGCGCGTCGTCCAACGACACCGTCTCGGACGGCAGGCGCGCGTGCGGGACCGCCGCCCGGAACCGCGCGAGCGCGTCGTCCCGGCTCATCACCCGGAGAAACTGCTCCTGGCTCGAGGCCGCGGCGAGGCGCGCGACGAAATCCGCCGCCCCGTCACGGTCCGCGTCGGCGCTCACAGGGCCCAAACCTCTACCTCCTCGCCGGCCCGGAAGCCTTCGCTCTCCGGCTCGACCACGACGATGCCGTCCGCCTGCACCAACCGACCGAGCGGAAGGCCGGCTCCGCCCAGCGGCTCCACGCCGTCCGACCCGCTCCGGACGAAGACGACCTCGGACAGACCGATCGACGAGACGATCTTCCGGAGGAGGACGTGCCGCCGCGGCGAGCGCTCCCGCGCGCCGGCGAGCCGCGCGATGAGCGGACGGCCGAGGGCCAGGAACGCGGCGAGCGCCGCCTCGGGAGGCCCGGGCACCAGGAGGACCGGCCTGCCGGCCGCGGAGCCGACCGCGGTGGTCTCCCCGGGCCGCAGGGCGATGCCGTGCGCGCGGACGTCTCCGGCGCGGGCGAGGGCCGCCGCGCTGTGGTCCGAGCGGCCGAAACCGCTGCCCCCGACCACCAGCACCGCGTCCGCCGTGCCGCCGCGGATCGCCTCGGCGATCTCCTCGCCCCCCCGGGCGCGAACCGCCTCGGTCGCCCCGCCCGCCCGCGCGATCAGACGCCCGAGCAGGGGCGACACGGTATCGAGGCTGGACGTCCCGGCGGTGACGACGCGCAAGCGCGGCTGACGGACGTCGACCGCCTCCAGGCCGGCCGCCTCCAGGACGAGCAGGTGAAGGGGCTCGATCCGGGTGCCGGCCTCGATCAGCCGCGCGTTGGCGGCGACGTCCTCCCCCGCTCCGCGCACGCCCTCCCGCGGGGCGATGTCCGCGACGACCATGCCGTCCGCGAATCCCTCCGGGGGCAGGACGGCATCGGAGCCCGACGGCAGCGGCTGTCCCGCCTCGACCCAGGGTGGCGGTCGCGCCGGGAAGATCGGCGCGTAGGCCGACGCGCCGCCCACCGCGGCGGCCGCGACCGCGAAGCCGTCCCGCATCGCCGTCGGGCCCGTGGGCACGGCAGCGTGCGCGACGACCGCTCGCGCGGCGACGCGTCCGAGCGCCGCTGCGAGCGGGACGGTCGCGGGTTCGACGGGAGCCGCCGCGCCGCTGAGCAGGATCGCCGCCTCCCGAAGCGGGATCAGCGCCGAGGACGCATTCCGGATCATCGTGGCGGCGATGCGCCATCCGGGTTCGATGATCAAGGGCCGGCGCGGCGGCCGACCCGCCGACACGACAATGGTCGCCCCGGGCGATATGCTCGCCGCCTATCCGCACGCGCTCCCCTGACAGGCATGACAGGTCCATTCCGCCGAACCTGCGTCACGAGGTCGGCCTCGACGGCTGATCTCGCCATCCGCCTCGTCCGATTCCCGAGGACCGGCCCGGGGGCATGATGCAGACGCTCCAGGACATCCTCTCCCGCCTGTTCAGCCTGGATCGGGACGTGCTGGCGATCGCGTGGCTGTCGCTGCGTGTCAGCCTCACCGCCGTCGGCATCGGTCTCGTGCTCGGCATACCCCTGGGTGCGTTCCTGGCCGTCGCCCGCTTCCCCGGACGCGGCGCCGCGGTCGGCCTGCTCAACGCCTTCATGGGGCTGCCGCCGGTGCTCGTCGGCCTCGCGCTCTACCTCGTCCTGTCCCGCTCCGGTCCGCTCGGACCGCTCGGCCTGCTGTTCACCCCCGCCGCGATGATCGCCGCGCAGGCGACGCTCGCGACCCCGCTCGTCGCCGCACTGACGCAGCAGGTCGTCGCCGACGCCCGGGTGCATCTCGGGGAGCAGCTGCGCTCCCTCGGGCTCTCCGCACCGCGTCAGGCCGCGGCGATGATCTACGACGTGCGCTTCTCCCTCGTGACCGCCGCGCTCGCCGCGTTCGGCCGGGCGATCTCGGAGATCGGCGCGGTCCTCGTCGTCGGCGGGAACATCGACGGGTATACCCGCACGATGACGACGGCGATCTCCCTGGAGACCCAGAAGGGCGATCTCAGCCTCGCCCTGGCGCTCGGCCTCGTGCTGATCGGCCTCGTTCTGGTGGTGAACGTCGCCGTGGCCCTGCTCCGCCGGCACGCCGCGCGGGTGTACGGATGAGCGCGACACCGGCCATCCGCCTCGAGGACGTGACCCTGGTCCTCGACGGTCGGACGGTGCTCGACCGTCTCTGCCTGGAGGTCGCTACGGGCAGCGTCACGGCCGTCATCGGCCCGAACGGGGCGGGCAAGAGCGTCACCCTGAGGGTCGTCGACGGGCTCCTGCGGCCCGACGGCGGCACGGTGCAGGTCGGCCCGCACCGGCGGGCCTTCGTGTTCCAGCGGCCGGCGCTGATCCGCGCGACCGCGGCCGCGAACGTCGCGCTGGCTCTCGGAGACCTGCCCCGTCCTGCGCGGGCCGCGCGGGTGGAGGAGGCGCTCGCCCGCGTCCGCCTCTCCGAGCGCGCCCGCGATCCCGCGACGCGGCTCTCCGGCGGCGAGCAGCAGCGGCTGGCGCTGGCCCGTGCCTGGGCGGTCGGCCCCGACCTGCTCCTCCTCGACGAGCCGACCGCGAACCTCGACCCGGCCTCGACCGAGATCGTCGAGGGATTGGTGTCCGCGATGGCGCGGGCGGGCACCACGGTCGTGCTCGTCTCACACAATCTCGGGCAGGTGGCGCGCCTCGCCGACGCGGTGATCGTGCTGGCCTCGGGCCGCGCCGTCGAGCATGGTCCCGCCCGACAGATCCTGTTCTCGCCCCGGACGTCCGAGGCGCGGGCCTACCTCGCTGGGGAATTGCCGTGGACGCCTTTCGTCGCCGCCTCCTGACCCTGGGACTGGCCGCGCTCCTGAGCGCGGCTGCCCTCCTGCCGCCGGCCGAGGCCGAACCGGTGTCGATCGTCGTCGCCTCGACGACCTCGACCGAGCAGTCCGGCCTGTTCAAGCACATCCTCCCGCTCTTCCGGGAGGCGTCCGGGATCGACGTGAAGGTCGTCGCCCTGGGCACGGGACAGGCGCTCGACGCGGCGCGCCGCGGCGATGCCGACGTGGTCCTGGTCCACGACCGTCCGGCCGAGGACAAGTTCCTCGCCGAGGGCTTCGCGAAGCGGCGGTACGACGTGATGTACAACGATTTCGTGCTGATCGGCCCGGCCTCCGATCCGGCCGGCGTGCGCGGCCTGGGCGTGCGCGAGGCCTTCGCCAAGCTCGCGGCCAGCAAGGTGGCGTTCGTGTCGCGCGGGGACCGCTCGGGCACTCACAGCGCCGAGCTGCGCAGCTGGAAGGAGGCGGGCGTCGATCTCGCGGCCGTGCGCGGCCCCTGGTACCGGGATGTCGGCCAGGGCATGGGCCCCGCGCTCAACACGGCCTCGGCCCTCGGCGCCTACATCCTCGCCGACCGGGGGACCTGGCTCGCGTTCAAGAACCGCGCCGACCTGGTCATCCTGGTTCAGGGGGACCGGAGCCTGTTCAACCCCTACGGCGCGATGCTGGTGGATCCCGACAGGCACCCCGGCGTGAAGGCGAAGCAGGGACAGGCCTTCATCGACTGGCTCGTCTCACCGGAGGGGCAGCAGGCGATCGCGGGCTACAAGGTCGGCGGCGAGCAGCTGTTCTTCCCGAGCGCCGGCGCGCCCGTGACGCGCTGAACCCGGGATCCCCGGGTCGAAGCGCCGGATCGCCGTCGACGCGCGCGCCTGCCCGTCCCGGGCATCCGCGAGGGTGGGCGGCGGATCTCGCCGGCATTCGCCATCGTGCGGCTCGGAGACCGGCCAGGGACGATGGTCGGCCGGGTCGGGGCGGCGCGGGACGTCGCGATCCGCTTCACCGAACCGGAGGTGCCGAGCGCGCGTTTGGCCGAGGTCACCCAGGACTGTGCGGGTCCACCGTCGCGAGGGAGATCATCGTGGTCGGGCATTCAACCGAGCGGCCTGAGACGCCCCCGGAACCCGCGGCGCCCGAACACTCCGCGTTCGGCGCGTACAGCTCTCCACCCTGCTTCATGCACGAGCTCGGCCCCGACTTCGTCGGCCCGGCGGCGGAGCCTCGGCCTTCCGAACCCTGCGGTCCTGAGAGCGCCGCATCCGACTGGCCGAGCGTGCGGCAATGGCGAAAGGAGACCCGCGCCGCGCTCATCGCGCGGCGGGTCGGCATCTCCGCCCAGGACCGCGCCGCCCGGAGCGAGCGGATCGAGCAGGGTCTCCGAGCCGCTCTACCTTCGGCATCGGGCCTATCGATCGGTCTCTACTGGCCCTTCAGGGGCGAGTTCGACGCCAGATCCCTCCTGACGGAGCTGCGCGGAAGCGGGGCGCGACTGGCGCTTCCGGTCGTCGTCGAGAAGGCGCGCCCGCTCCAGTTCCGGGTCTGGTCGCCGGGCGAGCGCATGATCCGCGGCGTCTGGAACATACCCGTTCCCGCAGAGGGCGAGATTGTCGACCCGGACGTCCTGATCGCGCCGCTCGTCGGCTTCGATCAGGCAGGGTACCGCCTGGGATACGGCGGCGGCTTCTATGACCGGACCATCGCGTCCAGGTCGACGAAGCCGCGGGTCATCGGCGTCGGCTTCGAGTTCGCGCGGCTCGCGACGATCCACCCGCAGGCGCACGACGTCCCCATGGACATCATCGTGACGGAAGGCGGCGTCTGGCCCCGCACGGAGCGACCCTGATCGCGCCGCGGAGCGGGCCGGTGTCCGCGCTGGCCGGCTCGGCAGGGCCTGGCCCAGGACCGTTCGGCCTGAGGTCGGCGGATGAGGGCGCGGGGGTCTCAACCGAGGCTCCTGATCGGGGGGGCCCTTGGAACAGGCGGCCGCGGCGGCTCGTTCAGGCGTCACGGCCCGCCACGTTGGCGAGCCGGTGACGACCAGGATACAGCCATGGCTACAGGCACCGTGAAGTGGTTCAACGAGACCAAGGGCTACGGTTTCATCCAGCCCGACGATGGCGGCAAGGACGTGTTCGTTCACATCTCGGCCGTCGAGCGTGCGGGCCTTCGCTCCCTCAACGAGGGTCAGAAGATCTCCTATGACGTCGAGGCGGACCGCCGCAGCGGCAAGGAGAGCGCCGCCAACCTGAAGGCTGGCTGAGCACCGCGCGACGAGTGGCCTGTATCGGGGCCGCTCGTCACAGATCGGGCTTCGAACTCGGGGCAGGAGACCGCGTCAGGCTCTCGATCTCCCGCATCGGTCTCCCCGACTTGCGGGCGATCTCCTCTTCCTGCTCGGTGATGAGAGTGCGTGCCGGCTCGTCGCCGTCGAGGCCGCCCAGGATCTCGGCTGGCACGCGCCGATTCGAGGCGCGGCTGCCGTCGGCGTAGGTGACGTCGAACAGCACGAACCCCTGCACCTTCGGCAGAGACTTGGTACGCTTGGCCATGAGGGATATGCCGGCTTCTCGGACGAGGCGAACGCCGTCGCGGCCCCTGCGTCTTGCAGGCGCGACGCGCGGTCAGGAGCGCGTCTCATAACCCATCCTTCCCGTTTGCCGGAATATCCATGGCGCCGGCCCACAGAGGGACGCCTGTGACATCTTGGAGGCACATCGACACCGGCCTCGTTCCCGGCGGGAGCCCGTTGCACCTGATGCAGCGGGGCCACGAGTTCTCCATCGTCGCCGACACGATCGAGCTGATGAACAGCACCCGCGGGGCCTCCGAGGAGGCGCTGGCGATCCTCGCTTGCGGCCGGGTGCGCGGGCGGGGCGCGGCGCGGGTGCTCGTCGGCGGCCTCGGAATGGGGTTCACCCTGCGCGCGGCCCTGCGCAACCTTGAGCCCGAGGCGCGAGTCACGGTCGCCGAGTTGGTACCGACGGTCGCGGCTTGGGCGCGCGGACCGCTCGCGGGCGTCTTCGCCGGCTGCCTCGACGACGCCCGCGTCGATCTGCGCGAAGCCGATGTCGACCACCTGATCCGGTGCGGCCCGGCCGCCTGGGACGCGATCCTGCTCGATGTCGACAACGGACCGGAAGGGTTCGTGCGCCCGGAGAACGATCGCCTCTATGGCAAGCACGGGTTGGAATCGGCGCGGCGGGCGCTGCGGCCGGGCGGCGTGCTCGGCGTCTGGTCGGCCAATCCCGACCGCAAGTTCAAGGCGCGCCTCCAGCGCTCGGGTTTCGCCGTCGAAGAGGTTCGCCCCCACGCGAACGGGCGCAGCGGCCCGCGGCACGTGGTGTGGATCGCGACCTCCGCCGGCCCGACGGTCTGACCCTTCCTGAACGTTGATTGGGCCGCGTTCCGGCCCTGATGGCCTTGCCTCGGCAGCGAGCGGGCGTCCGTCGCACTCTATCCTTCGCGTCCCGGCCCTCTTACACTCGATCTGTCGCCGGATCGGCCAGACTTCAGGTTCCGGCGGCTTGGGGGACGCGTGCCCCCTCCTACGGAGCCGTGAGCCCGCGATGGCCGACCTCATCGATTTCCCCGGAAAACGCCGAGGCTCCGGCTCGGCCTACCGGTTGCACCGGTTCGGCGCGGACGGCAGCGACCGCGGCACGGTCCTCATCCGAGCCCGCGACGACGCGGAGGCCAGGCATCAGGCCGACAGGCTGGCCGAGGGATTGTTGGCCGAGCTGTGGTCCGGGGACCGGCTCCTGGATCACTTCGCGCCGGCCGGCCACCCGGTTGCGGCCTGCATCGGTCCCCTGCGCGACGGGCCCTGATCCCGCGGACGCGCTGGCCTGCCGGCGCCGCGAGCCAGCCGTTGTTACATTGTTGCATGCTCTCGCGCGAGGTGCGATACGCCGCGGATGTCAGCTGAGGCCACGCTCTGGGATCTGGTGACCGCCGAGCGTATCGCCATCGAGGATGTCGGCGCCGCCGTCGACGCCTACCTGGCAGAACCGACCACCCAGGATCACGCCATCGGTCCGGACCACGTGCTCGATCTCGCGGCGGCCGTCGCGGCCCACCCCTCCGCGCCCGCGATCGTGGTCGACACCGAGTCCGACGAGCCGTCGCGCCGCATGGCGGTGCGGGCGGCCCTGCTCATGAGCCGCCCCACCACCCGATCAAACAGCGACTGAGATTGCGGCCACCCGCGCCCGTCCGCCGGACGACCGGCGGCGGCGTGCGGGTTTACTGGTCGTCATCGTCGTCGTTGACCTCGACGAGATCGCTGGTGTCGTCATCGTCCTCATCGACGACGAGGTTGTCGTCGTCGACCTGCTCCCCGTCGTCCTCGATGTCGAGCGCGTCGTCATCCTCAGCGTTGCTGTCCGTGTCCTTCTCGGCCTCCTCGGCCTCGACCTCGTCCAGCGAGACGAGTTCGGGGCCCTCCGTCTCGTCCTCTTCGTCGCTCGGCGCCTCTTTGCGCGCGACGACGGGAGCGCTCCCCCTGGAATACGATGTCGCGGCAGCGATCGGCACGACCTCGCCCGAGTAGGGCGAGATCACGGGATTCTTGCCGAGATCGTAGAACTTCTTCCCCGTCGTCGGGCAGATACGCTTCGTGCCGAGGTCCGGACGCGCCACTGAGACTCTCCCTGAAGGCCGTGAGACGCTGGATCGCCAGCGAGCATGCGGTGATGTCTACCACAGTCAGCAGCCCGATGCCCCGCCTCTTCGCGCCGAGCGAGGCGTGTCTGCACGACAGAGGTGCCGACACGCGATCGGCAGAGGAGGCAGAGGGGGAAAGTGCGGCGGGGCCCGACCTCCGTGATGCCGGGCGATGTCGCGGACGCTGCGGTGACGCAGCGACCGCGATGTCCGCGATGCGGGTAGGACGTCATCCAAATAGGGGTGGTGCTCCGGAGCACGTCGCGCCGTGATGTGTGGTGCTTAATCGTGTCTCGCACCGTCATCGCCGATGGGACTTGTGCGGCGCAGGTGCTGGAGGGTCTCCACCATGTTGACTCGCACCGTCATAGGCCTCGTCGCCCCCGTCTGCCTCGCCGCCGCGTGGGCCACGCCGTCCCTGGCACAGCCGGCCGCCAACGGCGGGCCGAAGTTCCTCATCCACGGCAACTACTGCGGCCCCGGCAACAACGCGCCTCTGCCGCCTATCGACGCCCTCGACGCAGCCTGCGCCCGCCACGACGCCTGCACGCCGGATATCGGACTTCCGACAAAGGCCTGTAACCTTCGACTGGAACGCGAGGCAGCCGCGGTTGCTCGGGATCCGCGGCAGCCGGACAATGTGCGCTCCCTCGCCGGATTCGTCGCGTCGTTCGCGGCGTCGAACGCGTCGAGCCCGGCGCCGACGGTGCTCCCCGCGAGACTGGCGCGCTGAGAGCCCGACGCATCCGCCACCATTCGCCCGCGCGGGCGCAGGGCGCCGGCTCGAACCGGAAGCCGGCGGGATCGCCGGCCGTGGGGGTTCATCCCGCCTGCGCCGTCTGCCGCCCCTGGTCCCGCGCGCGCGCAGGAATCCGGTGACGGCGATGGCGCGCGCGGGGCCCGCCGCGGCCGGCCGGGCGGGCCGCGTTGCGCGAGCGTGGGGGCCTACCGTCCGCTGGGCGCGGCGTAGCTGCCGGTAACGCCGTTACCCCGGCTGCTGCCGCCCGCAGAGCCGGGGGTCTTGTTCCGGACGAAGCTCGCACCCGGATAGCGCCGCTGGACCCGCGACATCGAATGTCGCCGCACGTGATGGCGCCTCATCCGGACGTCGGTGAGCATGTCGGACGGCGACGAGAGGCCGGTCGCGGGGCCCGCGGGAACGGCCGAGGCGGGGACAGCCAGGACGCCGAGGCCGACACCTGCGAGCGCGGCGAGAACGAGAATGCGCATAGAGCTCCTCCATGCCTCGGCGGAGATGGATCGCCTCGGCATGGAGGGAAGACCTGAAGCGCGCGTCTGGTTCAATGAGCGGGCCTTCGTGAGCGCAGTCTGCCGGGCGGCCGCGACGCCGGCGGCAGAGACAGCCTGGTCACGCGCGGTCACAGCTGCGCCGCCAGCGCGATTAATCCCGGACGCCGCGTGCGCAGCGGCACGTCGCTCCGAGACAATCGCCCCCATATCAGTGTCACGCAAGATGAAATGGACCGTAAGTCTCGGACTGTACTGCGTAAAGGAGCAAGAATTAGCCTATGAAGACCCGTATCGCCGCTACCGTCACCGCTCTCATGCTCGCCGTAGCTCCGATCTCGTCCGCCATGGCCTACGATCGTCCTGCCTGGACTGGCTCCACGCCCTACGATGTCGAAACCACGGGCTCGTTCGGCGCCCCGTTCGGCGGCCGCTACGACCGCGACCCCTGGACCTGCCCGCAGAGCTCGGCCGCGGAGGGCAATGCCAACCAGCAGAACTTCCCGGTCAAGCAGTACGGCCAGACCGCCGGCGGCAACCGCTGCTGAGGTCGGGGGACACGATGCTGAAGGCCTTCTCCTACGCGATGATCGGCGCCTTCCTGGGCGGCCTCATGATGACCGTCGTCGGCTCGGCCGGCGTGCTGATGGGCCTGTGAACCCGGCAGGATGCCGGCGGCCACCCGGTAACGGACAACGAGACTGACGCGAGCGGCGGGGTGCGAGCCTCGCCGCTTTCGCGTGTCCTGCCGCTCGATCCGCCGATCCGACCTGCCCGCTCGCCGGCTTGTGGCGCGGACGAGAAACCGTGTCCCATGTAACGCGCGCGGTCACGCGCCGAAATCCACCTGTAACAGAAGCATTGCGTTATCGATCCGCGCGTCGAACGCGGGGCGCGCGCCGCTTCGCGCGGCAGCCCGATCGCGGCGCCACTGATGTTCCGGCAATCCCGACGAGGCGATTGCTGGAGCGCGGAGACGTGAGCGTCGGAGTTTTCTGCCCGATCCTCGATTGACCGAGATCATTCCGATCCGCTGCTACAGGTGAGACCTTCCAGATCATGAGCACTTCAGACGCCCTCGACCGGGCCGATTTCGCGCGGCGGGCGGGGGAGAACCAGGCCCGGCTGACCGCCGACCTGAAACCGGCCTACGACTTCGTCGTCTGCGGCGCGGGCGCCTCCGGGTCGGTCGTCGCGCGGCGGCTGGCGGAGAACCCCGAGGTGCAGGTGCTCCTGCTCGAGGCGGGCGGCTCGGACGACGCCGAGGCCGTGCTCGATCCCGCCCTCTGGCCGACCAATCTCGGCGGGGCGCGGGACTGGGGCTTTCGCGCGGAGCCGAATGCCCACCTGAACGGACGCACGCTCTCCATGGCGATGGGCAAGGGCCTCGGCGGCGGCTCCAGCGTCAACGTGATGGTCTGGGCGCGCGGCCACCGGTGCGACTGGGACGCCTTCGCCGCCGAGGCCGGCGACGCGGCCTGGGGCTACGAGAGCGTCCTCGACATCTACCGGCGCATCGAGAACTGGCGCGGCGCCTCCGATCCGGCGCATCGCGGAAGCGGCGGTCCGGTCTGGGTGCAGCCCGCCTCCGATCCCAGCCCCGTGGCCCACGCCCTGCTCGACGCCGCGCGGGACCTCGGCATCCCGACCTTCGACAACCCCAACGGGCGCATGATGGAGGGGCCCGGCGGCGCGGCGATCACCGACATGCTGGTCCGCGACGGCCGGCGCGTCTCGCTGTTCCGCGCCTACGTCCATCCCTGGCTCGACCGCCCCAACCTGACCGTCCTCACGGACGCGCTCGTCCGCCGCGTGACCTTCGACGGCCGCCGCGCCACGGGGGTCGAGTTCGTCCACGCGGGCGCGGTCCGGACGGTCGGCGCGCGTGCCGAGACGGTCCTGTCGATGGGGGCGATCCACACACCCAAGGTGCTGATGCTCTCGGGGATCGGCGACCGGGACGAGCTCGGGGCGCTCGGCATCCCGTCGGCGCAGCACCTGCCCGGCGTCGGACAGAACCTTCAGGACCACGTGTCCTTCGGCTGCACCTGGGAATATGCCGACCCGATCGCGCCGCGGAACAGCGGCAGCGAGGCGACCCTGTACTGGACGAGCCGGCCCGGCCTCTCGGCGCCGGACCTGCTGTTCTGCCAGGTCGAGTTTCCGGTTCCGAGCGAGCAGACCGCGGCGCGCGGCGTTCCGGCCCAAGGCTGGACGATGTTCGCCGGCCTCGCGCAGCCCGCCAGCCGCGGCCGCCTGCGGCTGCGGAGCGCCGACATGGCGACGCCGCCGGTCATCGAGGCGAACTTCCTGTCCCACCCGGCCGACGTGACGGCGGCCGCGGCCTGCGTCGATCTCTGCCGCGCCCTCGGCAACGCGCCGGCGTTCCGCCCGTACGTGCGCGCGGAGGCCATGCCGGGTCCGCTGTCCGGCGCGGCGATGGCGGACTACATCCGCGATGCCGCCGTCACCTACTGGCACCAGAGCTGCACCGCCCGGATGGGCCGCGACGCGCTGGCGGTCGTGGACGGTGCGCTCCGGGTCTACGGCATCGACGGCCTGCGGGTCGCCGACGCCTCGATCCTGCCCCGCGTGACCACCGGCAACACCCAGGCGCCGTGCGCGGTGATCGGTGAACGGGCCGCCGAGATGCTGAAGCGCGCGCACGGCCTGTAACGCCCGTCGCCGCAGCGAGCACGATCGGCGGACCGGAGGGCTCGCTCAGGACGCCCCGTCGCGCGGACATCGCACCGGCCGAGCCGGGCGTCGAGCCCGTCCCCGGAATCGCGACGCACCGCGCGTCGCGGACGGTCCGATCAGGCCGCGTGTGACGGCCGGAAGCGCTGAGGTCCCCTGAGCCGCTGTCGAGGAGCGCCCGGGCGGAAGATCCACGGGCTCACGGCCGGGAAAGACACCGCGGATCCTTGCCCGGCCTCTTTCCGAGGATGCCGGGCCGTCCTGTTCGGGTGCCACGACGCGTCGTGGCGATCATCACTTCGGCGGTCGCGGATGGCTATCGACACGATTGAACACACGCTGCGCGCGATGGGAAACGCGGCGCGAGGCCTGGCCGCGGTCGGTGCGGCCCTGCGATTGCGGCAAGACGCGAAGGAAGGCGCGCGGGAAGGCGCGAGGGCGGTCGATCCCGAGGTGGCGCGCCGACTGCGCGATGTGGTCGCCGCCGTCATCCCGGGCGGCCTCGGTGAGCTCGAACCCGAGCAGGTGTCCGCGCTCCTGGCATCCGTCACCCACGCGCTCGAGGAGGCGCGGGATCTGCTGGATCACCCGGAGCGGCCGCCGGTCTGGCAGGTTCGCGATCCCGCGATGTTGCAGGCTCAAGGCCAGGCGTCGCGCAGCGTCGTGCGGCGCCTGGCGGCCTTGTCGACCGAGCGCCCGTCGCTCGCGGCCGCACTCACCGGGCGCTTCCTGGATGTCGGCACCGGCGTGGGCGGCATCGCGCTGGAGGCCGCGGCACGCTGGCCCTCGCTGCGGGTCGTCGGCCTGGACATCTGGGAGCCGGCCCTGGCCTTGGCGCGCGCGAACGTGGCGGCGAGCCCCTTTCACGGCCGTATCGAACTCCGTCTGCAGGATGTGACGCGGTTCGACGATTCGGCAGGCTACTCGCTGACGTGGCTTCCGGCACCCTTCCTCTCCCGGGACGCGGCCCGAACAGCGCTCGATCGACTCACGGCTGCGCTCGAGCCGCGGGGGTATCTGGTGGTCGGACTCTACGCTCCGCCGGCGGATCCCGCGGCCGCCGCGCTCGCTGCCCTGCGGCTGGCCCGCAGTGGCGGACATCTGTGGGAATGCGCGGCCATGGAGGCTGAACTTCGCGCACGCGCCTTCACCGCGGTCGAGACTTTCGCGGGCCAGCCGGTCACGCTCGTGATGGGGCAGCGCGCGTAGAGCGATCGCACGCGCGCGGCCGACGTGGCGGCCAACGGCGCGGCCAACGGCGCGGGCCGCCTGCCCGCCGCGGCGTCGGAGTTCGCGGTCGTCCCGACCGGTCGAGGTTCGGTCGAAGCGCGCACCCGAGCCCCCGCGAGGGATCCCGCGTCGAGCCCCGCGTCCGGGCTTCTGTGACCGGGATCACAGCGACCGGCCATCGGTCGGCGGCAGAGTGCCTTCACCCCAACAGGGAGACGCACGATGAAGATGATCTCGACGAAGATGTTGATGGTGGCGGGTCTCGCGGCCGCGACATTGGCCGGTGGTGCCGCCAGTGCCGACGCCCGCGGGTTTGGCCGTGGCGGTTTCGGACACGGAGGCTTCGGCCATCACGGAGGCTTCGGCCATCGCGGGTTCGGGCACGGAGGCTTCAGGCACGGCGGGTTCGGTCACCATCGCCATTTCTACCACCGTGGATTCCGTCGGCGCTTCGGCGGGTTCAGCTGGGGCTATCCCGCGAACAGCTCCTTCCTCGGCCCGAACTTCGGCGACTGCCGCGCGATCTACAATCCTGTCTTCTTCGGCCATGAGCGCGTGTGCGGCTAGCTGAGCGACCATCTTCGCCGGATCGCGTTTCCGTCACGCGATCGGCCGCCGCTGCACGCGCGGCGGCGGCCGGCTGACCGACTCCATCCCGCAACCCCTCGCTCCGACGACGGGATCCGTGACGGCGACCCCAGCCCCATCCGTCCCGGGGATGCCGCCCGACTCTCGTGATCTGAGCCGCATCGGCCGCGGATCGAGCGACAGCTCGTAGCGGCCGGAAATCCCGGTATTATGCAGCAACCTCACCCAAAAACGTTGAGGTGCCTCGTTCACGCTATCGGCAGTCTATAACGGTGGACCGCACAATCGGGCTTGCCTTCATAGGTCAGCGCATGATTCAATAGGCGGGTAGCGACGCCCGTCGTCCTACCCATATCATCGCGTGGCGACCAACCTAACGCGACGGATACGAGCGGCAGTGAGAGCACACGTGCTCCCACCGCCCCAACCGGAACCGGAAGTAGTCCGTAACGGACACCGGCTTCGGATACGTACAAACCACAGCCATGTGATTCGTCCTCCGGGGTGCCAGGGTCAAGCCTGGCCTCCGGGGGCGCCTTCGCGCGCACCCCGCGCGTCGATGCGCGCATAAGTGGACGTGAGGACGACGGGCGTCATCCAGAAGACTGACAGCGAGGCGGCTATACGTCAAGCGCATCGGCTATCGGTTGCGCATATCGACAACGACGCCCTTTCCACGCCGCCGACCACATGATACATCTGAGGCATGTCAACCCCTGCGATCATGAAAATGGTCTCTGAGAAGCGGGCCGCGCTCGTCGCGCAAAGGCGCGCGGTGGAGCTGCTTGAGGCCGAGCTTAGCGGGATGGAGGCCATCCTTGCTATGATCCCCCAGACGCCGCTCTCATCCGGAAAGGGCAGCGAGACTGAAGACCGCGCCATAGGAGTTGTCGTCTCGCGGTCTGGCGGTCGACAGCCGGGGGCTATTTCTAATAAATGGAAGCGGCATCTTCTCGCCCTTGATGAGAACAAGGCTGCATTTAATCTTGAAGACATTATAGAACTTGTTGCAGAGCGCGAAGGTCGCAATATGCGCCCCAGCGAGGTGAAACGTATTTTCGATAAATACGTTGATCAGGGACACGTTACTGAGGCCGATGACATGTACATGGTCCCGGACTCAACTATTCATAAGTTTAAGGCCGCGCTGCGAGAGGCTGGGGCTGATCTTTCTGACGAGGACGATTCAGTGATCGGACCCGTCAGTAAAAATGACAGCGAAGATAAACAGCAGCCTACTAGCGGCTATGATGTGGATGACGATATCCCATTTGAAGCGCCAGCCTCTAAGCGAGGCGGGTATGACTTGGATGATGACATACCATTTTGACAGGTGATTCAGCCTTCCGGCGGGGTTCGCTTCGGCAAGGCAGATAGCAGTCGGGCCGGTCACTCCCTTTGCAGAGGGAATGCCGGCCCGGCCAGGACCACCCACAGCGAACGCTTCCGGCTTGGAAGCACAGCACCGTGCGCGGCTCACACGCTTAACGTCGCACTTTAGAAGCTGATTTTCAAGCCGGCGGCATCCCGACCAACCGCTTCTGCGGAGGATGCTTTATGGCTGCTGAGTTCCCCTGCGATCACCTAACCGCCTGCCACATACTTCACGCCGTATTCGTGCTCGGCTGGAGCCAAGGCAGGACTTCCCACTATTTCTGCGTTAACGGCGGTACGGTCTCTAAGATCGTGCGCGGCCTCTCCCATCAGGGAGCAGCGCCGGTTCCGTTCTAGTCTGAGGCGGCGTCCGTCCCGGCGTAAATGATCCCGGCTGGCTTATCCGTGAGGGTAGCGCTGGCCTCCTCAAACGCGCGCTACATCGCCAGCATGTTGTTGGTGATCGGCGTGCGGATGCCGTTCTCAAACTGACGGATCGTGCTCAGCCCGATATTGGCGCGCTTGGAGAGGTCGGTTTGCGACCAATCCAATCATCTCCGCTGCGCCGAGGAGCAGGGCGATGGCGGTGGGGACATCGATGGGTGCAGGTCAGGAACGCGAACCGGCGACACGCCGCGCGGCCCCGGATTTCTACGACAGCCTGCCCCGGTTCACCGCCTTCTCCAGCCTCATGGATCCAGGCCTCTACCGGCCCCTGCCCGCGGATTGGTGGCTCGGCGTGGCCGATGTCGTCGGCTCTCGGCAGCAGATCGGGCTTGGCCGCTACAAGGCGGTGAATGCGGCCGGCGCAGCCATCATCACGGCGGTCTCCAACGCACTCGGCCGGCGCGAATTCCCCTTCGTCTTCGGCGGCGACGGGGCCAGTTTCGCCGTCGCCCCGGACGACGCGGACGCCGCGAGAGACGCGCTGGCGGCGACGGCCAGCTGGGTCCGCGAGGCGCTGCAACTGGAGCTGCGCACCGCTCTCGTGCCGGTCTCGGCCGTGCGCGATCGCGCGCTCGACGTGCGCGTGGCGCGCTACGCGCCCAGCGCCCACGTTTCCTATGCCATGTTCAGCGGAGGTGGGCTGCCCTGGGCAGAGGCGGCCATGAAGGCCGGCGACCACGCTATCGCACCGGCCGAGGCCGGCACCCAGCCCGACCTGACCGGCCTCTCCTGCCGCTGGCAGGAGATCCGTCCCCGGCACGAGCTGATGCTCTCGCTCATGCTCGTGCCCCAGCACAGCGGCGACGCGCCGGCCTTCCGGCAACTCGTGCAGGAGCTCCTGCAGAGGCTCGAGATCAGCGCCGAGGTCGCGCGCCCGATGCAGGACGCGGGACCGGAGATGCGCGGACCGTGGGCGGGACTGGACCTCGAACTGCGCGCGATGCCGGGCTCTCGCAGGAGCCGCTTCTGGGCCAAGTTCCGCCTCGCGGCGCGATCGATACCGGAATACCTGATCTACCGCACGGGCGCGCGGGTCGGCGCGTTCGATCCCGCCGTTCTGCGGCGCGAGATCGTGGGCAACACAGATTTCCGCAAGTACGATGACGCGCTGCGGATGACGCTGGATTGCACCCGCGCCTTCGCCGATCGACTCGAGGCGGAGCTCGCCGGCGCGGAGGCGCAGGGGATCTGCCATTTCGGCCTGCAGCGCCAGGCGGCTGCGCAGTTGACCTGCATCAGCCCTCCGGTCCCCGGCAGCGGGCACATGCATTTCATCGACGGTGCCGGTGGTGGCTATGCCGCGGCGGCCGCGAATCTGAAGGGTCGCGCGGCCGATGGCGGTGCCTCGGCTCAGACCCGCCCGTGACGCGGCTCCGGACCGTGCCCGCTGCGGGACGGGGCGCGGGCGCGCGATGACGCGATCGGCAGGGCGGTTACCGGCCCGGGATCCCCGCCGGGTGGCCGGGATGGGCCCTGTGCCGGATGTCCGCTCCGAGGCGGCGCGGTCGGCTCTGCGCCCGGGACGAAGCCGGATCGACTCCTTGCGCGATCGTCCGTGTCGAGCCAGCCGCGGTAATGCACCACCAGCCCGACGCGTGGCAGGGCGATCGAGACGTCGAAGCGGAACAACCCCGCCTCCTCCCACTCGCGGGCGGCGGTGCGGGGTGCGAGCGCCAGCGGCAGGGGCAGCCGCGCGACGGACCAGCCGCGCAGCACCATGCGCAGGCCGCCGCCCTCGGGCGCGAGGTCGAACCTGAAGCGGAGCGGGCCGAACCGCTCCACGACGCAGCCGCGCTCTTCGGAGAACGCGCTCGTGAACCGGCGACCGGAGAACGCGCGCGTCCAGCGCTCCACCCCGCGCGCCTCGCTGAAGCCGACGTGGAGATCGTGCGCGCCCGCGACCGGCAATCCGAGGAGGGCCGCGAGGCCGCGCGCGACGGGGTGGCGGCCCCGTCGCACGACGGCGCGGCCGTGCGCCCCCGCCTCGCGCAGCACGCCGTGCAGGGCCGCGACGCGCGGCGCGAGTTCGGCGAAGCGCGGACCCAGGACGCGCGCGTAGAGCGCATCGGCCTGTCCCGACTCCCGCACGTCGTGGCGGATCGACAGGCGCGCGAAGCTCGGCTCGAAATCGGACAGGTCGAGCGCGGTCCCGGCGTCGCGCGCCCCGGGCGCGATCGCACCGTCCAGGATCCGCTCGGCCAGGATCGCCGCCGGCAGCACCGGGATCTCCGGGCCATGACCGTCGGCCGCCAGGAGGGTCCAGCGCCGTTCGACGCGGCGCCCTGCGGCGGTGCCGAACATCCGGACGACCATGCCGGACCGATCCGAGCCCCAGCGCGCGGTCAGCCGCTGCGCCAGGAGAAGCCCGCGCGCGAGCCCCTGCAGGGACGGGATCCAGCCCCAGCGCACCGGCCAGCTCGCGCACCAGAGGCCGATCGTCTGCACCGCGAGTTCGGTCCCGGCCCTGAAGCTGACCGCCGGCCGGCCCGGAAGCCGATCGGGCAGGAGGTCGAGGTCCGGGACGTCCGCCAGGGCCAGCCAGCGGCGGCCGAGGGACGCGCCGTCGGACAGGGCGAAGCGCTCGCGCCGCAACGCCTGCCAGCCGACACCCACCGACCAGCGCTGTCCGCGCCAGAGCCGGATCGGCCGGCCCACGTAGCTCAGGATGGCCGCGGCGACCGACGTCCCGGCGGTCGCGCGGTTCGAGGCGCTGATCGCGATCTCCACGGCCGTGACCACGTCCATCCCCTGCGCCAGGCGCCGGGCGACGGCACCGGACAAGGCGGGGACGCTCGATGCACCGGAGAGGATCGCGACGCCGGCCGCGCGTGCGGCGGCGTCGAGCCGGCCGATGCCGGTCACGAACGCCCGGCCGTCCGCGAGATCGAGGTACGGGATCGCCGCGGCGATACAGGCCCGGGGCAGAGCGTAGCCGCTGCCCTGGAAGGGGCCGGCCGCATCGATCACGAGGTCGGGACGGACGCGTTCCAGCAGGGGCGCGACGGCACCGCTGCGGTCGGCCTGAAGGGGACGGCACGGGGGATGGGCCGCGCAGAACGCCTCGGCCCGCGCCAGGCGGCGGCCCGCGACGACCACGTCGTGACCGGCCTCCGCGAGCCGCCGCGACAGGCGAGCCCCGAAGCCGCCGTACCCGCCGAAGACCAGGATCGTGCTCACGCCGCCTCTCCCTGCCCCGCCGGCTCGGCGTCCTGGAAGACCGCTTCCTGGTGGATCAGCCGCCCGAACCAGGGGTGGGCGATGTCGAGGATGAAGCGGAAGGCGCCCGGCGCCGCGTCACCGCCGGCATCGGCGTGGGTGACGGTGAGCGCGCCGGGGGTGAGCCAGCCCGGCAGGTGCAGGCGACGCCCCAGGCAGGCGATGAAGTAGCGGTGGCTGCGAAACGTCAGCGCCCCGTCCTCGACCGCCACCGTGAGGCTCATGCCGACGCCGGCGCCGACATGCTCCTCCAGGCCGGTGGGACCGGCGAAGCGCTTGGCCGAGTGGATCACCTGCGGGAAGCCGGAGGCACGGGCGTACAGCCGCGTCCAGACCTGACCGCCGCCATCCGGGTCCTCGGTGACGGTGACGACGCCGGCGCGGCCGGTCTGGCGTTCCAGAGGCAGCGGGCCGCCGACCAGCCGCGTCGCCTGCGCGACGAGCCAGCCGAAGCGGCTGACGTCCATCGCGACGACGTGGCCGACATAGACCGCGCTCGCCCCCTGCGCGAGCCGCTTCCCGAAGCGGCGGCGCACGGCCGGCGACAGGCTCGCCCACGCGCGTTCCGGGATCAGGGCCCGGAAGCGCAGGTCCAGCAGGTCGCCCGGCTCGGTGAGCGACCGGGCGGGGGAGAACGCGCGGGACGGCCCCGCATCGGCTCGACGGACATGTCCCATCGCGGTCACCTGGGCCCCTCGATCGATTCGCCTCCCCGAGGACGACCCTCGGATCGTCACTCAGCCTTGGCCGGCAGGAACTTCACGATCCGGCCGCCCAGCCGGATGAGCTTGGCCAGCGTGCCCCTGGGCACGTTGAGCATCTGGCCGTACCAGCGCTCCATCGACTCGGTGAAGTCGAGCATCGCGCGCAGGCGCCGCTTGGCGACCGCCCCGAGCGCCGGGTCCGCGTCCGCTTCGGCGACGCAGGCGCGCAGGGCCGCGATGGCGGGATCGATCTCGCGCTCCTTGCGGCCGGCGGCGATGCGCGTGACCATCTCCCAGAGGTCGGTCTCGGCGGCGAAGTGGTCGCGGCGCTCGCCCATCACCGGCACGCGGCGGATCAGGTTCCAGCCGAGCAGCTCGCGCAGGGAATTCGAGACGTTCGACCGCGCGATGCCGAGCATGCCGGCGATGTCCTCGGCGGCGAGAGGGCGCTCGGAGAGGTAGAGGAGCGCGTGGATCTGCGCGACCGAGCGGTTGACGCCCCACTGGCCGCCCAGATCGCCCCAGTGCAGCACGAAGCGCTCGACCGCGGCCGGCAGGGGGCTCGGCATGTCTGTTATTTCTGTCATGACAGAAATAACAGACCAGAACGAACACGCTGTCAAGCGGCCGGGATCGCGGGCTGTCGACGCTCGGCCGGGTCCCGGTCGCGCCGCCAGGGCGGGACCGGGCATCCCGTCCCGCGCCTGACCGGGAACGGCGCCCGCGTCAGGCGCGGGGGCGCCTCGCCCCGCTCCGGCGCCGCGTGAGGCACCTCCATCGGGGCGGGCCGGAACCGCCCCGGTCTCCGGTCCCGGCGCGGGCGGCTACTGGCCGTGCCGCTTCAGCCACGCCTCCATGTCGGAGATCTCCTTCTCCTGATCGTCGATGATCTTCTGCGCCATCGCCTTGGTGGCCGGATCCTTGGCGTGCGTCAGCGCGACCTTGGCCATGGCGACCGCGCCCCTGTGGTGCGGGATCATGTGCCTGCGGAAGTCGACGTCGGCATCGCCGGTATAGGGGACGTCCATGTCCTTCATCATCGCCGTGTCAGCGGCCTTGAACGCCTTGGTCGAGGCGTCGTCCTTCGGGTTCGGCTTCATCGAGCCCATGTCCTTGCCGGACATGGAGCCGTGGTCGTGCATGCCCTGCGCCAGGGCCGCCCCGGCCAGCCCGGTCGACAGCAGGGCGGCGGCGAGAAGGGTGCGGAGGTGCGTCATGGATCGTTCTCTCCCGGTGGGGTCAGTTGAACTTGCCGCTGGCGGTCGCGCCGTCCGGGCCGGTGAGCTGCACCGCGCCCTTGGGGCTCGCGCCGAGCGCGGTCGCGGCCTTGCCGGTCATGCGGTTGCCGTCGGCGGGCTCGAGCGGCACGCGGGTCGGCTTGCCGCCGACGACGAGGATGGCGGTGCCCTTGAAACCGGCGGCCGGGACCGGCTTCTGGCCCTCGTCGGACAGGAACACGTCGACGGCCTCGCCCTTGGCGACGAGCTCGACGTGGAACCTGCCGGCATCCGTCACACGGCCACCGTGCTGGCCGGCGGTCTCGTGGGCGCAGACGGCGGACGCGGCGAGGAGGGCGGCGATCAGGGCCAGTCTCGGTAGGATCATCCCGGTTCTCCTGGGTTGTGCGGGTCAGTCGGGTTGTGCGGGTCAGTCGGGTTGTGCGGGTCAGTAGGCCTCGGCCGGGCGCGGGCGCGCGCCGTCCGGGGATGGGTGGGCCGGCGTGTCGGCGTGGAGGGCGCGCAGCCGCTCCAGGGGCGCGCGGCCGAAGCGCAGGAACAGGACGGGGGTCAGGACGGTGTCGAGCAGCGTCGCGCTGACGAGGCCGCCGAAGATCGTCACCGCCACCGGGTGCAGGATCTCCTTGCCCGGGCTCGCCGGGTCGTAGAGCAGCGGCACCAGCGCGACGCCGGCGGCGAGCGCCGTCATCAGCACCGGGGTGAGCCGCTCCAGGCTGCCGCGCACCACGAGGTCGGGCCCGAACGGCACGCCCTCGTGCAGCGACAGGTTCAGGTAGTGGCTGATCTTCAGGATGCCGTTGCGCGCCGTGATGCCGGTCAGCGTGATGAAGCCGATCATCGACGCCACCGACAGCGGCTGCCCGGCCAGCCACAGGGCGACCACCGAGCCGATCAGCGCCAGGGGCACGTTGCCCATGATGATCAGGGCGAGCGCCGCCGACCTGTAGCGGCTGAACAGGATGGCGAAGACGAGCGCCAAGGACACCGCGGAGAGCACCGCGATGGTCCGGCTGGCCTCCTCCTGCGCCTGGAAGGTCCCCTCCAGGCTGGTGAAGAAGCCCGGTGGCAGCGGCTCCTTCGCCACCGCCTCGCGGATGGCCGCCACGACGGTGGCCATGTCGCGCCCGCCGTCGGTGTTGGCCTGCACCACGATGCGGCGCCGGGCGTTCTCGCGCAGGATCTGGTTCGGCCCGTCCGTCTCGCGGATGTCGGCCACCTGGCGCGCCGGCACCCAGCCCGAGGGCGTCTCCAGAAGGAGGTCGCCCAGGCCCGCGGTGGTCCGGCGGTCCTCGGACAGGCGCAGCACCACGTCGAAGCGGCGCACGCCGTCGACCACCGTCGAGACCACGCGCCCGTTCGAGAGGCGGCTGATCTGCTCGACCACGGCCGCGGGCTGCACCCCGTAGAGGGCCGCCCGCGTGTAGTCGACGCGGACCTCGAGCTGCGGGATGCGGACCTGGCGCTCCACCTGCAGGTCGGCGAGGCCGGGGATCGCCGCCATCCGGTCGCGCAGGGCATTCGCGACCCGCCGCAGGGCGTCGAGATCCTCCCCGTACACCTTGAGCGCGATCTCGGCGCGCACGCCCGAGAGCATGTGGTCGAGCCGGTGCGAGATCGGCTGGGCGACGTTGACGGCGACCGGCAGGGCCGCGAGGCGCCCGCGGATATCGGCGACCAGCGCCTCCTTCGGGCGCTCGGCACCCGCGTCGAGGGCCACCTCGATCTCGGAGGCATGGACGCCCTCGGCGTGCTCGTCGAGTTCGGCCCGCCCGGTCCGGCGGCCCACCGTCCTCACGCCCGGGATGTCGAGCAGCAGCTTCTCGGCGATCAGCCCGACCCGGTTGCTCTCGGCGAGCGAGATGCCCGGGTTGAAGGTCATGTTGACCGTGAACGAGCCCTCGTTGAACGGCGGCAGGAAGGCCCGCGGCAGGGTCCAGGCCGCGACGCCGGCGGCGACCACCGCGACCGCGACCGTGCCGACGAGCAGGCCCTGGTGCCGGAACGCGACCCGCAGCAGGGCGGCGTTGCCGCGTTTGAGCCGCTTCAGGAGTCGGCTGTCGTGCTCCTCCAGCGTCTTCAGGCCGGGCAGCAGCAGGGACGCCAGCACCGGGGTCAGGGTGATGGAGGTGAGCAGGCTCGCCAGGATGGAGATGATGTAGGCCTCGCCCAGCGGGGCGAAGAGGCGACCCTCGATGCCCGAAAGGGCGAAGAGCGGCACGAACACCAGGATGATGATGAGCGTCGCGTAGACGATGCCCGAGCGAACCTCGTTCGAGGCCTCCACCACCACCTGGAGCACGCCTCTCGGGTTGCCCGCCCGCCGGTTGTCGCCGAGCCGTCGGTAGATGTTCTCCACGTCCACCACCGCGTCGTCGACGAGCTCGCCGATGGCGATGGCCAGCCCCCCGAGCGTCATCGTGTTGATGGACAGCCCGAACAGGTGGAACACCGCCGCGGTCGTCAGCACCGAGACCGGGATGGCCAGCAGCGAGATGGCCGTCGTCCGCACGTTCAGCAGGAAGGCCAACAGCACCACCGCCACCACCAGCACGGCCTCGACGAGGACGCGCGCGACGTTGCGGATCGAGGTCTCGATGAAGTCGGCTTGGCGGAACAGGACTCGGTCGGCCCTGATGCCGGACGGCAGGGTCGGGCCCATCTCCTTCAGGGCGGTCTCGATGCTGCGGGTGAGCCGCACCGTGTCGACGTCCGGCTGCTTCTCGACCGAGACGATGACCGCGGGCCTCGCCATGTAGCCGGCGTCGCCGCGCTTGACCTTCGCGGCGAAGGAGACCTCGGCGACCTGCCTCAGGTGGACGGGCGCGTCGTTGACCGTCGCGACCACCAGGCTGCGCAGGTCGTCGAGGCTCATGGTCCGGCCGATGTTCCGGATCAGGTACTCGCGCGCGTTCTGGTCGGTGAAGCCGCCGCCGGCGTTGGTGCCGAACCGGGCGAGCGCCGCCTCGAGCTGCGCGTTCGTGACGGCGAGCGCGCGCATGGCGGCCGGGTTCGGGCTGACCCGGAACTGGCGCACCTCGCCGCCGATGGGGATGACCTGCGCGACGCCCGGGATGGTCAGCAGCCGCGGCCGGATCGTGAAGTCGGCGACCTCGCGCACCTGCATGGGGGTCGCGGTGTCGCCCGTGACCGCCACCAGCAGGATCTGGCCCATGATCGAGGAGATCGGGCCCATGACCGGGGTCACGCTCCGGGGCAGTTGGTCCTGCACCAGGGCGAGGCGCTCCGCGACCTGCTGCCGGTTCCGGTAGATGTCCGTGCCCCAGTCGAACTCGACGTAGGTGATGGACAATCCCACGCCGGAGACCGAGCGCACCCGGGTAACGCCCGGCAGACCGTTCATCCGGGTCTCGATGGGGTAGGTGACGAGCTGCTCGACCTCCTGGGGCGCGTAGCCCTCGGCCTCCGTCATGATGGTGACGGTGGGCTTGTTGAGGTCGGGGAAGACGTCGACGGGCAGCTTGGTGGCGGTGAAGGCGCCGTAGAGCACGAGCACCGCGGCGAGCGCGAGGACGAGCAGGCGGTTGCGGACCGATTGTCCGACGAGGACGGTGAACATCGGCGGATTCCTCAGCGGACCTGGTCGAGGAGTTCGGCGCCCTGCGTCACGACCCGCTTGCCGGGCCCGACCCCCTCCGCCACCAGCACCCGGCCGCCGTCGAGGGGCTCGACGCGGACCGGCCGCGCCTCGAAGCGCTCGGCGGTGGTGTGCTCGTAGACGACGTCCTGCCCGTTCCCCGCGCGCACGACCGCCGCGCGCGGCAGCGCCAGCCCGGCCTGCTCGGTGTCGGTCCCGGCGAGCACGGTGACGAACTGCCCGACCCGCAGGCCCGAGGCGTCGCCCTGGACGGCGAACTGCACCGGGATGGCCTGGTTGCGGTCGGCGAGGCCCGAACCCTGGTAGGCGAGCTTGAGGGTCCGGCCGTCGGCGAGCCGTGCCGTGGCGTCCTGCGCCGCCGCGAGGGCGTCGAAGCTCAGAGCCTCGACCCAGAGGCGGCTCGGATCGACGACCTGGAAGACCATCTGCCCGGGTGTGGCCATCTGACCGGCCACCGCCGCGGCCTGCGCGACGACGCCGTCGACCGGCGCGACGAGCGGTTCCGGCTCACGCCTGATCCTGTCGAGGGCCGTCCGTCGGTCCTGCAGGCCCTTGAGCTCGGCCAGGGCGTCGTCGAGCTGGGTCTGGGCCACGGCGCCGGTCAGGGCGAGCCGCCTGTAGCGGTCGACCCGGCGCTCGACGATGGAGATCTGCTGGTCGAGATCCCCTTGCGTCTGGCGCATGTCGGAGACGTCGACCGCCTGGATCGGCGGTGTGACCGTGGCCAGGATCTCGCCCTTGCGCACCCGCGTGCCGAGGCGCGGGAACAGTCCCGAGGGCGGAGGCGACAGGCGACCGCCGACCGAGGACTGCACGACGCCGCTGGCGTTCGGGTCCGGGATGATGCGGCCGGGCAGCTCGACCGAGCGGTGGAAGCTGCCCCGCTCGGTCACCGTCGTGCGCAGGGCGAGCAGGCGCTGGGTGGGCTTCGGAACGAAGACGGATCCGTCGGGCAGGCGCTGCGCGAGGTCCGACGCGGACGGCGCGGCCGGGCGCGTCCCGGTCAGCGCGGCCCCCCGCACGGGGGCTTCGCGGTCGTCGTCGCCGTGCGCGAAGGCGGCGGTACCCAGAACGAGGGTGATGCCGACGGCGATCAGCGCCGCCGTCGGGACGCCGCGGCGGCCCCGCGCGAGGGCGGTGACGAGGACGCCGAGCAGGAAGGCGACCGCGCCGACCAGGATCGGGTCCCCGGCGCCGAGGCGCTGGCGGACGCCGCGGGCGACCTCCGAGACGCGCGCGAGCGCCGCCCGTGCCGCGGCCGGCTCGGCGGGAATTGCGGCGCCGGCATCGGCCGGCACGGTCACCGTGACCGGCAGCACGTCGACCGCATCGCCGGCGGTGACCGTCGCGACGAGGTCGTGCCGGCCGGCCCTCGACAGCCACGGAGCCGGCAACGTGTAGCCGCCCCCGGGCGTGGCGCTGGCGGTCCTCGGGCCCTCGGGGGTCTCGACCTCGATCATCGCGCCGGTCACCGGCTCGTTCGTCCGGAAGCGGTCGAGGAACAGGGTCAAGGCGCCGTCGCGCGGGATGGCGACCAGCTCGAAGGCGTCGGAGAAGGCCTCGCCGCGCGGGGCGATGGTCTTCGAGACGGGGGGCGGGGCGGCGCCGTGATCGTGGCCCTCGTGGGCGCGGGCGGGCCCCGCCGGGACGGCGGCGAGCAGCGCCACCGCGCCGAGGGCGGCGGCAAGACGGGTCGACATGGAAACGGTATCCTCGCGATGGGGATGCCGGGCGCGGCCACGGGCGGGCGCACCTCGGGCGTCGCGCGCCTCGGGCGCGCCTCATCTCACGCGCGGGTTCGTGGGGGCTCGGGCAGGGCCTCGGGGCCGCGGCCGGTGCGGCCGGCGACGTCGCCCGGGACCAGCGTGACGGCGCCGAACAGGTCCGGCGACAGGCCAGGGGGCCCCCCGAGGACGCCGGTGGCGCAGCAGGCCATCGTCCCGCAACAGCGGGTCTCGCGGCCCGGACGACAGCACCCGTCCTCGGTCGGCTCGACGCGCGCCGCCGCGACGGTGGCGCGGGCGACCTTGGACCATGCCGGCGCCGCCGACCGGGCGGCGGGCGTCACCGGTACGGACGCGGCGACCGGGGCGACCGCCCTCGGCTGCGCCGCGGCCGCGCGGTGGCCGTGGTGGGCATGGCCCTCGTGGGCCTGGGCGGCGGACGGCGCGACGTAGGCGATGATCGCGAGGATCATCGCCGCCATCAGGCGCAGGATCTGCCGGTCCGGGCTCATGGGTACGGGATTACACCGGTTCTGGCGGCGGGACCATGTCCGCGGCCGGGACGTGGACGCCGACGTGAGATTCCGGTCGCTGCGGCGCCACCTCGGGCCGCCGCGAGCAGGGGCTCGGCGGGCAAGAAGGCCGCGGTGGCGCGCTTCGTCGCCAGGTCGACCTCTATGTCGACCTCGATCCGGGCGCCGGGCGCGACGGCTTGCACGGCGCGGGTCACGGACCCGGCGCAGCCGCCGCGCCCCGTCTTCCCGACCTCGAATCGGACCATGCGGCTCTCCTTCCGACGGCGTCCGGACGAGATGGGGGTTCCCACCGTTGGAAGGTCAAGGCCCGAGGTTTGCCCAGCTTCGCGCCCATCGAAGACCGAGACTCGTCCGGTGCCATCCCGCCCGGCCGGGATGGTATCCTGCGCCGGTCGTCCCACGCCCGGCCTCGCCGGCCTCGAGCGGAGCGGATCAGTCCCGCGAACGCCCCTGGCCCGCTCCGCCTGTTCGCGAGGACGTGACGGACGCGCTCCCGGCACGGCCGCCTGCGAACCGCGGAAACCGGTTGGGTCATCCTGGTGCGCCTGCTGGTAGGCCGGGTGGTAAGCTTGGTATTAGGCTCGGCGGTGTTCTTCCCGGACGGCATCCGGACGCTGCTCGACCCCGAGGTGCCCGGTGCCGGTCGTTGGACGCCAGCCACGCCCGCCCCTTCGCGACACGCCCGGACCCAGGCCGCCCATGACCGACGCCTCATCGTCCGCTGAGCCCGGGCGGCCCGAGTCCGCGTCCGCACGCGCGCCCGGTTCCGTGGGAGAGGTCTTCCGCGCCTTCCTCAAGCTCGGATTGACCGCGTTCGGCGGCCCCATCGCGCACCTGGGCTACTTCCGCGACGAGCTGGTCACCCGGCGCCGATGGCTGGACGAGCGCGGCTATGCCGACCTGGTGGCGCTGTGTCAGTTCCTGCCCGGGCCCGCCTCCAGCCAGGTCGGGTTCTCGCTCGGCGTGCTCCGCGGCGGCGGCCTCCTGGGCGGGCTCGCCGCCTGGGCGGGGTTCACGCTGCCCTCGGCCCTGCTGCTCCTGGCCTTCGCCTACGGCGCCGCGGCCCTGTCGGGTCCGGTCGCCGACGGCGTGATCCACGGTCTCAAGCTCGTCGCCGTGGCGGTCGTCGCGCAGGCGGTCTGGGGAATGGCCCGCTCCCTGGCACCGGACCGGCCGCGCGCCGGCATCGCGGTCGCGGCCCTGTTCCTCACGGTGTTCGTCGCGGGCTCGGTCGGGCAGCTCGGCGCCATCGCCCTCGGTGCCCTCGCCGGGCTCGTCCTCTGCCGGGCGGCACCGCAGGCGCAGGCGGGGCACCTCGCGGTCCCAGTGTCCCGGCGGGCCGGCGCCGCGGCGCTGGTCGCCTTCGCCCTGCTCCTCGTCGTGCCCCATCTGCTCGTCGCCGGCCTGCCATCCCAGGGCCTGGCGCTGTTCGACGCCATCTACCGCTCCGGCTCCCTGGTGTTCGGCGGCGGCCACGTGGTGCTGCCGCTGCTGCAGGCCGAGGTGGTCGCGCCGGGCTGGGTCGGCCCCGGCACCTTCCTCGCCGGGTACGGCGCCGCCCAGGCCGTGCCCGGCCCGCTGTTCACGTTCGCGGCCTACCTCGGCGCGGTCGCGGGGCCGTCGCCTCACGGCGTGGTCGGCGCGGCCATCGCGTTGGTCGCGATCTTCCTGCCGGGCGTGCTCCTGGTCTACGGCACGCTGCCCTACTGGGACGCGTTCCGGACGCGTCCGCTGGCCCAGGCTGCGATGCGCGGGACCAACGCGGCGGTGGTCGGAATCCTCGGTTCCGCGCTCTACGATCCCGTCTGGAGCAGCGCGGTCGGCAACCCGCGCGATTTCGCCGTGGCCGTGCTGGCGTTCGTGCTGCTGACGGTCGGTCGGGTGGCGCCGTGGATCGTCGTCGCGCTCACGGCCCTGGGCGGTGTCGCCCTCGCCTCGCTCTGACCGGAGCTGCCCTGACCCGATCGGCCCGCTCGACCCGGCCGACCTGAACCCGACCGACTTGGACCCGTCCTGGCCGGTGCGAGCGAGAGGATCGGCTTCGACCGAGGGAGCCGGACATGCGGCGCGGTCGGAAGACGAGCGCGGAGCAGGCGGTGCTGACGCTGCGCCGGATCGCTGTGCGGAACGGAACTGCCCCGTCCCCGTCGCGGAGCTTCGCTTCGGCTGCGCGCCCAGACCGGCGGCATCGCCGGCGGCAGCGGCGTCGGCCCCGGTCGCGATGGGCGGGCCCTGTGGGCCTGGAATGCGTCACAGGGCCCGCCACCTTCGAGGCGCCTCGGCTACGGCTTGTTGGCGGGAGCCGGATTCGTCGTCGTGGCCGGAGGCGCAGGGTTCGCCGGCGCCGTGCCGGCGGGAGGCGGAGGCGGCGGGGGGGTCTCGGCCTTCTTCTCGTCCTTGCAGGCCGTGAGCGCGAGCAAGCCGACGAGCGGCAGCAGATAGCGAATTCGCATGAGCGTTCCTCCTGTCTGGGCGATGTAGGCCATGAGGAACGTCACCCGGCCGCTGTTCGATCCAGCGCGCCGCGAGCCCGGCCCCTCGGACGATGCCGATTCATCGCGGGTCGCGGCAAGGCACGGCCATGGGCCCGATCCCGCGGGCCGGCAGGTCGGAACGACGCGGAGCGGACATCGCGAGAGCCGGCCTCGGGTCGGGAACAGGCGCGCCGGCAACGTCCGCGACCCTGGATCACCGCGCGGAGGCGGACCGTCGCGAGACCACCCGCATGCGTCACGCGCGCCGCCTCCGGTCGCAGCGGCATCCGGCAGCACGCCGCCTCACCGCTTTCGGCTATACTGCGCCGTGAAGCGCGTGCGGCGGCCTCCGGTGGCGA
Source organism: Methylobacterium sp. 1030 (assembly GCF_040544715.1). Taxonomy (NCBI): domain Bacteria; kingdom Pseudomonadati; phylum Pseudomonadota; class Alphaproteobacteria; order Hyphomicrobiales; family Methylobacteriaceae; genus Methylobacterium; species Methylobacterium sp. 1030. Next base: position 139,371 of record NZ_JBEPKM010000004.1, on the reverse strand, counting down.
GGATCCGGACGGCCTCGCGTCGATGTCGCTCCTGCCCGCCGCCCCATCCTGGAAGCGCTGCCGATGCCGAATCGAGTCCAGTCGGCCTTCCGCGCGGCCGCCGAGTTCGGCGTCGGCCTGGTGGCGGCCTGCAACCGGCTGCGGCTGCCCAGGGCGGCGAATCCCTTCGTCGTCGGTGTCCACGCGCCGATGCGCGCGGAGCTGACGCTGGAGAACCTGCCGGTCACCGGGACGATCCCGCCCGGCCTCGACGGCCTCTATCTCAAGATGGGGGCGAACCCCGTCCGCGCGGCGACGCGGGGCCACGACTGGTTCCTCGGCGACGGCATGGTGCACGGTCTCGCGCTCGAGGGCGGCAGGGCGCTGTGGTATCGCAACCGCTGGATCGGCTCGCGCACGGCCGCCGCGGCGCTCGAGCGGCCCGCGGCGCCCGGGCCGCGGCGGGGCGGCAACGACACCGTCAACACCAACGTCGTCGCGATCGGCGACCGGATCTTCGCGGTGGTGGAGGCCGGCAGCTTCCCGGTCGAACTCTCGCCCACCCTGGAGGCTCAGCGCTACAACCCGTTCGACGGGACGCTGGCCGGCTCCTTCAGCGGGCACCCGCACCGCGACCCGCTGACCGGCGAGACGCACGCCGTCGCGTATGACGGCCGCGTCTGGGACAGCGTGCGCCACGTCGTCCTCGCCCCGAGCGGGCGGGTCGTGCGCGATGTGCCGGTCGCGGTCGCGCACGGCCCCTGCATCCACGATTGCGCGATCACGGCGCGCTTCGTGATCGTGCTGGACCTGCCGGTCACGTTCTCGTTCCGGGCCCTGCTCGCCGGGTACCGCTTCCCGTTCCGCTGGAACCCCGGCCACGGGGCCCGTGTCGGCCTCCTCCCGCGTCAGGGCGACGGCGCCGACATCGTCTGGTGCGCCGTCGAGCCCTGCTTCGTGTTCCACACCGCCAACGCCTACGACGACGCGGACGGGCGGGTGATCCTCGATGTCGTCGCCTACGGGACGGTGTTCGCCTCGGCCGGGGGCGGGCTCGACGCGCCGGGCCGGCTCGAGCGCTGGATCATCGACCCGTCGACGGGTCGGGTCGAGCGGCGCGTGATCGACGCGGCGGCGCAGGAATTCCCCCGCATCGATGAGCGGCGCCTCGGGCAGCGCCACCGCTACGTCTACACGGTCAGCGTGCCGGCCGACGGCAACACGCAGCTCGCCGGTGCGACGCAGCTCTACAAGCACGACCTCGAGACGGGCGCGCGCCACATGCACGACTTCGGTCCCGGTCACGTCCCGGGGGAGTTCGTCTTCGTGCCGGCGCGGACCGGGGCCGATGAGGACGAGGGCTGGCTCGTCGGGCTCGTGATCGACACCGCCGGCGACGTGACCGACTTCACCGTCCTCGACGCGCGGGCGTTCGACGCCCCTCCCCTCGCCCGGATCCGCCTCGGGCACCGGATCCCCCCGGGCTTCCACGGCAACTGGTTCCCGGCGCGCGCGCCGGCCTGAGAGACCGGGCGCGGTCCCGGTGACGGCCGAATCCGGACCGATCAGGCCGCGGCGGTCCAGCCGACCACCGCCGTCACGGGGTCGCCGGGCCCTCCCGCGGGCTTGAGGACGCGCCGCTCGACGCGGGCGAAGCCGGCGCGCTGGAGGTACAGGCCGACGAGCTGGGCATGTCCCCCACCGTCGAGGGCACTCCAGATGGCCACCGCCTTGGTCGGGAAGCAGCGGTTCGAGAAGCTGATCACCGCCGGAGCGCCGGGGCGCAGCACGCGCGCGACCTCGGACAGGACGGAGACGGGGCGCTGGAGATACTGGACCGAGACGCAGATCAGCGCGGCGTCGACGCAGGCCGTGTCGAGCGGCAGGCGCGGCTCGGCGTTGAGGTCCTGCACGAAATGCCGGGTCAGGCGCGGGTTGGCGGCGAGTTCGGCGGCGTTCAGGCCGTGACCGGTGACGCTGGCATACGCGACCTCGTCCGGCAGGTGGCTGACCCAGCTCGACATCAGGTCGAGGACGTCGCCGCCCGCCGGCACGATCGCCCTGTAGAGGTCGGTGACCGCCGCGACCGCGGCGGCATCGATATGGGTCACGAAGCGCGGTTGCGCGTAGAAGGCGGGATCGGGATCGCGGTCGTGCTTGGCGAACGCCTCCGGGGGAAAGTCCGGCAGATCCTGGGTCATTGTAGCGCGCTTCCGGATCTGACGGCGCGCCGGCTCCCAGAGCCGGCGCGCGAACCGTGGATTGCGTGCGCGTGTAGAGAGAGCCGGGACGCCCCGCGGCCAGGTGTTCACGTCGCCGCATCCGCGCCATGGCGCGGACGGCATCACGGGTCGGAGCCGACGTTGCCGCCGCTTGTCCGCCCCGCTGGCGCGGCCCTCCTCATCACGCGCGACCGGCCGTCGACACTGCCGGAGATCGGGCGGCCGAACGCGGGACCGCACGGGAACCGGCAAGCCGCTTCGTCCGAGCCGTTCACGGGAAACGCCACGCGAAGTTTCAGGATAAATAATCGCCGCACAAATCGGCGTGAAACGCGCAATTTCTCAATGTACTTGTCATCGACACGTCGATGGCGTACAGATATGAAATCGATTTTTGGCCAGGTATCCGGCCGTATCGCCTCAACAGGGCGAGCGTTCTGCATCTCTCCCATTTTCGACATCCGGCGACCGGGCGCGTGTGATCCATGCGCCCGCCCTATCTATTTGCCTTCACTGACATGGAATACCTATGACCATCGGCACCGTTAAATGGTTCAACGACACCAAGGGCTTCGGCTTCATCCAGCCGGATGACGGCGGCAAGGACGTGTTCGTCCACATCTCGGCCGTCGAGCGCGCCGGCATGCAAGGCCTGAACGAGGGCCAGAAGGTCTCCTACGAGATGGAGACCGACCGGAGGACCGGCAAGCAGTCGGCCGGCAGCCTTCAGGCGGCCTGAGTCTCACGCGTCCACTCGTGACGCGCTTCGAAGCCGTTCCTACGCGGAGCGGCTTCATCCATGTCTCGCCACCGGGGGCTGACGTCCGGTGCGCCCACGGAGAGTTCGTGAAGCCTTTGAAAACCGATCACCTCGTCGATCGTCTCGCGGAGACGGCCAGAGCGCGGCAGGCCACACTGGCCCGGTTCCGGGCACGCCCGGCGGCCGATGATCCGGTCGTCCTCGCTCGGCAAGCCGCGCGGCGCGCGGTCGTCCAGGCCCGGGACCTGCGGGCGACCGAACGGGAAGCCGTTCGTCTGGCCGCCGAGATCGAGCGTGAGGCTGAGGTCCAGGCCGCGCAGGCCCGCGCCGAGGCCGAGTCCGACCGTCTGGCCGCCGAGAAGGCGGAGCAGCAGGTTGCCCGCGCCGCCGAACAGAAGGCGGCACGCGACGCGCGATTCGCGGCCCGCAAGGCGCGTGCACGCCGCTAGCACGCCGCTAGGCCGAACCCAGCCCGCGCGCGCCATCACTCCGGAGGACGACCCATGTCTCACAAGTTCAAGATCGGCCAGCATGTCCGGCAGCTGGGGATCAGCTACGCTGGCAGTAAGAGCACCGTCGACGGCCTCTTCGAGGTGGTCCGCCTGACGCCGGACGACCGTTCCGGCGAGCCGACTTACCGCATCAAGTCCGCGAGCGGCGAGCGCGCCGTGCGGGAAGGCGAACTCACGCCCGCCTGAACCGTCTCGGGCGGGCGGGAGCGGGGGACGACGCGACGTCCCGTGACGCGCATCCGCCATGGTGCACCGGCCCGGCGGAAGGCGTCCGGATGGACCGAGATCGAGGCCCTTGCGATCCATGACGACGACGAAGGACATCCACCCGGCCGATGCGGCGATGATCGAACCCAATCAGACGGCCTTCATCCTCAAGGTGACGCGGCCCGACGACGCGGAGCTGTCGGGCCGATTGGTCATGTTCTACGCCGCGATTACCACCTCGGAGGACGAGGCGCTGGCCATCGTGCGCCGCGCGGTGAAAGCCGATGCGGAGGTCGAGCCGACGGGCGTCCGCCTCTCTCAGCAGACCGCCAGCGCACTCGATCTGGAAGCGGGCCTCGCGCGGGCGCTCTGACACGGCGGCCCCCTGGCCCGGCCACACCGCGGGATCGCGCGGAGAAGCCGAAGTGCGACCCTCGTGACCCACGAGGTCTTCCAGCCGCGCCGATCCCCCGAGCCGATCTGCGGCCGCGACCGGGGTCACGGCCGCGTTGGACCTCCGGGCAGGACAGCGCGTTGTGGCAGGCGGCGGTGAGCGGAGGACGTCTGCCATGAACATCGAACGCTTCGCGGAAACCGAGACGACGCTCGCCGTCGCGGACCGCCTCTGGCGCGCCGAGATGCGTCGCGCCTTCGGACCCGATGCGGTCCTGCTCCACGGCTTCGGCGCGGAGCGTCAGGGCGCACCGGGCACGCGGTTGCGCACGGCCTTCGAGGCGAGACGGAGCGCGATCGCGGCGTGGCGGCACGCGCGGCGCCCGGCCGCCTGAGCCACCCGCCTGCGGGATCGGGCGCCGCTTGGCACGGCCCGTCGTCGAAGCGCCCGGCACGCGCCGGGAAGACGCCGTTCCTGGCGCGCAGCACCCGCCGCCCTCTCGGTCCGGCCCGATCGCGGAGCGGCATCCCGGACGGGGGACGTGAACAGCGGCCGCCGGCACGGTATGAGGGCGATGCGGCTCCGCGGGCTGTGCAGCGACCGACGGTTGCGCAGCCCCCTCGCCTCTCCGAGATCAGCACCATCGCCGCCGCACGACGGCAATCGAGGACAGACCGATCGCAAGCGAAGCACGAGCCCGCGGCGTCCCGAGCCGGGATGCCCCGCGCGTTCCCGAGCGCACCGTCCCCGACCGGTCATGCGGTTCCTGCACGGTGTGCTGCCGTGCTCTGGCGATCCCTGCCCTCGACAAGCCGGCAGGGATCGTGTGCCGGCACAACACCGGAACGGGCTGCGGGATCTACAGCGAACGCCCGGAGGCCTGTGCCCGGTGGTACTGCCTCTGGCGCAAGATCGACGTCCTGCCCGACGCGCTCAGGCCCGATCGATCGGGCGTGATGTTCTCACTGGATATCCGCTCGCCCGCGGCCGCTGTGGCGGATGCGGTCTGCATCGTCGGGCGTGCAGTCGAGGGCGTGCACGCCTTCGACCGGCCGGACGTGATCGAGGCGTTCGCCATGTTCGTGCGCGAGGGCTCCTGGCCCGTGTGGCAGGCGACCGAACACGACACGACCCTGGTGCATCCGGGTCCGCAGATTTCTCCGCCGTGACCGTCGGCTGTGCAGGCACGGCCGGGTGCCGGGACGCGCGACGACTCGGTGGGCGCGCGGCGTCCGGCCCCCGTCCCGGCATACCGCGGCGGTAGGCCGGGGCTCCTAATTGTCTCCGAAGTCGTATTTTTAAGATCAGGGCGCGACGCGATGTGCTATGTATCCGCACGGGCACGCATTCGCCGCCCGCTCAGGAGATTCCGATGACCATCGTCCGGTGGCTGATCTCCAGAACGATCCAGTTTTTTCTTGGCAGCGCGCAGGAGCGCAGGTCCGATGCGATCGCCAAGCGAAAGGAAGCCGGGACCTTCGAGGGGGCATCGGCGAGCAAGGGCCGGGATTTCGAAGCCAACTACGCCGCGGCAGCTCAGCTCCTCAGAACGCGGATCGATCGGGAATTCCCCGACGCCTACTACGCGCGGCTGAGTTCCGGGAGAAGCAGCTCCTACGATTACGGGCAGGATCGCGCGCTCGCCATCGACACCATGTCGATCGCCATAGCGATGGCGTTGCGGAACGGCGCCACCGTTCCGCAGGCGGCCGCGGCCGGGGCGGCGAGCATCGGCATCTGACGGGAGGCGCGGGACATTCGTGCCTCGGAGGACCGGGTCGCGCTTCCGCGGTCGCTCGGCCAGCGGCGGCGCGTCACGCCGTCGTGGCACCGGCCATGTCGCGGGTCCGCTCGATCATCGCGAGGAGGACCGTGTGAAAGGCTTCCTGCTCGCGCGAGCGGGAGCCCGCCCGCGTCGCGCACGCGAGTTCGGCACGGAGCCCGTCGAGGGCCGCCGCGCGTCGCTCCGCACCGTCTTCACGCAGGACGAGTCGCAGCAGGATATCTTGGGCGGCCGCGAGATCGGCCGGGTCCGCCCGGACGATGAGCGCTCCCAGAGCCTCCAAGCACGTCTCACGATCAGTCATGCGCACATCCATCAGGGAGCGAGCGGCAGAGACGACGTCGGCATCAGGCCCTCGACGCGCAGCTTCAATCGAGTGGCCCTGATCGTCTCGATGGAGCGCCACGAAATATTCCGGGCCAGGCCCTCGGTTTCCAGATCCGTGAGCTGATCGATCAGCCGCCCGCTCTCGAGGAGGCCGGGTCGCTGCGCCATACGGACGACCAACCTGGTCAGCTTCCGCATCACCGGGCATGGCCGGGGTTGGCCGGGCTCTACCACGCGGCTTGGCCGTGACGCGCGAGCATCGCGTCAGGCCTTCCGGGGCGGCTTCGTGGCGGCCGCGACGGAGCCCTTGACGGACGGCGCAGACACGTTGGTCTTGGGCACAGACTTCTTCGGCTTCTTGGCTTCGCGATTTCCGCGCTTCTGTTCCGCTGCCATGATCTCGCTCCTGGATACGGTGACAGCCCCGACGACGTCGTCCTCACCGTTCGGGCGTCGGCTGGTCTGGAAGCAACCGGATCGCGGTCGCGACCGGGGTCTCGAACAGGCCGAAGACGGCAACGAGGCGGTCGCTTGCCCAGAGCTCGGCATGATGCCCCGCGATCAGACCCGCTGCCTGCCGCTTGGCGTCGCCGTCGTTGCGCGCTGTGATGACGCAAGTCGTGAGCACGCCACCGGTCGGGGCGAGCCGGTGGACCTGATAGGCGCGGCGCGCGTGTCGTGAGCGCGGCTTGGCGGGAAACGTGATGAGGTCTGCCACGCGCGCCTGTCCGTTGCAGGCGGGGGCATGGACCCTCAGCCACCGGAGCCTGGATCAACCGATCCGGTGATGGCAACACTCTGCGCTCTCACGGCCGACAAAGATAGCCCTGACCGGACGGGCGTCGCGCCCGGCGCGCGACGCGGCGGGCCCGCTCGAGACCTGCGCCCAGCGCCCGTTGGATGATCGGGACGGACGCGAGCGCGCCGACCGGTTGCGATCGAAGCGGTCTGTCCCGTGATCCGGCCGGGCCGATGCGGCCGACCGGCCGGCAACATTCAGGGTCTGGCACCGGCGGCGCGCGCGTGCTCCAGGAAGAAGCGGATCATCTCCTGGCTCGCGTCCGGTCCGCGCGGGTCGGTGAACGAGCCGGCCGGGCTGCCGCCCGACCACGCGTGCCCGGCTCCGTGCAGAACCCACTGCTCCACGATGGCGCGGCCGGACGCGTCCGAACGGACGGTGCGGGTGTAGTCCACCCCGTCCGGTGTCCGGCCCTGGGTCACCGCTGTGCGGAGTTCCGGGTCCGACGGCCCCTGCGCGGCCACGCGATCGCCGTTGGCCGCGTGCACCGTGCGGTCGCGGTCGCCGTGGAACACGATCAGCGGCACGGCGTGGCGTTGTCCCGTCGCGCGCGCACCGTCCCCCTTCATGGCCGCGAAGGCCGAGGGCACGTCCCGCGCCGAACCGCAGGCCAGGCCGGAATGGACGCCGATCGCCGCGAACAGGTCGGGGTAGGTCATCGCCAGGATCGCGGCGGCGGCCCCGCCTGCCGACAGGCCGGCCGCGTAGACCCGCCTGTCATCGGCCGAGAACTCCGCGATTACCTGCCGGACGATGCCGGCGATCAGGGCGGGCTCGCCGCCCTCCCGCTGCTGGTCGCCGGGCTCGTACCAGTTCCAGCACCGCTGCATGTTGGCCGAGCGCGGCTGCTCCGGATAGACCACCAGGACGCTGCGCGCCTCCGCGACCGCGTTCATCCGCGTGCCTGCGGCGAAGTCGTCCGGGTTCTGCGTGCAGCCGTGCAGCATCACCACGACGGGCAGAGCCTGGCCGGTGTAGCCGCTCGGTACGTAGACCTTGTAGGTCCGGGTCCCGGCCGCGCCGGTGAACGTGCGGGCCTCGAAGCGTGCCCCCTCCGGAAGCCGGGGCGCGGCCGGCGTCGCACCGTCCCGCCCGTCGCGATCCGCACCGATGCCGGCCTTCGCCAGCGCCTCCTTGACGGTGCGCATCACGGTGCCGGCGACGTCGCCCGCGGATCCGGCGTGGGGATGGCGGCCCGGACGTTCTCCGGCCGTCTCCGGCGCGACCCAGGCTTCGCCGGGAGCGGAGGGCGCGACCATGTCGAGGATGTCGGCCGCGTCCGCGCTCGGCGCACCCGTCCCGGCGGCGCTCCGGGCCGCCCCCGACCACAGCCTGAAGGCTGCGGCCTGGCGCTCCTGAAGCCTGGCCATCGCCTCCGCGGCGCGGGCGGCACGGGCCGGGTCGACCTTCGGGAACGCGAAGCGCGTGAAGGCGGTCTTCGTGGCGTGATCCATCGGACGGGTCCTGGCTGAGCGGGAAGCGGGCGCGGCGGGGTCCGGCCGCGTCGGCGGGGAGAGGTGGCGCCGTCAGGCCGTCCGGTCGGCGAGCGCCGCCTTGACGGCGGGACTGGCCTGGAAGGCGCCGAGCACCTCGACCGAGGCGATGGCGGCGCGCGCCAGTTCGGGCGTGACGTCGAGGGCGATGCTGGCCAGCCCGAGCACCTGGATGTGCAGCGGCGCGCCCGCGTCGCGCGCCGCCTCGAGCGCCTGCTTCGTGTAGTGCGACAGGCCGAGGCTGAGCTGCTTCCGGCTGACCGATTGCCTGACGGCCTCGCCCTGGCGCTCGATCTGATTGCGCACGGCGGTGCGGATGAAATCGGCACGGTTGGCGTAGAAGCCGTCGCGCACCATCAGGTCGATATGGCCGAGGTCGACGAAACCGAGGTTGAGCGTGATCTTCTCGCTGTCAGGCAGCCTGGGTCGCAGATCGTGAACCTTGTCGGCCATGTGAACCATCCATACGCCATCCGGTTGGATGGTCTGTAGATGGTGTGGAGATACGGCGGCGCAAGGGTTGCCGGTGATGACTCCAATCGGAGGGGCCGATCGCGACGTCTTCGAGGATGCGCGGAACTGCCTCGAGGACAGGAACAGCGCCGCGTCGGATCGAACCGTGGCAGGGCGCGGCCCTGCTAGGTCTCGCCGCGAGAAATCGATTCCGGATCCGGACGGGTCGTCAGGTTTGAGGCCGGCGCGCGATCGGTGCGGCCTCGTCCCATTCGCGATCCTGCTCCGCCAGCAGGGCGGCGCGACGGGCCGCCGCGCTCGCGGCGTCGCACGACGGTGCCGCCCGGGCCTCCTCCAGGGGACGCGGAGGAACCGGATCGGGCGCCCGAGCGAGGCGGGTGAGCGTGGCGACGACGTGGTCCACGTCACCGGATGTCACGGCGCCTGTCCGGAGGAGCCCGAGACGCGAACACGTGGCGATGTCCGCACAGGATGCGTCCGCGAAGCGGAGCGCCGCGATCTGATCCGCCGCGAGGGGCAGGCATCCGGCCGGCAGCCCGCGCAGCCGGCCGAGCCGCCGCGCCCGCGTGGCCTCGGGTGTGTGCATCTCCCGCGCGCCCGGAAGCCAGCGCGCCAGCACGTCGAGGATGAAGTGCCGGACGCGCTCGACGCGGATGGGACCGAACTTCCTGATCGTGGCGATCGCGACCGGTGAAGACTGGGCCAGATGACCGAGATCCGGGAAGCCGGCCTTCCGCAGGCGGGCGCGCAGGGACGCCGTCAGCAGGCCGCGCCCGAAGCCCTCGGCCGACAGACGCCGGATCGTGTCCGGGGACAGGTCGTCGAAGAGGGGAAGGCGGGCGCCGACCTCGGCCATGAGGCTGTCGGACCAGACGGCGCGGAGGGATCGGTCGGGCATCACCGCGGCCGATAGGGCACTTGCCGGGTGTCCGCAACGAACCGTCACCGCGGGCCCGAGGGACGGGCGCCGAAACGGACCGTCGGACGCGGCATCGCTGGTCGCTCGCGACCGGCCCTGGCCCGCGCGTCGCCGCGGAAACCGTCCGATCAGACTACGATCTCACCGCGGTCAGTTCCTGGAGAGCGCAGTCGATCGCCCGGATGATCTGCTCGCTGGTTCGAACCACGGCAGCGTCTCGCGATAGAGCGACGACCGCTTGCTGCAACGCCCGAAACTGATCGAGCCGAATGGCCGGATCGAGACCGCGCGCGACGGCCGACTGTACGAGGCCGCGGACGAATTCACGCGCCAATTGCTCGTCGAACTCGTGCAAATTCTGGATCTCTGCCTCTCAACCGCGACACGTCTAACACCGTCCGGATGAGAAGGGATCCGCGCAGCAGCGAGTCGCCGAATCCGGCGCCTGGCCGCACGGCGTCATCGCGCGAGGGTGGCCTCCGCGATCCGGACGGCCGATTGCGCGTCCGCGGCGACGGCGTCCGCGCCGACGACACGGGCGCTGGCAGGCTCCCGCACGAAGAGCGGCCCGCCGACGATGACGCGCAGGTCCGGGTTGCACGACGCGGCGCGCAGTTTCGCCACGGACACCGCCATCACCGGCAGGAGGATGTCGCAGGACAGCGAGATGCCGACCAGATCGAACTGTTCGGCGCGGACCAAGCTGGCGGGGTCCTCGTCCGCTCCGTTGGTCAGGACCACGTCCCACCCCGCCTCGCGGAAGAAGCTCGCCACGAGCGCGAGGCTGAAGAGATGGGTCTCACCGGGACAGGGCATCAGCAGGACGCGGCGACCGTTCGCCGTCACGTCCACGCCCTCCAGATCCGCACACAGGGCGCGGGTCAGGTTCTGGAGGCGACCGAGCGCGAGCGCCACGTCGAGGAAGTCGGCGGCATCGTCTTCCCAGAGCTCGCCCAGATACCGCGCCGCGGGTGCGAACAGGTCGAGCAGCAGGGCATCCAGCGACAAGCCCTCTTCCAGGAGCGCGCGCACCCACTCGGCGTGCGGTTCGCCCTCCATCAGCGCTTGAGCGAGAGAGGCGACGCGCTCAGGCGTCGGTGATCGCGTCGTCGACGCGGGCGACGGCGGATCCGCCCGATGCGCGAGCGCCAGACGCGGCAGGATCTCGTCCTCGACGATCCGGGCGAGACCGGCCTGGATGATGGCCGAGTTGCGTTTGGCCGCTCCGTGAACGGACCAAGTCCGTCGGTCGACGCGGGCGCGCGCGACACCGATACCGGCCATTTCAGGCATTGGCTCCCCCGCCGACGCGGCACTATATGTTTTGTATCGGCACTAGGCAACTCGATTAGCGAACTATAATTCCGATCGCGGACGGATGATTGTGGCTACAGCCTGACGGAACACACGCGCGCCGCGACCGGTGTGGGCTGTACAGGTCGGTACCGGCACAGAACTGCCGCCTCGGATGACGGTTCCCGTCAATCCGGCACGGCGGACAGGGCGCTCCGGAGCGAACGATCTCTTCACCGAGAGAGCCGGTCGTTCCGCGCCGCGGCGATTGATCCAGGTGAGTGCCCGCGCGCCGCGTTTGTGCGAGCGTAGACGATTGTGGGCTCGGCGGCCGGTGACCGCGTGATGCGCGCTGCTATGTCCAGTCGGCGGAGAGCCCGATGCCGCGATATTTCATCGTCACATCCGATCACATCACGGTCAAGGACGACGAAGGCGTGCAACTTTCCGGTCGGGACGCGCTGCGCGACACCCTTCGCCGGCTGCTGACCGACATCCTGCGCGATGAGGGCTATCGCACCGAGGTGAACGCGTTCACCGCTCAAGCCTACGACGAAGCGGGCAAGCTCGTGATGAGCGCGAGCGCCAGCTTCTCGGCGACAGATGTGTAGGTTGCAGCCTGTCCGTCGCCGAGGCGCGCGGGCGCTCCGTGGCCGCGGAGGCAGATCGGGTTCTCGCTGATCGACGGTGCGGCGGGTACAAGATCAGGGATGACGGAAGGCCTGCCGCGCTCGGCTGGTTTCACCGGCGGTCACCCCGATTTCCTTGTCCTCGGCCGTGATCGCGGTCTCAACATTCCCGAGACGGAGCTTAGCCCAGGAAGATGGCGAGCAGTTCGCCGGGGATTGTCGCCGTGCGCGGACCGCCTGGAAGGGCCCGCGCCCGGCGGCAGGCACATCCGCGGAGTGCCTCAGTCGCGCGCCGCCTCGACGCTGGCGCGATCGACCACGGCGCGCAGCGCCTCACCGCCCTCCATGACGAACCAGGCCCGCAACATGTCCGTCGTCTCCGGCGTGTCGCCGGGCCGCTCGCGGAACAGGTCGGCGCAGCGAGCCAGCTCGCGCGCCACGAAGATCTCCAGGAAGGCCGCACCGCGGGTTCTCGCGAGTTCGGCGAGAGCGTCCTCCAGGACGCGCCGCATCATCTCGCCGACCATGGCCGAGATGTAGACGGCCTCCGCGCTGCCCTGTTCGGGCTCGTTCAAGCAAGTCTCCGATCTGCCCGGACGCGACCCCGAACGGAACAACGGGCAGACGATAAAGGCGGGTCCCGAGGCCGAAGCCTCGGGTTCTGTTGCTAGGCGTACCCACGCCCCGGAAGATTACGCCGCGAGGCGCATCTCCATGCCGACGTTGTCGTTGGCATTTAGAGTTTTGGTCAGGTGCCCGGAACGAGGGTTGCCCGCGCCGAGCCGGTCGAGTCCTTACCGAAAGCCGCATCTTACCCTGCCGAGGCAGGGCAGAACTCGCGATCCCTTTACCGCCCAGTCGAACCTGTTTCACCCCCAGCAGAAGCACCCTGGCAGCGCGCGATCCGCAACGCCGGACGCTCGCCCTCGTCCCCGCGCGGTATCCGGGGCAAGATGCTTCTGGTGGAGGCGCCGGGTACCGCCCCCGGGTCCTGAAGCGTTATTACGAACCGGTCATCAACCTCGCAGCCACCGTAACCCATCCCGGCCCGCCGGTCCATCGCGTGCACGCAGCGATCCTGGCCGGACATCGGTGGCGCCGCGGCCGCCGCGTGCCCATATGCGTGCGATCCCTCCGCGCAATCCCGTGCTCTGGGCCACGAAGCGGAGGCCGACATGGCACGCGAACTCAAGACCGGCAAAGCGCAGGGCGTCACGCCCGAGGACTTCAACGAGCGCGTGAAGCGACTCCTCGCCGACAAGCCGGATCCCCGCAAGGCCGAGCCGGCACGGAAGAATTTCAAGGTCAACAAGCCGCTCGTGCGGAGCTGACAGGCCGCTTCGGAGACGTTCGCCCGGCAGCGAACGTCTTCTCGGAACCCCGCGCGTGCTCGTGCAGGCATCGCAGGCATGGCAAGCTACGAGGCCGCAGCGCGGAGCGCCTCGGGATCCCTATATCTGCGCGATCAGTGGAACGGCTCAGGAGGAGCGACGATGGAAACCGAGAGGGCGGTGCTGGCCGGTGGTTGCTTCTGGGGCATGCAGGACCTCATCCGGCGCCAGGAGGGCGTCGTGTCGACCCGCGTCGGCTACACGGGCGGCGACGTGCCGAACGCGACCTACCGCAACCACGGCACCCATGCCGAGGCCATCGAGATCATCTACGACCCGGCGCGGACGAGTTTCCGGCGCATGCTGGAATTCTTCTTTCAGATCCACGACCCGACGACGCCGAACCGCCAGGGCAACGACAGGGGCCCGAGCTATCGCTCGGCCATCTTCTACACCGACGAGGGCCAGCGCCGCGTCGCCGAGGAGACCATCGCCGACGTCGACGCTTCCGGCCTGTGGCCGGGCAAGGTCGTGACCGAAGTGGCGCCGGCCGGCCCGTTCTGGGAGGCCGAGCCGGAGCATCAGGACTACCTGGAACGGCGTCCCGACGGATATACCTGCCACTTCATCAGGCCCAACTGGGTGCTGCCCGCGCGCGCGCCAGCCACGCAGAGCGCGTAGGCTTATCGGGCCGAGGCCGCCGGACAGTCGGCGGTCTCGGGCCTCACGGTCGCGACGGTACCGCCGGCGGCCGCCGAGACGCGCCGGTCGTGACGCTGGCGGGCTCGCGGGCCGAGGCGCGTCCGACCGCTTCCGGACCGCCGCGTCGCGGACACCGCTCCGTCCGGCGGTGGTCGCGTGCACCGCGCGAGCGACGAAGCCGCCGACCAGGCCCGGTGCGGTCAGCCCGCGAGTTCGGGCCTCGTCCGTCCGCCGAGATAGGCCGACCGGATCTCGTCGTTGGCCCAGAGGGCGTCGGGGGCGCCCTGCAGGACGAGCCGGCCCGTCTCCAGCACGTAGCCCCGATCGGCGACCGAGAGCCCCATCCGGGCGTTCTGCTCCACCAGCAGCACGGTGGTCCCGCGGCGGCGCACCTCGGCGATGATCGCGAACACCGCCTGGACGATCACGGGGGCCAGGCCGAGCGAGGGCTCGTCGAGGAGCAGGATGCGGGGCTTGGCCATCAGGCCGCGCGCGAGGGCCACCATCTGGAGTTGGCCGCCCGACAGCGTCCAGCCCAGGGCGTCGCCGAACCGGCGGATGTCCGGGAAGAGGTCGAACATCGCCTCGACCTCATCGCGCAGCGCCCGCTTGCCGAGGCCGGCGCGGTTGGACGCGCCCAGCATGATGTTCTCGCGCACCGTGAGCCCCGGGAAGACCCGGCGCCCCTCCGGGACGTGGGCGACGCCGAGCCGCACGATCGCCTCGGGCTTCAGGCCCTCCAGCGGCCGCCCCTCCAGCAGGATCGTGCCGGCGGCGGGCCGCACCAGCCCGGAGATCGCCTTGAGGGTCGTCGACTTGCCGGCGCCGTTGGACCCCAGCAGCGTCACCACCTCCCCGGCTCCGACCGAGAAGGACAGGCCGCGCACCGCCTCGATCTCGCCGTAGCGGACGACCAGGTCGCGGATCTCGAGGAGTGGCGTGGCGGGCGTCGTCATCGCTGGGGTCAGGCCGGGGCGAGGTCGGTCTTGAGGCTCGCCGCCGGACCGGCGGCGGCGTCCTCGCCGAGATAGGCCTGGATCACCGCCGGCTCGCGCAGCACGGTCGCCGTGACGCCGTCGGCGATGCGGCGGCCGAAGTTCAGCACGGTGATGTGGCTCGCCACGTCGCTCACCAGCGTCATGTCGTGGTCGATGATCAGGATGGTCAGGCCCTTGGCGGCCATCCGGCGCAGGAGCACCGTCAGGGCATTCTTCTCGCTGGAATTGAGCCCCGCGGCGGGCTCGTCGAGGAGCAGCAGCACGGGGTTGCCGGCCAGCGCCCGCGCGATCTCGATCAGGCGCTGGTGGCCGTACGAGAAGCCGGAGATCGGCTCCTGCGCCCGCCCCTCCAGCCCCACGAAGGCCAGAGCCGCCCGGGCGCGGGCCTCCAGCCCCGCCCGGTCGCGCGCGCCGAGCGGGTTGTTGGGGCGCTCGGCGCCGATGACGACGTTCTCCAGGGCGCTCATGGAGCGGAACAGGCGGATGTTCTGGAAGGTGCGGCCGATCCCGGCCGCCGCCCGCCGGTGCGGGGACAGGCGCGTGACGTCCTGCCCCGCCAGCCGCACGGTGCCCCCCGTGGGGCTGTAGAGGCCGGACAGGACGTTCAGCGTCGTGGTCTTGCCGGAACCGTTCGGGCCGATCAGCGCGTGGATGCCGCCCCGCGCCACCGTGAAGCTCACCGCGTCCACGGCCTTGAGGCCGCCGAAGTGCTTGGACAGGTCCGACACCTCCAGCATCGGCGCGGCGGACGCCTCGCCCTGGCTCAGAATCAGTTCGGCGGCGGGCGGCGGGATCGGGCGGGCGCGGCGCAGGCGCCGGACCTGGTCGCCGAGGAAGCCCCAGATCCCGTCGGGCATGAACACCACGATCAGGATCACCGCGAGCCCGTAGATCGCGAGGTAGAGCCCGGGGATCTCCTTGAGGAAGCGGAGCCATTCCGGGATCAGGATCAACAGGGCCGTGCCGATCACGGCGCCCACCGGCGAGCCGACGCCGCCGAGCAGCGCCATCGTCAGGAAGACGATCGACTCGGCGAAGGCGAACTGGTCCGGGCTGATATAGGTGAAGCTGCCGGCGAACAGCCCGCCGCCGAGCCCCGCCAGCAGCGCCCCGAGGGCGAAGGCCGCGACCTTGGTGCGGTAGATGTCGATGCCCGAGACCCCCGCCGCGAGCTCGTTGTCGCGCACCGCCCGCATGGCGCGCCCGAGCCGCGTCCGCGGCATGTGCCAGACGAGCCAGCCGACGACGGCCAGCACGAGCACGCACAGGGCGAGGTAGCTCTGCCCGTCCGCGAACAGGGCCGGGCGGCGGATGTTCGGCACGCCGTCGGGCCCGTGCGTGACGGGGATCCAGTTGGTGAGGACCAGCGTCAGGATCTGCTGGAACGAGATCGTCACCATGGCGAGGTAGTGGCCGCCGAGCCGCAGCGTGGAGGCGCCGAGCGCGGCGCCCAGAACCAGCGCGAGACCGAGGCCGGTGATCAGGCAGATCCAGAAATTCAGGCCCCCGTCGACCGTGCCGAGTCCGACCGCGTAGGCACCGATCCCGAAGAAGGCGGCCTGGGCGAGGTTGATCTGCCCGCACAGGCCGAGCACCACGGTGAGCCCGATCACCGCGATGGCGTAGGTCGCCGCCTGCATCAGGATGTTGAGGGCGTAGCCGCTGAGCGGCGTCGTCGCGGCCAGCGTCACCAGGGCGGCGGCCAGGACCGCGTAGGCGAGGCTCCCGAGGGGCAGGCGGCGCGGCGGGCGCGCCGGAGCCGCTGCGGCCGGGCCGGCGACGATGGAGGGGCGACCGCTCATGCCTTCTCCGCCACGCGCTCGCCGAACAGGCCCTGCGGGCGCACGACCAGGAACACCACCAGCACCAGGAACGCGAAGGCGTCCTTGTAGGGGACCGAGATGTAGGCCGCCCCGAAGGTCTCGATGATGCCGAGCGCGAGGCCGCCGATGATCGCCCCGGTGACGTCGCCGAAGCCGCCGATGATCGTCGCCGCGAAGGCCTTGAGGGCGATCGTGGCCCCCATCTGGATCGACACGAACAGCACCGGCGCCACCAGGATGCCGGCGATGCCGCCGAGCACCGCGCTGTACACGAAGGTCAGCATGATCATGCCGGCCACCGGGATGCCCAGGAGGGCGGCCATCTCCTTGTCCTGGGACGTCGCCTGAAGCTTCTTGCCGACCAGAGTGTGCTCGAAGAACCAGTACTGGAACGCCACCAGGGCCGCCGTCACCGCGATGATCAGCAGGTACTGGCTGTCGAGGAAGACCGGCCCGAGCAGGAACCCTTGCGTCTCGAAGACGGGCGGGAGCACCTGCGGCTGCGGCCCGTAGAGGGCGAGCGTCGTGTTCGCCAGGAAGATCGAGGCGCCGATGGTCGAGATGATCACCGGCAGGTAGCTGCGGTGCCGCAGCGGGTAGTAGACGCCGAGATTGAACAGGGCGCCGAGCAGCGCCATCCCGCCGAGGGTCAGGAGAAGGGAGAGCCAGTAGGGCCACTGGAGGTCGACGGCGAAGACCACCATCAGGAAGGCCGCCACCATCGAGAACTCGCCCTGCGCGAAGTTCACCACGTTGGTGGCGCGGAAGATCAGCACGAAGCCGAGCGCCACCAGGGCGTAGACGGAGCCGATGCCGATCCCGGTGAAGAGGAGCTGCAGGATCAGGTCCATGCGGTCCGCACTCTCGCCTCCTCCTCCGGATGTCGTTCACGCACCCCGAACACGTCGGCCGGCTCACCCTTGGTAGAAGTCGATCCGCCGGTCGAAGACGATGTTGCCCTTGTCGTTGCGCACGACGTTGTAGCCGTGCAGGCCGTCGCCGTTCTTGTCGAAGTTGTAGGTTCCCTCGGCGCCCTCGTGGCCGCGCACCGCCAGGATCGCCTCGCGGACGGCCTGCGGATCGGTCTTGCCCGCCGCGTTGATCGCCTTGGCGAGCACCGTGACCGCGTCGAAGGTCCACGAGGACTGGTTGTCGGGCGCGATCTTCATCGCGGCCCGGTAGGCCTTGCCGTAGGCGCGCGCGGCGTCGCCCGACTCCTCGGCGTAGTCGGCCACGCCGTAGGTGCCGTAGAGGGACGGCCCGGCGAGCTTCAGGGCGGTGACGTTGGTGATCGAGGGCGAGCCGACCCAGGGCGCGGTGACGCCGAGCTGGCGCAGCTGCCGGGCGAAGATGCCGATGTCGTTCTCGAAGGTGAAGTACGAGCCGATCACGTCGGCGCCCGACTGACGGATCGCCAGCACGACCGGCGTGAAGTCCTGGCTCTGGTTGGTGTAGCCCTGGTCGAGGGCGACCGTGGCACCGCCCTTGGCGAGGCTCTCGGTCAGCGCCTTGGCGCCGCTGGTGCCGAAGGCGTCGGTGGAGTGGATGATCGCCCACTTCTTCTTGCCCAGCCCGTTGACGCCGTGCTCGGCGATCACCCGGGCCGAGAAGGTGTCGTTGGGGCGGAAGCGGAACAGCCAGGGATTGCCGAGCTGCGTCAGGACCGGGTCGGTGCCGCCGAAACAGACGGGTTTCCCCGTCTTCAGGATGTCGGGCGCCATCGCGTGGTTCTGGGTCGAGCGGATCGAGCCGAGGAAGCCGACGAGGTCGCCCTGCGACGCCAGTTTCGAGAAGGCGAAGACCGCGCCGGGATTGGTGGTCTGATCGTCCTCCGTGACGATCTCCAGGGGCTTGCCGAGCACGCCGCCGGCCTTGTTGACCGTCTCCAGGGCGATCTTGGCCCCGGCGAGCGCGTAGCGGCCGGCATCCGCGCCGGGCCCCGTCACCGGGAGCACCATGCCGATCCGGACGGTCGACCCGGCGCCCTGAGCGCAGGCCGAGCGGATCACCCCCGGCGCCAGGCCGCCCGCGACTGCGGATGCGGCCCCCGTCAAGAAAACGCGGCGCGTCGTCCTCATTGGCGTATCCGTCCCACCGCCGATGCTCAGGCCCGGCGTTGGCGACGATGGTCCCTATTCCGCGCGCCGATGTCTATCCTGCAAACCTTCGACGCTCAGCTTCGATGAGAAGAAGCTCTCGGATCGTCACTCGACCGCTTTCGCTGCGGTGCGGCGAAGGAGAAGACGATGACGACGAGGCTCCGCCCGCATTCATTCTGTCCTGACGCGCGCTCGGAACGCGAAGATCCGAACAGGCGCGATCCGGAATGTGTACTATCAGGCAGAGATCCGGCGTTCCTCTGCGGCGCGGGCGAGCGCAACAGGCGCTATAGGATCGGTGTACGCGCGGGAGAGGCCTGATGCGACCGGCGCATTCGGCGAGGAGGCGCTTCCGTTTTCCAGCGAACCGTTGCACCGTCGAGCTTCCAGCACGGGGCATCGCGGCCTGAAGCGCGCGGCGTACGAGCGGGCGCGAGCCCGCCTCAACCGCGACCGGCCCCGTC
This sequence comes from Methylobacterium sp. 1030, assembly GCF_040544715.1. Classification (NCBI taxonomy): domain Bacteria; kingdom Pseudomonadati; phylum Pseudomonadota; class Alphaproteobacteria; order Hyphomicrobiales; family Methylobacteriaceae; genus Methylobacterium; species Methylobacterium sp. 1030. The sequence goes on along the minus strand of NZ_JBEPKM010000004.1, from coordinate 120,163 downwards.
ATCCAGTCGCGAGGCCGAACCTCCCATGGCGCCCATCATCACGACGGTCGAGGATCTGCGGCGGGTCGCCAAGCGGCGGGTGCCGCGGATGTTCTACGATTACTGCGATTCCGGTTCGTGGACGGAGTCGACCTACCGCGCAAACGAGGCCGAGTTCGCCGGCATCAAGCTCCGCCAGCGCGTCGCGGTCGACATGACCGACCGTACCCTCGCCACGACGATGGCCGGTCAGGCCGTCGCGATGCCCGTCGCCCTGGCGCCGACGGGTCTCACGGGCATGCAGCACGCCGACGGCGAGATCCTGGCGGCACGGGCGGCGGAGGCGGCGGGGGTGCCGTTCACGCTGTCGACGATGAGCATCTGCAGCATCGAGGACGTCGCGGAGAACGTCAGCAAGCCGTTCTGGTTTCAGCTCTACTTCATGCGCGACCGCAGCTTCAACGACCGCCTCATCGACCGCGCGAAGGCGGCGGGCTGCTCGGCTCTGGTCCTAACGCTGGACCTCCAGATCCTCGGGCAGCGCCACAAGGACATCCGCAACGGCCTGTCGGCCCCGCCGCGGCTGACGCCGGGCACGGTCCTCGATCTCCTGACCAAGCCCCGCTGGTGCTGGTCCATGCTGCGCACGCAGCGCCGGACCTTCCGCAACATCGTGGGGCACGTGGACGGCGTGCGGGATACCCGCTCCATCTCGGCCTGGACGGCGGACCAGTTCGACCCGCGCCTGGACTGGGACGACGTGCGGCGGATCCGCGACCGGTGGCAGGGTCCCCTGATCCTGAAGGGCATCCTGGACGTCGAGGATGCCGAGAGGGCGACCGCGACCGGGGCCGACGCGCTCATCGTCTCGAACCATGGCGGGCGGCAGCTCGACGGCGCGCCCTCGTCCATCGCCGCGCTTCCCGGAATCGCGGACGCGGTCGGCCGGCGCGTCGAGGTGCTGATGGACGGCGGGATCCGCTCGGGCCAGGACGTGCTGAAGGCCATCGCCCTGGGCGCGAAGGGCGTGTTCATCGGCCGCGCCTTCCTCTACGGGCTCGGCGCCTACGGCCAGGCCGGCGTCGCCCGCTCCCTGGAGATCATCCGCACGGAACTCGACATGACGATGGCCCTGTGCGGCCATCGCGACATCCGCGCCGTCGACCGGTCCATCCTCTGGACGCCCTCAGCGCAGGAGACCCGGGAGGGTGCGCCGCCCGTGCGGCGCATCGGGCCCTGACGGCGGGCGACCACCGGTCCGATCCGGACCTTCACGGTGTCGCGGTTCTCGATCCGAATCCCTCGCGGATCGCGCGTCGCCGCGGCCGAGGCGTTCCAGCGCGGCACCGGGCCGGGGGCCTCGCGCCGCGCCCGAGCCACAACGACAACGGCGCAGCGACCCGTGGGGTCGCTGCGCCGCTGGATCGGGCCGCCGAGGGGGGAAAGACGGCCTGCTGAATTCAATATGCCAGAAGAGCCGTCCGGGAGGTGCGCCCGAGCACATCCAAAAGGATGTGGCGCGGCAGCGACAGAGATCGGCCATCACCTGTGGACAGCGCGAAGCGCCCTCGATCCGTCAAGGTTCAGGAGCGAGCGTGATGCCCTCACCACCGATCCGACCCAGCCATGTTCGCCAGCCCGCACACCTTCGTCCTGCACCATCGCGAGCGCCTCGCCGTGCTCGTCTCCTCGGCCCTGTTCCTCGCGGGCGCGCTGCCGCTGTTCTGGGCCATCGGCTGACCGTTCAGGCCCGCCGCGCTGACCGAGCGTCCGGGTACGCTGTCCCAGCGCCCCGCATCGTGTCCGGCCTATCGACGCCTTCGAAGCAGGGCGCCGCTCCGCTCGGAAGACGTCGCGGCCCGGGGAGGCTCAACGCGGCTTCGCCGGTCCGCCCGGCGCCCAGCCGTGGGCCTGGATGGCCGTCGTCAGCTTGCCCTGCATCTCGGGCATCACCGACTGGATCCATTGCTGCATGCCCGCGAGCTGGATCTGAGCGAGCTGCGGCTGGGCCGCCGCGAGGCGCTTCCCGGCGGGGGTCGCGTAGAAGGCGGCGATGGCCTGCAACTCGTCCTTGTTCAGCACGGTGGCGAAACCGCGCGCCTGGATGTCGAGCAGCTCGTCGTAGTGCGCCGTGAGCGTCGGCATGACGACCTCCTGCACCAGCACCTGCGCCCTGTCGGGCTCCTTGATCCCGATCTGCTGCATCATGCCGATCATGGGGGCCGCCATCGAGCCGAGCGTCGCGGCGCGATCACCCTGCATCTGCGCGACGGTCTCCCGGGCAACCTTCAGCAGGGCCGGATCCGGCGCGGTCGTGGGCGCGGGCTTCGGGGCCGGTTGTGCCAGTGCCGCACCGATCGGGAAGGAGGTCAGGCACAAACCGACGACGAGGGCAGAGAAGCGCATGGCGGTCCCGTTCACGAGCGCCGCGCGGTCCACAAGGCCGCGCGGCCGGTCCGGGTAGCTACCACAGCTCCGAACAGGATCGATGACAGCGCCGGATCGCCCGGCACCGCGTCGCGCGCGGCGGGCCCTGAACTCGGGGTGCCGATCAGCACCGAGATCCGGCGGTCGCGGGCTCATGGTGTCCGCATCGAGGAATGGGAGGACACCATGCGTCAAACGTTTCTGCGGACCGGCGGTGCGGCCGCGCTGGTCGCTCTGGCACTCTGCGCCACCCCGCCGGCCGCTCAGGCGCGCGGCATCGGCGTCGGCGGCGCCGTGGCGCTGGGCATCCTCGGCGGCGTCGTGGCCGGGAGCGCCATCGCGTCCGCCAACAGCGGGTACTACCCGGGTCGCCCCGTCTACGCCGCGCCCGACCCGTACGGCGCCTGCCACTTCGAGCGCCGCGCGTACATCGACCCGTACGGGTACGAGCACATTCGGCGGATCGAGGTCTGCGAGTAGGCCGAGCCCCGTCCCGGAGATCGCGGAACGGCGACCCGGCGTCGCCGCGCGCGGCCTCGCCCGCTAGGCCCGGCCTGATCGCAGGCGTGCGACCTCGCTCGGCCCGATCTCCAGGTAAAAGCGGATCGCATCGTCGACGAGTGCGTCGGGCGTGACACCCGCCGCCTTCGCGGCCCGAGCGACCTGGAGGCCGAGCGCGAGGTCGATCCGCAGGTCGGCGCCCCGGCTCGACGGCGCCGGTGCGGCGGTCGGGGCCGGTACGGGCGCGGCGCTGCTCCGCGACTCGAGCTTGCCGAGCTTCGCTTCGCGACGCCCCCTGTGGACGAGCGCGTCGGCGCGCTCGTTGAGGCGGTCGCCGGCATGCCCCCGGACCCAGGTCCACTTCACGTCCCGCGCCGCGTTCAGTTCGTCGAGGCGCTTCATGAGATCGACGTTCTTCACGTCACCCGTCGTCGAGCGCCAGCCCCGCGCCTTCCAGCCGCGCATCCACTCGGTCACCGACTTGACGACGTACTGGCTGTCGCACCGCATCTCGATCGCGGCCCCGGCGGGGAAATGCTCGAGGCCCTTGATCGCGGCCGTCAGTTCCATCCGGTTGTTGGTCGTGGTGCCGGGCTCCCCGCCGCACAGCTCGATCGTGCCGTCCGGGGCCGCGATGACGACGCCCCACCCCCCCGGCCCGGGGTTCGGGTCGCAACCGCCATCGGCATAAACGATCGTTCGCATCGTGGCGTCAGCCCTCTCGTACGGGTAGTCGGTGGACGGGCGCCATCGAGGCCCGACATCGGCCGACCGATGGTCGCCCCGGCCCGAGCCGGCATCGCCGGCGAGCGCGGCGGCACCTCTAGCACCGATCGCGCGCCGCGGCAGCGCCGGGTGAGGCGCGCGTCGGCAAGCGAGCGGTGTCCCGAAGGCCCGCGCCGACGGGCGGGCCCGGTGCTGGCGACGAAGGCGCATTCGTGTGAAACGCGCCGCACGGACGGAGATCGATGTGCGCCGGAATGGCTGAGGATGGGATTGCCGATTCGGGCCGCGCTTGGCGTCGGCTCGCCGCGGCGACGGCGCTCGGCACGGTCGGAGGCGTCGGCATGTGGTCGGTCGTCGTCGTGCTGCCCGCCGTTCAGGCCGAGTTCGGGGTCGATCGGGCGGCGGCCGCCCTGCCCTATACCCTCACGATGGTCGGCTTCGCGGTCGGCGGCCTCCTGATGGGCCGGCTCGCGGACCGCATCGGCATCGTGCCCCCGCTGCTCCTCGGCACCGTCTGCCTGGCCCTCGGCTACGGGCTCAGCGCCCTCGCGACGAACCTCTGGCAGTTCGCCCTCGTGCACGGCGTGCTCGTCGGGGCGCTCGGCAGCTCGGTCGCCTTCGGACCGCTGATGGCCGACGTGTCGCGCTGGTTCTCGCGCCGGCGAGGGCTCGCCGTCGCGCTGTGCGCGTCCGGCAATTACCTCGCGGGCACGCTCTGGCCGCCGGTGGTGGAGCGCGCGGTCCACGCGTACGGCTGGCGCGCGACGCAGGCCGGAATCGGCCTGTTCTGCCTCGTCGCCATGCTGCCCCTCGCGCTGGCGATGCGGGGCCGGCCGCCGCGGGCTTCGGCGACGTGCGCGGCCGGTCCGCAGGCCGTGACGACGCTGTCGCCCGCGGCGCTGCAGGGCCTCCTCGTCGTGGCCGGCACCGCGTGCTGCGTGGCGATGGCGATGCCGCAGGTCCACATCGTGGCGTACTGCAGCGATCTCGGGTACGGCGTCGCCCGCGGCGCGCAGATGCTGTCGCTGATGCTCGGCTTCGGCATCGTCAGCCGGGTCGCGTCGGGCTTCGTCGCCGACCGGATCGGCGGTCTCGCGACGCTGCTGGCCGGTGCGCTGCTGCAGGCGGCGGCGCTCGCGCTCTACCTCGCGTTCGACGACCTGACCTCGCTCTACGTGATCTCGGCTCTGTTCGGCCTGTTCCAGGGCGGCATCGTGCCGGCCTACGCGATCATCGTGCGCGAGTACCTCCCGGCCGAGGAGGCCGGGGCGCGGATCGGTGCGGTGCTGATGGCGACGCTGGCCGGCATGGCGCTCGGCGGCTGGCTCACGGGGGCGATCTTCGACGCCACCGGCTCCTACCGTGCGGCGTTCGTCAACGGGCTGGCCTGGAACGCCGTCAACGTGGCGATCGTGCTGTGGCTGATTCACTGCCGTCGGGCGCGCACGAGTCCGGCCGCGCTCTGAGGGCTCCGGACCCGCCCCCCCGGGATCTCGGGCCGTCCCGCCGGTCGCGGCTCCGCGTGCGTCTCACGCGTGCGCCTTCTCCGCGGGTCACGGCGCGGCCGATCCCGCCGCGGGCACGGGCAGCACGTCTGGCCGGAAGAACAGGCCCGCCTTCAGGCTGTCGCCGATGCGGTGCGCGCGCTCGATCAGGAGGGCGGCAGGTTCGGGCGGGAAATGGGCGGAGGCCGTCTCCCCGAACAGGTCGAGCCACCGCGCGAAGTGCTCGGGCTCGAGGCGGCCCAGCGCGAGATGCTTGCCGAACGGGTTGCCCTTGTACCGGCCTGACTTGAAGAGGACCGAGGACCAGAACGCCCGGACGGTCTCCATGTGCCGCGGCCAGTCCGGGTCGGGGATCGCGGCCGCGAAGACGGGTCCGAGCAGCGCATCGCCGCGCACGCGCCCGTAGAAGGCATCGAGAAAGCGGGCGAGGCTGGCTTCGTCGAGCGCGACATCGGGCATGATCGTGAGATGCCGGCAGACCCCGCTCTCTTCAAGGGGGATCGGACGGCCTCCGGATCGGAGCCGGAGGGGACGGCGCGCGTCAGTCCTCGGCCGACGCCGGGCGCGGCCGCCATTGACCGCGGTATCGCGCCAGAATAAATGATGGTCATAATTCTTTTGGGCGATCGGCTGCGACGGGGCTCGGTGATGGACGCGCGATGGGTGATCGGGTTCGCCGGCTTGGCACTCGCGGCATGCTCGCCGGCCGAGACCGCCGTCACGCCGGAGCCGCCGCTGGTGCAGACCGTCGCGGTCGCGCCCGCCTCGGCGGCGGTGGCGCGCTACACCGGCGTGATCCGGGCGCGCACCGAGAGCAACCTCGGCTTCCGGGTCGGCGGCAAGATCTTCGAGCGCCTCGTCGACCCGGGCGACCACGTGCGCCTCGGCCAGCCCCTGATGCGGCTCGACCGGACCGACTTCACCCTGGCGCTCAACGCGGCCCGCGCCTCGGTCGAGGCGGCCCGCGCGCAGATGATCAAGGCCAGGGCCGACGAGGAGCGCAGCCGCAAGCTCGTCGGCGACGGGTGGACCTCCAAGCAGACCTACGACCAGAACAAGGCGGCCGCCGACGCGGCCATCGCCCAGTTCGCCAACGCCGAGGCGCAGGCGAGCCAGATCGCCAACCAGGCCGGCTATTCCGAGCTCCAGGCCGATGCCGACGGGGTCGTGATGGAGGTGCCGACCGAGCCCGGCCAGGTCGTCGCCGCCGGGCAGACGGTGGTGAAGCTCGCCCGCGACGGCGCGCGCGAGGCGGAGGTGTTCCTGCCGGAGGGGAGCCGGCAACGCGCGAAGGGCACGGCGTCGGCCACCCTCTACGCCGAGGGCGAGACGACCTACCCGGCCAAGCTCCGGGAATTGTCGGCCACGGCCGATCCGGCGACCCGCACATACCGCGCCCGCTACATCCTGTCGGGCGGGGGCGAGACCGCGCCCCTCGGGGCGACTGTGACGCTCCAGCTGATCCCTGCCCAGGGGCAGGCGCGGGCTTCGGTGTCCGTGCCGCTGGGGGCCCTGTTCGACCAGGGCGGCGGCTCGGCCGTCTGGCGCTACGACGCCGAGACCCAGACCGTCGCGGCGCAGCCCGTCACCGTCGCGCGCCTGTCGGAGGAGACCGCGGAAGTCGCCTCGGGCCTGACGCCCGGTGACCGGATCGTCGCGCTCGGCGCCCATCTGCTGAGAGCGGGCGAGAAGGTCCGTCAGGCCGACGCCAGCGTCGTGGAGGCCGGCCGATGAACGCCTCCGGCTTCAATCTCTCGGCCCTGGCGGTGCGCGAGCGCGCCGTCACGCTGTTCCTCCTGCTCGCCGTCACCGCGGCCGGGATCTTCGCCTTCGAGAAGCTCGGGCGCGCCGAGGACCCGACCTTCACGGTCAAGACCATGGCGGTCTCGGCCGCCTGGCCCGGCGCGACCACCGACGAGATGCAGCGGCAGGTCGCCGACCCGCTGGAGAAGCGGCTGCAGGAGCTCGTCTACTACGACCGCGTCGAGACGACCGTCCGCCCCGGCCTGATGCTGATGAAGGTCTTCTTCAAGGACAGTATGCCGCCGGCCCGGCTCCAGTCGGAATTCTACCAAGCGCGCAAGAAGCTCTCCGACCAGGCCTCCGGCCTGCCGCGCGGCGTGCTCGGGCCGCTGTTCAACGACGAGTTCTCGGACGTCTACTTCGCCCTCTACGCGCTCCAGGCCCAGGGGCTGCCGCACCGGCATCTCGTGCTCCGCGCCGAGGACCTGCGCCAGCGGCTGCTGCGCGTGCCCGGCGTCGAGAAGATCAACATCCTCGGCGAGCAGGCGCAGAAGATCTTCGTCGAGGTCTCCTACCAGCGCCTCGCGACCCTGGGCATCACCGGCCAGCAGCTGCTGGCGGCGCTCGCCAACCAGAACGACGTGACGCCGGCCGGCTTCGTCGAGGCCGACGGCCCGCGGGTCTACCTGCGCCTCGACGGCGCCATCGACGGCCTCGACGCGATCCGCGACCTGCCGGTGGCGGCCGGCGACCGCAGCCTCAAGCTCGGCGACATCGCCGAGGTGAAACGCGGCTACGAGGACCCGAAGACCTTCGCGATCCGCAACGACGGCGCGCCGGCCCTGGTGCTCGGCCTCGTGATGAAGCCGGGCTTCAACGGACTGAGCCTGGGCGAGGCGCTGAACGCCGAGGAGGTCGCGATCCATCGCGATCTCCCGACCGGCATCACCTTCACGAAGATCACCGACCAGGCGAGGGTGATCGACGACGCCATCCACGAGTTCATGGTGAAGTTCTTCACAGCGCTCTCGGTGGTGATCTTCGTCAGCCTCGTGGCGCTCGGCTTCCGGGTCGGCATCGTGGTGGCGCTGGCGGTGCCGCTCACCCTCTCGGCCGTGTTCGTGGTGATGATGATCACCGGCCGCGACTTCGACCGCATCACGCTCGGCGCGCTCATCATCTCACTGGGCCTCCTCGTCGACGACGCCATCATCGCCATCGAGATGATGGTGGTGCGCATGGAGGAGGGCGCCGACCGGGTCTCGGCGGCGACCCATGCCTGGAGCGCCACCGCCGCGCCGATGCTGACCGGCACGCTCGTCACCATCGCGGGCTTCCTGCCGGTGGGCTTCGCCGCCTCCACGGCGGGCGAGTATGCCGGCAACATCTTCTGGGTGGTGGCCTTCTCGCTGATCGTCTCGTGGATCGTGGCCGTGACCTTCACGCCCTACCTCGGCGTCAAGCTCCTGCCCGACATCAAGAAGGTCGAGGGCGGGCACGCCGCGATCTACGCCACGCGGAACTACCAGCGCCTGCGCCGGGTCGTGCGGCTCTCGGTCGACCACAAGTGGATGGCCGCCGGCATCACCGTGGCGCTGTTCGCGGCGGCCGCGGTCGGCATGGGCAAGGTCGAGAAGCAGTTCTTCCCGAACTCGGAGCGCTCCGAGCTCATCGTCGAGGTGACGCTGCCGACCGGGTCCGCCTTCGCGACCACCGAGGCCAGCGTCCGGAAGGTCGAGGCGGCCGTGCGCGCGCTGCCCGAGGCGGGCGAGATCACGAGCTATATCGGCCAGGGCATGCCGCGCTTCGTGCTCTCGTTCGACCCGGAGCTGCCGGACCCCGCCTTCGCGCAGATCGTCGTCCAGACCGCGGATTCCCACGCCCGCGACGTGCTGCGCGGCAAGGTGCGCAAGCTCGTGGACGACGGCCGCTTCCCCGAGGCGCGGGTGCGGGTGCTGCAGATCGTGTTCGGGCCGCCGGTGCGCTTCCCCGTCGCCTTCCGGGTGGTCGGGCCCGACCTCACCGTCATCCGGGGCATCGCCGCGGAGGTGCGCGACGTCATGATGGCCAACCCCAACATGCGCCTCGTCCACCTCGACTGGGGCGACAGGACGCCGACCCTGCACCTCGCCCTCGACCAGGAGCGCCTGCGCCTGATCGGCCTGACGCCGAAGGAGGCCGGCCAGCAGCTGCAGAGCTACCTCAACGGGACGCCGGCGACCCAGGTCCGCGAGAACCTCCGCTCCGTGGACGTGCTCCTGCGCAGCCCCGGCCCCGAGCGCCGCTCGCTCGGCGACATCGGCGACCTGACGCTGGCCACGCGGGACGGGCGGCAGGTGCCGCTCTCCCAGGTCGCGCACCTGGAGAGCCGCAACGAGGACGCGGTGCTCAAGCGCTACAACCGCGAGACCTACATCCGCGTGCAGGGCGACGTGATCGACGGCAAGCAGCCGCCGGACATCCACGCGCAGATCGTCCCCGAACTCGCGGCCATCAAGGCGAGGCTGCCGCCCGGCTACCGCATCGACACGGCCGGCTCGGTGGAGGAGAGCGAGAAGGCGATGAAGGCGCTCGTCACGGTCTTCCCGCTGATGCTGATCATGACCCTGACGGTCATCATGCTGCAGGTCCGCTCGTTCACCACGATGTTCATGGTGTTCGCGACCGCGCCGCTCGGCCTCGTCGGGGCGGTCCCGACGCTGCTCGTCTTCCACCAGCCCTTCGGCTTCAACGCGATCCTCGGCCTGATCGCGCTGTCCGGCATCCTGATGCGCAACACGCTGATCCTGGTGGACCAGATCCACCACGACCGCGCGGCGGGCCTGTCGGACTACGAGGCCATCGTCGAGTCGACGGTGCGGCGGGCCCGACCGGTGATCCTGACGGCCGCTGCCGCGATGCTCGCCTTCGTCCCGCTGACCCACTCGGTGTTCTGGGGGGCGCTGGCCTACGTGCTCATCGGCGGCGTCGGCGTCGGGACCCTGCTGACCCTGCTGTTCCTGCCGGCACTCTACGCCCTCTGGTTCCGGGTGGCGCGGGACGCGCACGCGCCGCGGACCGCACCCGGCCCCGCACCGGTGCCCGTGCCGGCCGAGCCCTGACCCGGCCGCCCCCCACCGATGCCCCGCTCGGGGCATCCCGCGATCGCGCGCTCGGGTCCCGGGCGCGCGGTGCGTCGACCGGCCCGCGCTTCGCCCCCTCGCCCGGGCCGGTCGGCAGCCCTGAACGGCCGCCGCGGCGCGACCGCGACGCCGCTCTCCGCCCGGCCTCGGGCATCCGCGGCTCGCCGTCCCTTCAATAAATGACATCTCGCATCTATGTGAGGAGGCGGAGCGGAGGACGGTACGATGCCGAGGGTCTCGCAGGAGCAAGCCAAGCTGAACCGCCAGCGCGTGGTCGAGGTCGCCTCGGCCCTGTTCCGGGAGCGCGGCCTGCACGGTATCGGCGTCGTCGACATCATGGCGGCCGCGGGCCTGACCCATGGCGGCTTCTACGGTCAGTTCGCCAGCAAGGATGCCCTCGCTGCGGAGGCGTTCGACGCGGCGATCAGCGCCGAGTACCGGGCCAACCTCGACGCCTTCATCGAGAATTACCTCTCCCTGGGGCATGTCCGCACGCCGGGGAGAGGCTGCCCCGTCGCGGCGCTGGTGAACGACGTCGGGCGTGAGCCGCCCGGAAGCGCCCTGCGGGCGCGGTTCACCCAGGGGGTCAAGGGGCTCGCCGGTCTCATCGCGGACAGGCTGCCCAGAGCGTCGAAGGAACGCCGCCGGCAGCGCGCCCTGATCGCGCTGTCGACCATGGTGGGGGCGGTGGTGCTGGCCCGGGGCGTCGACGACGAGGCCCTGGCCGGGGAACTGCTCGAGGCGGCGCGCTCCACGATCCCGGGCTGAGCCGGTCCGAGGCGGCACCCCGGCTCGGGCCGCCTCACCGCCGGGACAGGCACGGGCGATGCGATGGCCTCAGATGCCGCGACGGCGCGCGGCCCGCGGTCGGGCGGGCCGCGGTTTTCGGATCGACGGTGTCCGTCACGGCCGTCCGGCGCGTCCGGACGGAGGGTTGCGGGCCGTCAGCCCTCCGCCTTGGCGAGGAAGTCGAAGTCACAGCCTTCCGGGGCCTGCGTGACGCTGCGCCGGTAGAGCGCCTTGTAGCCCCGGGCCGGGGCCGGGGGCGGGCGATGGTCGGCGAGCCGGCGGGCGATCTCGTCCTGCGCGACCAGGAGATCGACGCGCTTGTCCCGGATCGACAGGCGGATGCGGTCGCCGTCGCGCACCGCGGCCAGCGGTCCGCCCACCGCGGCCTCCGGGGCCACGTGGAGGACGATCGACCCGAAGGCCGTGCCCGACATCCGCGCGTCGGAGATGCGCACCATGTCCTTCACGCCCGCCTGCGCCAGCTTCTTGGGGATCGGCAGGTAGCCCGCCTCCGGCATGCCGGCCGCGTGCGGGCCGGCATTCTGCAGGACGAGGATGTCGCCGGGCGCCACATCGAGGTCGGGGTCGTCGATGCGCGCCGAGAGGTCCTCCAGGCCGGTGAACACCACCGCCCGGCCCTCCGACTCGAACAGCTCGGGCGTCGCCGCCGCGCGCTTGAAGATCGCCCCGTCGGGCGCGAGGCTGCCGGACAGGGCCACCAAGCCGCCGACGGGCGATACGGGATCCGCCGCGGTGCGGATCACCGCGCGGTCGACCCAGGCCTCCGGCTCGTCCAGACGCTCGGCGAGCATCCGGCCCTCCACGTCCATGGTGTCGAGGTGAAGGAGCGGGCGCAGTTCGCGCAGGAGCGCGCCCATGCCGCCGGCGGCGTGGAAATCCTCCATGTAGCCCTGGCCCACGGGCTTCAGATCGACCAGCACCGGCGTCTCGTCGGAGATCTGATTGAACCGCTCGGGCGAGATCCGGATGCCGAGCCGCCCGGCGATGGCGGTGAGGTGCACGATGGCGTTGGTCGAGCCCGACACCGCCATCAGCACGCGGATCGCGTTCTCGACCGACTTCTGCGTGATCACCTGGGAGGGCCGGATCCGCGTCTCGATCAGCCGCACCGCCGCGCGGCCGGTCTCCTCGGCGGCCACCAGCCGGTCGGAATGCACCGCCGGGATCGCCGCGGTGCCCGGCAGCGACATGCCGAGCGCCTCCGCGATGCACGCCATGGTCGAGGCCGTGCCCATCACCGCGCAGGTGCCGGCCGTGACGGAGAGCCGACCCTCGACCTCGGCGATCTCCTCGGCGTCGACGGTGCCGGCCCGGTACTTGGCCCAGAAGCCCCGGCAATCCGTGCAGGCGCCGAGCCGCTGGCCCCGGTGGCGGCCGGTCGACATCGGGCCGGTGACGAGCTGGATCGCCGGCAGGTCGGCGGAGGCCGCGCCCATGAGCTGGGCCGGCACGGTCTTGTCGCAGCCGCCGATCAGCACCACCGCGTCCATCGGCTGGGCCCCGATCATCTCCTCGGTGTCCATGGCCATGAGGTTGCGGTACATCATGCTGGTCGGGTTGAGGAAAACCTCGCCGAGCGACACGGTCGGGAACGGCCGCGGCAGGGCGCCGGCCGCCAGCACGCCGCGGGAGACCGCCTCCACCAGCTCGGGCATGCCCCGGTGGCAGTTGTTGAAGCCCGACGGCGTCATGGCGATGCCGACCACCGGCTTGTTCAGCAGGCCGACCGAGATGCCCATCGAGCGCGCGAAGGAGCGGCGCAGGTACCGGGCGAAGTCGCGGTCGCCGTAATTGGTCAGGCCGCGGTCGAAGCCGTGCGGTTCGTCGGTCATGGTCGTCTCCTCGCGTGGGCGGCCCGGGTCGCCCCGGCCGTCCGGTCTGTCTCAGCGGTCGCCGGGCTCCCGGCTCCCGGAGCGCGCGTCGAGCAGGTCCTCGCGCGCGTCGTCCCACCCCTGTCGTTCGCGCCGCGTTCCCGGCGGCGCGCCGCCGGATCGGTTGCGGCCGCCGACGGCATCGGGGTGCGGACAGGCATGTCCCAGTCCGGCGCCGATGACGAGGCCTCTCAAGGCATGGCCCATCGGATAGGTGTCCGAGAAGGGGCCGCGCGGCTTCCGGAGCGCGAAAAGCGCGGCCGCGTCACCGCGTCCGGTGCCAGCCTCCACGGCGGCGCCCGCGTTCCGCACGATCCGTCCGGCGTTGCATCCGTAGCGGGACAGAGATCGCTCAGGCGGCGGGCGATCTGTAAGACGGTTCCGGCGTCGGCGGCCCCGGCGCTTCGCGGCAACGGGCTACCGGGTCACGTCATGGATTTGCGCAGAGCCGCGGCCGAGCTCACCCGTCAGGTGCGTGACGCCGTCCGCGGCCGGCCGGGCACCGTGTCACCGCGCGGCTCGACGGGGCGCGCGAGGACCGGGCTGTCGCGGCGATCGCTGGGCATCCTGCTCGTCCTCGCGGCGACGGCCGTCTGGCTGGCCGTCGCCCTCGTGCCCAACCTCCTCGGGAAGGGCGGAGCCCTGTGGGCGATCGTGCACGGCGCGTGCGTCCCCCACGCGTTGCGCGGACAGGGCCCCGCACCGTGCAGCCTGGTCGACCTGGAGGGTGGGGTCGAGAAGGGATACGCCATCCTCAAAGACCTTCGCGGGCGGGCGCAGTTCCTCCTGATCCCGACGGCGCGCATCACCGGCATCGAGAGCCCCGTGCTCCTCCAGCCCGGCACGACGAACTACTTCGCCAAGGCGTGGCGCGCCCGAACCTTCGTGGAGGAGCGTCTCGGCCATCCGCTCGACCGGCGGGACGTCAGTCTCGCGGTGAATTCGCGGCTGCGGCGGACTCAGGGGCAGCTGCACATCCACATCGACTGCGTCCGCCAGGATGTCCGCGACACCCTCCGCCGCCTCGCACCCACGATCGGGGATCGCTGGGCCCCTCTCGCGGAGCCGCTGGTCGGTCGCCCGTACAGGGCGATGCGCGTGCTCGGCGAGGATCTCGGCACCGCGGACCCGTTCGACCTGCTGGCGCGCGACGACGGGGCGCGCTCGGCCATGGGCGAGCACGCCCTGGCTGTCGTGGGCGCCGAGTTTCCGGGCGCGAAGCCGGGCTTCGTGCTCCTGGACGGTCTGGTGACCAGCCGCTTCGGCAAGGCCTCCAACGGCGAGGTCGTGCAGGACCACACCTGCGCCGTGGCGGCGGAGCCCGCATCGAGCGGATTTCGGCCACTGGAAGACTGACGCGGGCGGATCCGGCTTCCGCCGCGGGTCGGGTTGCGCGGTGCCGGCCGCAGGCCGCATTCCGGCCGGCCCTCGCGTGAGCGACGTCGCGGCAGCCGGCAGCGGCACGCCTGCGCGCAAGTCTTATAAATGACCTTAAATCTGTGCCGACGCCCGCAGCGGGGCGGGTAGCCCGAGACAAGGGCCGACTCTGACGCGTGCCATGTCGACGATCATCGCGATGAGAGCGAGGGCGAGAGCCGGTCGCACGCCGCCGATCCGCCGCCGGTCCCCTCGCGCACGGGGCGCCTCGGTGCAGCCACCGGGAGCTCGGCCCTCAAGTCATATATATGACACATGAATGTTGACAGGCCTTCCCGGGGGCGTATCCTCGATCCGACGCCGACGAGGTCGCGGACTTCGCAAGATCGGCGCGCGGACAGGTGAGGAGCGCCATGACGGCACGGAGCATCATCCGGCTCGTCGGGACGGTCGCGGTCCTATGGGGGGCGCTCGGCGCCGCCCGGGCCGAGGTCTCGACCGTGCGGCTCGCCAAGCAGTTCGGGATCTCCTACCTGCCGCTCACCGTGATGGAGGAGGAGGGCCTGCTCGAGAAGCAGGCCAAGCAGCGCGGGCTCGACGTCAAGGCCGAGTGGCTGCGCTTCACCGGCGGCTCGGGGATGAACGAGGCCCTGCTCTCCGGGAACCTCGACCTCGCCTCCGGCGGCGTCGGCCCGTTCCTGACGATCTGGGGCCGGACGCAGGGCAATCTCAAGGTCAAGGGCGTGGCGGCGCTGAACGCGATGCCGCTCTGGCTGGTCACCATCAACCCGGCGGTGAAGGCGATCACGGATTTCGGGCCCCAGGACAAGATCGCCCTGCCGACCGCCAAGACCTCGATCCAGGCCATCACCCTGCAGATGGCCGCCGAGAAGGCCTTCGGGCCGGGCCAGCAGGCCAAGCTCGACCCGCTCACCGTCTCGATGGGGCACCCGGACGCGCAGACCGCCATGATGGGCGGCCGCTCCGAGATCACCGCCCATTTCGGCTCTCCGCCCTTCCAGGAGATGGAGCTGAAGGACCCGCGCGCCCGCAAGGTGCTCGACAGCTACGACGTGATGGGCGGCCCCCACACCTTCAACCTCGTCTGGGCGACCAACCGCTTCGTCACCGAGAACCCCAAGGTCACGGCGGCCTTCCGGGCGGCGCTGGAGGAGAGCCTCGCGCTGATCCGCGACGACCCGGCCCGGGCCGCCGCCCTGTGGATCAAGGCCGAGGGGGCGAAGATCTCGCCCGAGGAGGCCGTGGCCATCATCCGCGCGCCGCAGAACGCCTGGACCACCAAGCCCGAGCGGATGCTCGCCTACCTCGCGTACATGAACCGGGCCGGGCTGGTCTCGGCCAAGGCCGACAGCGAGAGCGAGCTGTTCTTCCCCGATCCGAACGCTGCCGGCGCTCCGAAGGAGGCCAACCGGTGACGGCTCCCGTCGGCCACGCGGCCGTCGACCCGGGTGCAGGCGAGACGCTGCGGGTGCATGTCCGGCGCGGCGAGACCGTCGCGGACTACGCGGTGCCGCGCCGGGCCAACCAGACGGTGCTCGACGTCGTCACCGAGATCCAGCGCGACCAGGACCCGACCCTCGCCTACCGGTTCGCCTGCCGCGTCGGCATGTGCGGCTCCTGCGGCATGACGGTGAACGGGCGCCCGCGCTGGACCTGCCGGACCCGGGTCGCCGCCGTGGCGCCCGACGGAGAGCTTCTGCTGGAGCCCCTGCGCAACCTGCCGGTGGTGAAGGACCTCGCGGTCGACATGGAGCCCTTCTTCGAGAAGTGGCGCCGGGCCCACGGCTTCTTCGAGCCGGGCGAGAACCCGCCCGAGGATTTCGCGGTCGTGGAACCGGAATCCGCCGCGCGCCGGGAGGTCGATGCCGGCATCGAGTGCATCAATTGCGGCGTCTGCTACGCCGCCTGCGATCTGGTGACGTGGAACCCCGACTATCTCGGGCCGGCGGCCCTCAACCGGGCCTGGACGCTGGTCAACGACGTGCGCGACCGCGACCGGGATCGGCTCGCCGCGGTGGCGGGCGATGCCGGCTGCCACTCCTGCCACAGCCACATGAGCTGCACCGAGCACTGTCCGAAGGGCCTGAGCCCGACCTTCTCGATCGCGGGCCTCAAGCGCGAGACCGGCAAGGCGGCGCTGCGCCGGTTCTGGAGGCGCGGATGAGCCCGCTCCTGTACCTCGCCCAGCGCGGCACCGCGGCGATCCTGGCGGTCACGGTCGCGGTCCATCTCGGCACGATCCTCTACGCGGTGCGCGGCGGGCTCACGGCCGGCGAGATCCTGGGCCGGACGCAGGGCAACCTCGCCTTCCTGCTGTTCTACGCGGTCTTCGTCCTGGCCGCCGCGATCCACGCGCCGATCGGCCTGCGCAGCGTCCTGCGCGAGTGGACCGGCTGGCGCGGCCGCTCCCTCGACGTCGCCATGATCGCCCTCTCGGCCCTGCTCGCCGGGCTGGGCCTGCGGGCGGCACTCGCGGTGTACGCGGCATGAGGACCGCCCCGGGCACGGCCGGGCGGGCCGGCATCACCCGCGCGTCCCTGCGCCGGCCCGGCTTCGCCGCCGCGCTGATCCACCGGCTCTCGGGGATCGCCCTGGCGCTGTTCCTGCCGATGCACTTCATCGCGCTCGGCACCGCGCTCCAGGGTGCCGACCGGCTGGAGAGCTTCCTCGGCCTCACCCACAACGGCCTCGTCCGCACGGCCGAATGGGGACTCGTCTGCGCGCTCGCCGTCCACATGGCGCTGGGGTTGCGCGTGCTCGCCATCGAGTGGCTGCGCTTCCGCGAGCGCAATGCCGGCGTCGTGGCGGGCTGTCTCGCGGCCGCCTTCGCGGTCGGCCTGCTGTTCCTCCTGAGCGGGGCCTGATCCCCCGACCGTCACCAGCGGAGACCCGCCATGGATCTCGACATCCGCGAATTCGAGGAGGTCTGCCGCGACCTCTACGTCCGCGCCCTGAAGATCCTGCCGCCCGACATCAAGGCGGGCTTCGCCGACCTGCAGCGGGCCGAGACCAGCGCCACCGGCCGCGCCATCCTCGACACGATGGTGGAGAACGTCGCGGTCGCGGAGCGCACGAAGAATATCCTCTGCCAGGATACCGGCATCCCGATCTACAACGTCGTGATCGGCGCCGACGTGCGCTTCGACGGCGCCGCGCTCAAGGCCGCGATCCGGCGCGGCTGCGAGCGGGCGACCAAGGACTTCTCCCTGCGCTCCTCGGTGGTCCACCCGATCACCCGCAGGAACGAGCAGACCTCCTGCGGCATCCGCGTGCCGATCATCCACGTCGACTTCGACGACCGGCCCGAGACCGTGGCGGTGGAGATGATCCCGAAGGGCTCGGGCTCCGAGAACGGCTCGTTCCTGCAGATGCTGCTGCCCTCGGACGGGATCGGCGCGGCCAAGCGCTTCGTCATCGACCGGGTGATCGAGCTCGGCGGCCGGGTCTGCCCGCCGACCATCGTGGGCGTCGGGCTCGGCGGCACCTCCGACCTGTGCATGCACCTCGCCAAGGTGGCGGCGACCCGGCCGCTGCGCTCGGTCTGCTCCGATCCCGAAGGCGCCCGGATCGAGGCCGAGCTGTCGCGGGCCGTGAACGAACTCGGCATCGGCCCGCAGGGGCTCGGGGGCCGGTCCACGAGCTTCGCCGTCCATGTCGAGCTCGCCGCGACCCACATCACCCAGAACCCGGTCGCGGTGAACATCCAGTGCCACTCGGCCCGCCGCGCCCGCGCGACGCTCACGCCCGGCGGCATCGCGTTCGATTGAGGAGCAGACCGTGGCCCACCACGTCCTCGACATGCCGGCCGGCGAGGCCGAGATCCGGGCGCTCCGGATCGGCGACACCGTCACCCTGCGGCGCTGGCTGTTCGGCATCCGCGACGCGACCCTGATCCACATGTTCGACCGGGACCGCCGCACCCGGCTCGACCTCGACGGCCACGCGGTGATCCACACCGCGCCGAACGTCCACCGCGTCCCGGTCTCCAACGAGGCGCCGGTCGGCTTCGCGCCGTTCTGCATCGGCACCACCACGTCGATGCGCATGGAGCGCTTCACCGACGCGCTGATGGAGCGCGAGGGCGTGCGCCTCATCGTCGGCAAGGGCGGCATGGGGCCGGCGACCCTCGACGCCTTCGCGCGGCGCGGCGGCGCCTACCTGGCGATCGTCGGCGGCGCGGCGGCGCTGGAGACCACCTGGATCGAGACCATCGTGGACGTCGACCTCGACGATCTCCATCCCGAGAGCCTGTGGCAGTTCGCGATCCGCGATTTCGGGCCGCTGCTGGTCGGCATGGATTCGCACGGCGGCTCGCTCTTCGCCGACGTGCAGCGCGACGTGGCCGCCCGGCGCGACGCCGTCATCGCCTCCCTCGAGGAGGCCCGATGAGCCCCGAACAGGTCGAGACCGACATCCTGATCCTCGGCTCCGGCGGGGCCGGGCTGTTCGCCGCGCTCCACGCCAAGAAGGTCGCGCCGGACCTCGACGTCACCGTCGCGGTGAAGGGTCTGCTGGGGAAATGCGGCTGCACCCGCATGGTCCAGGGCGGCTACAACGTGGCGCTGGCGCCGGGCGACTCGGTCGAGCGGCACTTCATGGACACGATCGAGGGCGGCAAGTGGCTGAACGACCAGGCGCTGGCCTGGACGCTCGTGACCGAGGCGCAGGTGCGGATCCGCGAGCTGGAGACCGAGCTCGGCTGCTTCTTCGACCGCAACCCGGACGGCAGCGTCCACCAGAAGGCCTTCGCGGGCCAGACCTTCGACCGGACGGTGCACAAGGGCGACCTGACCGGCATCGAGATTATCAACCGCCTGTCCGAGCAGGTCTGGCGCCGGGACGTGCACCGCCTGGAGGACCACCGCGCCCTGGAACTGATCCCGGCCCGGGACGGCTCGGGGCTGGCGGGCGTGCTGATGCTCGACATGCGCACCGGCGAACCGAAGCTGGTGCGGGCGAAGGCCGTGCTGCTCGCCACCGGCGGCGGGCCGACCATGTACAAGTACCACACGCCGTCGGGCGACAAGTCCTGCGACGGTCTCGCCATGGCTCTGCGCGCCGGGCTGCCGTTGCGCGACATGGAGATGGTGCAGTTCCACCCGACCGGGCTGCTCGCCGGCGCCGGCACCCGCATGACCGGGACGGTGCTGGAGGAGGGCCTGCGCGGAGCCGGCGGCTGGCTCCTCGATTCCACCGGCCAGCGCTTCATGGAGGCCTACGATCCGCGGGCCGAGCGCGCGACCCGGGACGTGGTCAGCCGCTCGATCATGCGGCGGCTGCGCGACGGCTTCGCCACGCCGAGCGGGGGCGTGCACATCCAGATGAGCCATCTCGGCCCCGAGGACGTGCGCCGCCGGTTCAAGGGCATGGTCGAGCGCTGCGCCGATTGCGGCTTCGACCTCGCGGGCGGGCTCGTCGAGGTCATCCCCACGGCCCACTACATGATGGGCGGCCTCCAGTTCGCGGTCGACTGCACCACCGCGCTGCCGCGCCTTTACGCTGCCGGCGAGGATACCGGCGGCGTCCACGGGGCGAACCGGCTGGGCGGCAACGGCGTTGCGAACTCCACGGTGTTCGGGGGGCTGGCCGGCCAGTCCATGGCGCGGGCCGTGACGCGCGAGGGCCGCCTCGCCGAGCCCGATCCCGCCGCCATCGAGGCGGGCCTCGCCCGCGCCTACGGCCCGCTCGGCCGGCCGGCGGAGTCGCTGCCGGAGATCCGCGAGGCGCTCTACGAGACGATGTGGGCCGATGTCGGCATCCTGCGGGACGCGGCCGGGCTGACCCGGGCGCTCGCCACCCTCGACGGGCTCTCCGACGCGGTCGCCCGGGCCGGCGCGCCGGACGGCGACCGCCGCTACGCGCTGACCTGGATGGACCGGCTGAACCTCGAGAACCTCGTGCTGGTCTCCCAGGCGGTCGCCCGGGCGGCGCTCGCCCGCACCGACAGCCGCGGCGCCCATTTCCGCGAGGATTTCCCGGAGGCCTCGGACCTCGCGACCTCGCACTTCACCGTGGTCCGCCAGCGCGGCGGGGCGCTCGACCTCGCGATGGAGCCGGTGCACTTCACGCATGTGCGGCCCGGCGGCTCGCTCCTCGACGCCGCCGCCTGAGGAGAGCCCGTCCATGCAGACCCTGCGCGGCGCCGACATCGTGGCCCGGACCCTGGAGGCGCTCGGCGTCACCCGGATCTTCACCCTGTCGGGCAACCACATCATGCCGGTCTTCGACGCCCTGCTGGAGACCGGGATCAGCCTCATCCACACCCGCCAGGAGGCGGCCTGCGTCCACATGGCCGACGCCTGGGGCCGGCTGACCGGCGAGGTCGGCGTCGCCCTGGTGACCGGTGGGCAGGGCCACACCAACGGCGCGGCGGCGCTCACCACGGCGCTCGCGGCCGAGTCGCCCGTGCTGCTGCTCTCCGGCCATGCGGGCCTGTCGGAGCTCGGGCGCGGCGCCTTCCAGGAACTGGCCCAGGCCGACATCGCCCGGCCGATGACCAAGGCCGCCTGGACCGCCGGGTCGGTCGCCGCCCTCGGGCCGGACCTCGCCCGGGCCTTCCGGATCGCCCGGGAGGGGCGGCCCGGCCCGGTCCATCTGAGCCTGCCGGTCGACCTGCTAGAGACGGCCGTCCCCGCCGCCTCGGTGCGGATCCCGGACCGGGCCGCGGCCGCCATCCGGATCGCCGAGCCGGCGCCGGATCTCGTGGCCGATCTCCTCGCTGCCCTCGCGGGGGCGGAACGGCCGCTGATCGCCTGCGGCCCGGCCCTGTGCGACGCCTCCGGCCGGGCTGCCATGGCAACGCTGGAAGAAACTCTCGGCCTGCCGGTCGTCGGCATGGAGAGCCCGCGCGGGATCAACGATCCGGCGCTCGGCGCCTTCGCGGAGATCCTGGCGCGGACCGATCTCCTCGTGCTCCTCGGCAAGCCGCTCGACTTCACCCTGCGCTTCGGCGCGGCGCCCGCCCTCGCGCCCGACTGCCGCTTCGCCGTCGTCGATCCCGATCCGGCGCTGTTGGCCCGCGCGCCGGCCGACCGCCTCGCCGTCTCGGGCCTCGCCGATCCGCGGCCGGTGCTGGCGGCGCTGACCGCGCGCGCCACCGCCCTCCCCCGCCGGGAGGCCTGGCACCGGGAGGCGCGGGCCGCCCTCGCCTACCGGCCGCCCGCCTGGGCGGAGCTGCGCGGGGGTGGTGCGCGCCTGCACCCGGTGGAGCTGTGCCGGGCGGTCGACGCCTTCCTGGAACGCCACCCCGACGGCACGCTGATCTGCGACGGCGGCGAGATCGGGCAGTGGCCGCAGGCCCTGGTCCGCGCCGGGCGCCGGCTGATCAACGGCGTCTCGGGCACGATCGGCGCGTCGATCCCCTTCGCGATCGCCGCCGCGCTGGAGCGCCCCGGTGCCCCCGTGGTCGCGGTGCTGGGCGACGGCACCTTCGGCTTCCACATGGCCGAGTTCGACACCGCCGTGCGCTATCGAATCCCGTTCGTCGCGGTGGTCGGCAACGACGCGCGCTGGAACGCCGAGCACCAGATCCAGCTGCGCAGCTACGGCCCCGAGCGGACGCGCCACTGCGACCTGCTCCCGACCCGCTACGACGCGGTCGTCCAGGCCCTCGGCGGCTTCGGGGCGCTGGTGACCGAGGCGGCCGAGCTTCCGGCGGCGCTGGAGGCGGCCCAGGCCAGCGGCCTGCCGGCCTGCATCAACGTGATGATCGCGAGCGTGGCGGCGCCGGTGATCCGCCGCCCCGGCTGAGGGGGCGAGCACGATACATGACGGCGACGCCGTCTTGCCGAATGAGGCGCGGGTCCCCTCTCCCGGGCGGGAGAGGGACAGGGTGAGGGATGAGACCTATCCGGACGAGGCGCACCGCGTAGGCGGTTCGAGGGCGGGCTTAATCCTGAACCTTCTCATCCCTCACCCCAACCCTCTCCCGCTCGGGAGAGGGGGCAGGTCGCGCCCGCCACGTGCGCCGGCGCGACGGTCGTGGACCTTGGGCTCAAGGAGGGGAATCATGCGCAGACGCGACGTTCTGGCCGGGGCAGCGGCGTTCCTGGCGAGTCCCGTCCCGGGGCGGGCCGACGAGGTCGGCGCGGTGGCGATCGCCCGCCAGCCGAGCCTCGGCCACCTGCCGCTGATGCTGATGGAGGAGCAGGGCCTGCTCCAGAAGGCCGCGGCCGCCCGCGGCGTGGCGGGGCTCCAGGCGCGCTACCTCACCCTCGCGGGCGGGGCGGCGATGAACGACGCCCTGCTCTCCGGGACGATCCAGTTCGCGGCCGGCGGCGTGCCGCCCCTCGTGCTGCTCTGGTCGAAGACCGAGGGCACCGCCATGGCGGTGAAGGGCGTGGCGGCGATGAACAGCATGCCGCTCCTGATGAACACCAGCAATCCGAAGGTGCACCGGCTCGCCGACTTCACCGACCGGGACAAGATCGCGCTCCCCGCCGTGAAGGTCTCGGTCCAGGCGATGTTCCTGCAGATGGCCGCCGAGAAGGAGCTCGGCGCAGGCCGCCGCAACGACCTCGACCGGCTCACCGTCACCCTCTCCCATCCCGACGGCATGGCGGCGCTCCTCGGGGGCAGCGAGGTGACGGCCCATTTCACCGCCGCGCCGATCCAGGAGCTGGAGCTGCGCCGGCCCGGCATCCGCACGGTGCTGAACAGCTTCGACGTGCTGGGCGAACCCTCGACCTTCAACGTCGTCTGGGCGTCCTCGGCCTTCGCGGGCGCCAATCCCCGTGTCGTCGCGGCTTTCAACGCCGCCCTGGACGACGCGCTCGCCGCGATCACGGCCGATCCGTCGGAGGCGGCGCGCGCCTACGTGCGGCTCGCCCGCAACGGGAGCGATGTCGGGCTGATCACCGAGATCCTGAAGGACCCGCAGGTCTCCTTCACGGCGACGCCCCGGGCGGTCGGAAAGGTCGCCGACTTCATGGCCCGCACCGGCACGATCCGTCGCCGGCCGGAGAGCTGGAAGGACCTGTTCTTCGCGGGCGTCCACGACAAGGCGGGCAGCTGACGCCCCACCGGCCGCGCTCAGTTCTGCAGCAGGCCGGGCAGCGCCAGGGCCGTCGTGGTCAGGCCGATCGCGGCGAGCAGCGCGAGGACGAGCGTGCGGAAGCGGCGCTGGTCGATCCGGGCGAACAGCGAGAGCCCGGCGAGCACGCTCACCAGCACCACCGGCAGCGCCAGGGCGAGGTCGCCGAGGAGCTCGGGCGGCAGCGGATCGAGATAGACGAGGATCGTCAGGGCCCAGACCTGCATCACCAGGGTGAAGGACTGGTAGACCGCCCGCTGGGTGCGCGGATCCCAGCCGCGCACGAGGCTCCAGGCCGTCGGCAGGGCGCCGGACAGGCCGGCGATCCCGCCCAGCACGCCGCCCAGGAAGCCGATCGCGCCGTCACTCCAGCGATTGCCGAAGCCGACCCGGTAATCGGCGCGCAGCAGCGCGACGCCGCCGCTGTAGAGGACAAGGAAGGCGCCGATCGCGACCTTGATGAAGCGCGGATCGAGATCATGCAGCAGGTGGATGCCGATCGGCGCGCCGACGATGCCCGGCAGGATCATCGCGAAGGCGGTGCCCCGCGGCGGCCAGGTCCGCAGGCGCAGGATCGAGATCACCTGCGAGAGGATGCTGCAGACGAGCACCAGGGCGGTCGCCTCCACGGGCGTGCGGATCGACAGCAGCGTGCCGGAGGCGATCAGCGCGAAGGCGAAGCCCGTCAGGCCCGAGATCACGCCGGCGCAGCCGACGCACAGGATCAGGAGAAGCGTCTCGTTCACCGGGGGCGCCCGGCCCGGCCGATCCCATCCGCGCGCACACCCGCCATTCTCGTCCTCCCGGCCCGCGTCCCGCCGGGGCGGGCTCTCTTTCCATGTATCTTATATAAGACTTGTTCGACTGAGCAAGGCACATGCCTCTGCGGCGCGACAGGGTCGGCCCTCCGGATCCGGCTCGCGACCTCCCACCGCCACAGAGGAGGAGGGGGCGCTCGGTGCCGTCCCCGAACCAGTGAAATCACCCGCACCCCTCGATCACCCGTTGACGCCGGACACCTCATTGGTCTTATATAAGACCAGTCGCCGCCGAGAAGCCGACGACGCAGATCAGGAGGACCGCATGAGCAGCCACGCCGCGTCCGGCGCGGGGCGCCGCAAGCCGCATCTTCTCGCCCATTCCCCCCAGGACAACGTCGCCGTCGCGGTGATCGAGGGCCTGAGCGCGAGCACCGACGCCTTCGGGGTGGTCACCGAGAACGACAGCACCTTCGAGGTCCATGTCCGCCACGACATCCCGATCGGCCACAAGGTCGCGCTCACCGACCTGAAGGCCGGCGACACGGCCATCAAGTACGGCCAGGACATCGGCAAGGTCATCAAGGACGTCGCCAAGGGCGAGCACGTCCACGTCCACAACGTCAAGACGAAGCGCTGGTGAGGTGACGATGTTCAAGGAAGCCGCTCAGCTCGAACACGAGATCGCCACCCCCTTCGTCGGCGGTGCGCCCGATCAGTTCGCCACCAAGGCGCTCGCGACCGGGCGCGCCTCGGAGAACTACACCTCCGCCACCTTCATGGGCTGGCGCCGGGAGAACGGCCGGGTCGGCGTGCGCAACCACGTCGTGCTCCTGCCGCTGGACGACCTGTCCAACGCCGCCTGCGAGGCGGTCGCCAACAATGTGAAGGGCACGATGGCGCTGCCCCACGCCTACGGCCGGCTCCAGTTCGGCGAGGACCTGGACCTCCACTTCCGCACCCTGATCGGCATCGGCTCGAACCCGAACGTCGCCGCCGTCGTGGTGATCGGCATCGAGGACCAGTGGACCAACCGCGTGGTCGAGGGCATCGCCAAGACCGGCAAGCCGGTCGTCGGCTTCGGCATCGAGGGCCACGGCGACATCGCGATCGTCGCCAGGGCGAGCTACCAGGCCAAGCGCTTCGTGCAGTGGGCCACCGAGCTCCAACGCGAGGAATGCCCGATCGCCGACCTCTGGGTCTCGACCAAGTGCGGCGAGTCCGACACCACCACCGGCCTCGCCTCCTGCCCCACCGTCGGCAACATGTACGACAAGCTGATCCCGCACGGGATCTACGGGGTGTTCGGCGAGACCTCGGAGATCACCGGCGCGGAGCACCTCTGTCGCGAGCGGGCGATCAGCCCGGAAGTCTCCGACAAGTGGTACACGATGTGGAAGGCCTACCAGGACGACGTGATCGAGGCCCACAAGACCGACGATCTCTCGGACTCGCAGCCGACCAAGGGCAACATCGCGGGCGGCCTCACCACGATCGAGGAGAAGGCGCTCGGCAACCTCGAGAAGATCGGCCACGAGTGCCGGTTCATCGACGCGCTGCAGCCCGCGGAGGCGCCCGCCAAGGGGCCCGGCCTGTACTTCATGGACACGTCCTCGGCGGCGGCCGAGTGCGTCACCCTGATGGCGGCGGCCGGCTACGTGGTGCACACCTTCCCGACCGGCCAGGGCAACGTCATCGGCAACCCGATCGTCCCGGTGATCAAGATCACCGGCAATCCCCGGACCGTGCGGACCATGGGCGAGCATATCGACGTCGACGTCTCGGGTGTGCTCACCCGTGAGATGACGATCCCGCAGGCCGGCGACGCGCTCATCGACATGGTGGTGCGCACCGCCAACGGCCGGCTCACGGCGGCCGAGTCCCTCGGCCACCGGGAATTCGTGATGACGAAGCTCTACCGCAGCGCCTGACGCACAAGTCCCGCGCCCGCGGACCGCGATCCGGTCCGCGGGCGCGGCCCCGACGCCACGGGGTCAGGACCACGCCGGAGCGCACGACCGCGGGGGAAACCGCGGCGGCCTCCGTCCCGTCATTCTGGAGGAACGCATGAGGCTGCTTCGGTCGATCTACGGCCAGGTCCTGCTCGGCATCGCGCTGGGCATCGCGGTCGGGGTGGTGGCCCCCGATTTCGCCGTGGGCTGCAAGATCCTCGGCGACATGTTCATCAACCTGATCAAGATGATCGTCGCCCCCGTGATCTTCTGCACGGTCGTGGTCGGCATCGCGCATGTCGGCGACATGAAGAGCGTCGGCCGGATGGGCCTGAAGACCATCCTGTACTTCGAGGTCGCCACGACCGTGGCGCTCGCCGCGGGCCTCCTGTTCGTCAACCTGCTGCGGCCGGGCGACGGCGTGAACGCCACGGTCGACAGCCTCGACGCCAAGCTGGTCGCCGGCATCGCCGGCAAGGCCCACGCGCAGTCGCCGATGGAGATCGTCGCCAACATCATCCCGCACAGCGCGGTCGACGCCTTCGCCAAGGGCGACCTGATCCAGGTGATGTTCTTCTCGGTGCTCGTCGGCATGGGTCTGGCGATGCTCGGCCGGCGCGGCGAGTTCCCGCTCAAGGTGGTCCACGCCTTCGGCGACGTGCTGATGAAGGTCGTCGGCCTGATCATGCACTTCGCGCCGATCGGAGCCTTCGGGGCGATGGCCTTCACCATCGGCAAGTTCGGGCTCGGCATCCTCGCCCAGTACGGGATGCTGATCGTCTCCCTCTACCTGACCTTCATCGTGTTCATCGCGGTCTTCCTCGGCGGCGTGATGCGCTTCTACGTCGGCCTGAGCCTGTGGAAGCTGTTCCGCTACAGCCGGGAGGAGCTGTTCATCCTGCTCGGCACCACGAGCTCGGAATCGGTGCTGCCGCGGATCATGGCCAAGCTCAACGGCCTCGGGGTCGACAAGAGCGTCACCGGCCTCGTGATGCCCGCCGGCCTGTCCTTCAACATGGACGGCTCGTGCATCTACCTGACCATGGCGATCGGCTTCATCGCCCAGGCTCTCAACGTGCCGCTGACCTGGGAGCAGGAGCTCGGCATCCTCGCCATCGCGCTGGTGACCTCGAAGGGCGTGGCAGGCGTGGCCGGCGCCATCCTGTTCGTGCTCGCCGCGACGCTCCAGGCCTCGCAGCTCCTGCCGGTGGCGGGCATCGCCCTGATCATCGGGGTGGACCGCATCCTGAACGAGCTGCGCTGCGTGACCAACGCGGTCGGCAACATGGTGGCGACCCTCGTGATCGCCCGCTGGGAGGGCAAGATCGACCTCGCCCACGCCCGGGCGGTGCTCGACGGCCGCATCACCCCGAACCTCGACCTTCTCGACGACGAGGACGAGGCGGCGGACGCGATCCCCGCCCGCGAGCCGGCGGCGGCCTCGCGCCGCCCCCTCCCCGCTGCCGTGCCGGCGACCTGAGAAGGATCCTCCATGCCCAAGGTCATCATCAGCGAGTTCATGGACGAGGCCGCGATCGCGGCCGAGCTCGCCGGCCTCGACGTGCAGTACGATCCCGGCCTCGTCGACCGGCCCGGGGACCTCGCCGCCGCCGTGGCCCGGGCCGACGCCCTGATCGTGCGCAACCGGACCCAGGTCCGCGGCCCTCTGCTCGACGCCGCCCGCGACCTCAAGGTCGTCGGCCGCCTCGGCGTCGGCCTCGACAACATCGACGTCCCGGCCTGCCGGGCGCGCGGCATCGCGGTCTACCCGGCCACCGGCGCCAACGACGGCGCGGTCGCCGAGTACGTGGTCGCCACCGCGATGCTGCTCCTGCGCGGCGCCTACGGGGCGAGCGCCGCCGTCGCCGCCGGCGCGTGGCCGCGCAACGCCCTGATGGGCCGCGAGATCGCCGGCAAGCGCCTCGGCCTCGTCGGCTTCGGGTCGATCGCCCGCGAGACTGCCCGGAGGGCGGCGGCCCTCGGCATGACGGTCGCCGCCCACGACCCCTTCGTGGCCGCGGGCGACCCGGCCTGGAACCCGGCCTACGGCCCCGTGCAGAGCCAGGCGCTCGACGCGCTGATCGCGCAGAGCGACGTGCTCTCGCTGCACGTGCCGCTCACCGATCAGACCCGCGGGTTGATCGACGCGGCGGCGCTGGCCCGGATGCCTGCGGGCGCGATCCTGATCAACGCGGCCCGCGGCGGGGTGGTGGACGAGGCCGCCGTGGCGCAAGCCCTGCGCTCCGGCCATCTCGGCGGCGCGGCGCTGGACGTGTTCGACCGGGAGCCCCTCGACGCGGCGGCGGGCGCCGTCTTCGCCGACGTGCCGAACCTGATCCTCACGCCGCACATCGCCGGGGTGACGCAGGAATCGAACGTGCGCGTCTCCGCCGTCACGGCCGCGGCCGTCCGCCGCCATCTCACGGAGCGCTGAGCCGATGCCGAACCTGACCCTGTCGGAGGCCGAGGCCCTCGCCGCCGACGCCCTCGTCCGCTGCGGCACGGCCGAGGCCGCGGCCCGGAGCGTCGCCCGCGCCCTGGTCGGCGCCGAGGCGGACGGGCTCAAGGGCCACGGCCTGTCGCGGGTCGCGCCCTACGCGGCGCAGGTGCGTGCCGGGAAGGTCGCGGGCGACGCGGTCCCGCTTGCGTCGCGCCCGCGGCCGGGCCTGCTCGCGATCGACGCCGCCCACGGCTTCGCCTACCCGGCGATCGACCTCGCCCTGGAGGCGCTGCCGGGCGTCGCGCGCCAGCAGGGCGTGGCGGCGGCGGGCATCCGCCGCTCACACCATTGCGGCGCGGCCGGCCGCCCGGTCGAGGCCCTGGCCGAGCAGGGCTGCGTCGCCCTGCTCTTCGCCAACACGCCCGCCGCGATGGCCCCCTGGGGCGGGCGTCAGGCGGTGTTCGGCACCAACCCGCTGGCCTTCGCCTGCCCGCTGCCGGGCCGCGCGCCGATCGTGGTCGACCTCGCCCTGTCGAAGGTGGCCCGCGCCAACATCGTCGGGGCGGCCAAGCGCGGCGAGCCGATCCCCGAGGGCTGGGCCCTCGACGCGGAGGGACGCCCGACGACCGACGCCACGGCCGCCCTCGACGGCACCATGGTGCCGCTGGGCGACGCCAAGGGGACGGCGCTCGCCCTGATGGTCGAGCTGCTGGCCGCCGGGCTCGTCGGCGCGCGCTTCGCCGGTGAAGCCTCCTCGTTCCTCGACGCCGCGGGCGACCCGCCGGGCACCGGGCAGCTGATCCTCGCCCTCGACGCTTCGGCGCTCAGCCCGGACGCGCCGGAGCGCTTCGCGGCGCTGGCCGGCGCGATCGAGGCGCAGGACGGCGCCCGGCTCCCGGGCAGCCGCCGGCTCGGGCTCCGCCGCCGGGCCGCTGAGGCGGGCCTCGACGTGGCCGAAGCCCTCGTGGCCGAGATCCGGGCGCTGTGAGGCGTAACGCCTGTGCGGAGGAAGAACCCGTGATTGCTCCCGTCGGCAGGGCGACGTAAGCGAGAGGAGGGAGAGGTGCTGGACACAACCTTCGACGCTCTACCCACGGATGGGGCTCTGCGTCGTCACGCGATGGAACGGTCAGGCGAAGGGCAGGCAGGTTCGGGGCGCGCAGACTCGGGGCGCGCAGACTCGGGACGCGCCGGCGCGGTCGGCTTCCGCCCGCTCTACCGGCAGGTCTACGACACGCTGCTGAAGCGCCTGGCCGACGCGGTCTGGCAGCCCGGCCAGATCCTTCCGAGCGAGGGGCAGCTCGCCGCCGAGCTGGGCGTCAGCCAGGGGACGGTGCGCAAGGCGCTCGACGCGCTCACCGCCGACAGCCTGCTGGTGCGCCGCCAGGGCCGCGGGACGTTCGTGGCCGACCACGACGACAAGCAGAGCGTCTTCCGCTTCCTGAAGCTGCGGCCGGACGGCGACGGCACCGGCATGCCCACGAGCCGGGTCACGGGGATCGCGGAGGCGGCCGCCAGCGCCGACGAGCGCGGGCGGCTCGACCTCGTGCGGTCCGCCCGCGTGGTCCGGATCGAGCGCGTGCGCGCCGTCGACGCCAAGCTGTGCGTGGTCGAGACGATCAGCGTGCCCGCCGGCCTGTTCCCGGGCATCGCCCAGATCGAGCTGCCGAACACCCTCTACAGCCTCTACGCCACCCGCTACGGCATCACGATCGCCACCGCCAACGAGCGCCTGAAGGCCGTGGCGATCGGGCCCCGCGAGGCCGAGCTGCTCCAGGTGCCCGCCGGAACCCCCGCCCTCGAGATCGACCGCGTCGCCATCGACCTCGAGGAGCGGCCGGTCGAGTGGCGCCTCTCGACCTGCCTGACGCAGGACATCCACTACCTCTCGGTCCTTCGCTGACCGGGATCCCCCGACGCGCCGCCTCGCAGTCGAAGGCGGGGCGCGCCGAACCGGACCTCCGCTGCCACAGCCTGAACGGGGAGCGCGCGATGACCGATCGCGGAAGACGGGACTTCATGCGGCTGAGCGCCCTCGGCGCCCTCGCCGCGCTCGGGGGCGTGCCGCGCGCACGGGCGGCCGACGGGGGGACGCTGCCCTTCGGCAACGGCGAGCGGCCGCTCGTGGCCTATCCGGGCAAGCGGCCGCTCCTGCAGATGACCGCGCGCCCGCCGCAGCTGGAGACGCCGTTCGCGGTCTTCGACGGGGGCGCGATCACGCCGAACGACGCGTTCTTCGTCCGCTACCACCTCGCCGACATCCCGACCGAGATCGACCCGCAGGCCTTCCGCGTCGCCGTGACCGGGCAGGTCGAGCGCCCGCTCTCCCTGTCGCTCGCCGACCTCAAGGCGATGCCCCAGACCGAGATCGTCGCGGTCAACCAGTGCTCGGGCAATTCCCGCGGCTTCTTCGAGCCGCGCATCGCCGGCGGCCAGCTCGCCAACGGCGCCATGGGCTGCGCCCGCTGGACCGGCGTGCCGCTCAAGACGGTGCTCGACCGGGCCGGCGTGAAGGCCGGCGCCGTGCAGGTCGCCTTCAACGGCCTCGACGGGCCGGTCCTGCCCGAGACGCCGGACTTCGCCAAGGCGCTGACCCTCGACCACGCCCGGGACGGCGCGGTGCTGCTCGCCTGGGGCATGAACGGGCAGGACCTGCCCTGGCTCAACGGCTTCCCGCTCCGCCTCGTGGTGCCGGGCTACTACGGCACCTACTGGGTCAAGCACCTCGACAGCATCGCCGTCCTCGATCACCCCTTCGAGGGCTTCTGGATGAAGACGGCCTACCGCATCCCCGACAATCCCTGCGCCTGCACCGAGCCCGGCAAGGCGCCGGACAGGACCGTCCCGATCGGCCGCCTCAACGTCCGCTCCTTCCTGACGAACCTGACCGACGGCGCGCCGGTGAAGGCGGGTCCGGTCGCCCTGCGGGGCATCGCGTTCGACGGCGGCTCGGGCATCCGGGACGTCGCGGTCTCGGCCGACGACGGCCGGACCTGGAGCGCGGCCCGGCTCGGCCAGGATCTCGGCCCCTACGCCTTCCGCACCTGGACCGCGGAGGTCGATCTCGCGCCGGGCGCCCACGCCCTGCGCGTGCGGGCCACGGGCAACGACGGCGCGACCCAGCCGATGGAGCCGCGCTGGAACCCCGCCGGCTACATGCGCAACGTCGTCGAGACGACCCGCGTGCGCGCGGCCTAGAGGGAGGATCGGCATGTTCAGCACCCGCCCACCCCGCGCGTCGGTCGTCGCGATCGCCGCCGCGCTGGCCGCGACACCCGCGCTGGCCGCGCCCGAGACCTACGCGCTGCCGGAGCCGACGGCGCAGTTCCGGCCGGCCCCGGACGCCGCGCACGCGGCCGGCTTCCAGGCCGCGCAGGAGAACTGCCTGACCTGCCACTCGGCCGACTACGTCGCCATGCAGCCGCCCCGGAAGGGGCAGGCGTTCTGGGACGCCGAGGTCGCCAAGATGATCAAGGTCTACCGGGCGCCGATCACGGAGGAGCAGGCCCGGGCCATCGCCGGCTATCTCGGCGCGGCCTACTGAGCGCCGAGACCGGGCAGGAGGTCGCGCGATGACCGTCAGAACCGCCGTGCCGGACCGGTCCGGGGCCGCGCCGACCGGGTCGCGGGGGGCCTCCGCCTGGGCCGGGGCGGCCGGCACCCTGCTCCCGGGCCTGCTCCTGTGCCTGGGCATCACCGCGGTGGCGCAGGCTCTGCAGGCCGGCGAGGAGCACCTGACCGGCCATCCCTACGTCGAGGCGCTGGTGCTGGCCATCCTGCTGGGGACGGCCGTGCGGACCGCCTGGGTGCCGGGCGCGCGCTTCAAGGCCGGGATCGCCTTCTCGGCCAAGCAGGTGCTGGAAGTGGCCGTCACGCTGCTCGGCGCCGCGGTCAGCCTCGGGGCGATCGTCGCCTCGGGCCCGGCGCTGCTGGCCGGCATCGTCGGGGCGGTGGCGCTGACCATCCTGGCGAGCTGCGCGCTCTGCCGCGCCCTGGGCCTGCCGGTGCGCATGGCGCTGCTGATCGCCTGCGGCAACGCCATCTGCGGCAACTCGGCGATCGCCGCGGTGGCGCCGGTGATCGGGGCGGACAACCGGGACGTGGCGGCGGCCATCGCCTTCACGGCGGTGCTGGGCGTGCTGATGGTGCTGGGCCTGCCGCTGTTCGTGCCGCTCGTCGGCTTCAGCGAGCACCAGTACGGCGTGCTCGCGGGCCTGACCGTCTACGCGGTGCCGCAGGTGCTGGCCGCGACCGTCCCGGTGGGCCCGCTCGCCACGCAGGTGGGCACACTCGTCAAGCTGGTCCGGGTGCTGATGCTCGGGCCGGTGGTGCTGGCGCTCTCGCTCCTCGCCCCGCGCCTGCCGGCGGCGGGAGCGACCGCCGAGCCTGCTGGGGGAAGCGCCCCCGGGAGCGCCCGGCGCCGGCCCGGCTTCTTCAAGCTGGTCCCGTGGTTCATCCTCGGCTTCCTGGCCCTGGCGAGCCTGCGCTCGCTCGGGCTGATCCCGGACGCCTGGGTCGCGCCGATCTCCCGCCTCGCCGGCTTCCTCACCATCGTGTCGATGGCCGCGCTCGGCCTCGGGGTGGACGTGCGCGTGCTGGCCCAGGTCGGCGGCCGGGTCACGGTGGCGGTCACCGCCTCGCTCCTCGTGCTGCTGGCCATCGCCGTCCTGCTCATCCGCGGCCTCGGGATCGGCTGAGCCGGTCGCCGGCGGCGCGCCGCACCCGCCGGCGTCCACGCGCGGGTGGCCCGGACTCCGCGAGCGCAATCGCGCCGGGGAAGCGGCTCACACGCAACGGTGGCGGTCGCGCACGGCGGACAGCGATGTCGCCCGCCCGGGAGCGTGAAAGTCCCCGACGAGACGACATCATCCGGGCACCGATGCGGACGTCGAGCGCGCAACGGGATCAGCGGTGCCACGATGCCGCCGGGGCAGGATCGCGCGATCGCCGCGACGTCTGACGAACAGGCAGACGTCTTCGCGCCGAACGCGGCCGAGCAAGACGACAGCTCCGAATGTGGGGTGTCCGCGGCGCAACGCCCGACGGGATATGAGTGAACCCTCCCCGTCCGTCCCGTCCATACATGCGCCGGACTGCCCGGCGCGGCACCGATATTCGGCTTCGTGAACGACGGAGATCACCGAATATTTGCGCAGAGGAGACAAATATTCGAAGCAGAGATTTGCCTCGCGCGCGCCGTTAACCACGGTTTTCAATATTTCTGAAATTCGAGGCCGCTAATATGCGGATATAACCTGGGATTGAACTGCTAAAATGATCACCCCCTCGACGAGAGCGAAGTAGCGAGACGCCGCGTTGGGACTGTATTCCAAGCTGCGGGCCGCACTCGCTGAAGATGCCCTCCTCGCGCGCGGCGTGAAGCGCTCGCTCGTCGACGGGCTGTATCAGCCCTTCGCGTCGCTCGCGGTCGGCGCCGCGTCCGGGACGATCGTCGCCACGGCCGCGGCGTTCTGGTCCGACGATCGCGCGATCACGGTGACCGCGTTCGCGGTCGGCCTGATCGGCCTCACCCGCATCGTGCTCGCTCGGATCTACCTGACGAAGGGGCCGCAGAAGCACGATCGTTACGAGCTCTGGGAGACCTACTTCTCCCTCGGCGCGTTCGCCTACGCCGCGTCGCTCGGCATCCTGTCGTTCCTCATCACGACGCGGTCGTCCAACCTCGCGCTCCAGGTCATCACCCCCACGTTCACGATCGGTTACGCCGCGGGCATCTCGGGCCGCAATGCGGGCCGCCCCCTGCTGGCCATCGCGCAGGTACTCCTGTCGGCGATGCCGCTGTCGGCGGGCCTGCTCGTGTCGGGCGACGGCGAGCGGGCCTCGCTCGGCATCCTCTCGCTCCTGTTCGCCTACGGCATGATCGACATCACGCTCAGCACGCGCGAGATCATCGTGTCGGCCCTGGTGACGACGCGCGAGAAGGAGGCGCTCGCCGAGAAATTCCAGGCCCAGGCGAATCTCTTCGACATCGCGTTGCGCAACATGTCGCACGGACTGTGCATGTTCGACGCGCGCGGCCGGCTCCAGGTCTGGAACGACCAGTTCCTCTCGATATCGGGCATTCCCTCGAACCGCATCCACACCAATTCGACGGCCAAATCGCTGTACGCATTGAGCCGCGCCATCATCGATGAGCGGACCGCGGGGCGCGGCGCGACGCTCTCGACATTCTCGGCGGCGTCGAACGCGTTGAGGTCGGGAAACCTGGTCCTGATCCTCCCCGACGATCGCGTGGTCTCCCTGATGCAGCGGCGGACCGCCGAGAAGGGCTACGTGATCATCTTCGAGGACATCACCGAGCGGCGTCGGAGCGAAGCCCGCATCCAGCAGATGGCGCGTTACGACGATCTGACGGGCCTGCTCAATCGCAGCAGCTTCAAGGCCAAGGTCTCCCAGGCGCTGAAAGCCAGCGCCAGCAGCAAGGGCGATTTCGCGGTCCATCTGCTCGATCTCGACCACTTCAAGGTCATCAACGACACGCTGGGGCATCCGGCCGGAGACAGATTGTTGCAGATGGTGGCGGACCGGCTGCGCGGGATCGGGGCGCTGTCCGGATCGGTCGCCCGCCTCGGCGGCGACGAGTTCGTCATCGTCCAGCAATCCGTCACGTCGCCGGCCGTCGCGGAGGATCTCGCGCAGCGCGTCCTGCACGAGCTGGAGCGACCTTTCGATATCGACGGCACTCACGTCACGGTCGGCGCCTCGATCGGCATCGCGATCGCCCCGTTCCATGCCAACGACGAGGACAGGCTGCTGAAATGCGCCGATATCGCCCTCTACGCCATCAAGGGGGCCGGCAGGAGCGGGTTCAAGATCTTCCAGCACGAGATGGAAGCGGCCACGCGCGCGCGGCACGCCCTCGAGTCCGATCTCCGGGCCGCCCTGACCAACGGCGAACTGGAGCTGCACTATCAGCCGATCGTCGACGCGAGCACCGGGGCGATCGTGAGCTGCGAGGCCCTGCTTCGGTGGCAGCACCCCGTCTCCGGCTACATCCCGCCGTCGGACTTCATCCCGGTGGCCGAGGACACGGGGCTCATCGTCCAGCTGGGCGACTGGGTTCTGAACGAAGCGTGCCGCGAGGCCCGGAACTGGCCGTCGACCGTGAGCGTCGCGGTCAACATGTCGCCGCGTCAGTTCGGTGATCCGCAGCTGGCCTTCCACGTCATCGGCGCGCTGAACCGCTCCGGCCTCCCGGCGCATCGCCTGGAGCTCGAGATCACGGAGAGCGTGACGCTGGGCGCGACGCACAAGATCGTCGAGACCATCCGCACGCTCCGCCAGCTCGGGATCCGCCTGTCGATCGACGATTTCGGAACCGGTTACTCGTCCCTGAGCTCCCTGAGAAACTTCGCCTTCGACAAGCTGAAGATCGACCGGTCGTTCGTGTGGGACCTGGACAGGAAGGCCGAGTCGACCGCGATCATCCGGGCGATCGTCGGGATGGGTAGGAGCATCGGGATGGCCATCGTCGTCGAGGGCGTCGAGACGGAGACGCAGCTCTCCATCCTCCGGGCCGAGGGCTGCGATCTGATCCAGGGCTACGTGTTCAGTCGTCCGGTCGCCGCATCCCAGATCCGGGCCATGCTCGCGGCCGCGGAGCCCGTGACGAAGCTAGCGAGCTGACGCCGCCAGTCCCCGCGCGGTCACCGTGCGGGCCTGAGCGGCCTGGGCTTTTCCCCTGAGCCTGTCCTGCGCCAGGACGAGCCGCTCCATGATGCTCAGATCCCTGTCCGTGAGATTCATCGCGGCGGCCGCCCAGACCGAGACGATCTTTCTCAGTTCCTCCAACGATATGCGATTGACCTCCCGGGCGGCTCGATAGATCGCCTGCTGCCCGTTGCGGCGCCGGTGGTTGCCGGCGATGTACGCGCGCACGGCCGCTTCGCCCTGGCCACGCTCGGCGAGGACGTGAACGATTCCCAGTTCGTGCATCTCCTCCGCGGTGTAGGTTCTCCCATCGAGGATCATCTCCTGAGCCCTGATGGTCCCCAGACGCCGGGCGAGGAAGCTGTAGGCCCCCATACCGGGGAAGAGCCCGAAGAGGATCTCCGGGAAGCCGAACTTGGTGCCCTTCTCGGCGATGATCACGTCGAACGAGAGCAGGCCCTCGAACCCCCCGCCCAGCGCGTCGCCCTGAACGAGGCCGATCGTGATGATCGGCAGGTTCAGCGCGTTCATGTTGCGATGAAGAACATCGACGCACGCGTTGCCGTAACCGACCAGCGCGGCCTCGTCGCCCGCGCGGATCTTGCTCGCGAACAGGCTCAGATCACCGCCGAGACTGAACACGCCGGGAAATCGTGAACCGAAGACAAAGTAGTTCAGGTCGAGGCTGCCGTTGCCGAAACCGCGCTCGATGCCATCCTGCAGGCGGCTGAAGTCGGCCAGCATCTCGGGATTCTGGCACGGGCGGCCCTGCGGGCGCATGAAGGCCCACAGGGTGCTGGTGTCGGTTTCGAGATTGACTTCGATCTGAGCGAGTTCGGAAAGGCCGTGGTCGGGAGACGAGACGGTCGGCGCGATCCGCTTCTCGCTCGGCCGCCGCGCGGCCGTCGGACGCCGTCGCAGCGGCACAGGACCAGGGTATGGCACCAAGTCTTTGGCGAGACCTGTAATAGACGCCATCGTATTCGGATCCGTTAAGTGATCCTTAACCGTATCTCAGCCGGCGTTGCGGAGCTAGGCAGCCGGAGCGGCCCTCCTCAGATAATTAAGCTTTGGTTAATGCCGGCCCTTTAGCCACCTTTGCTTGCGAGGCGGGCCTCTCCGGACGAGAGGCCCGCCGACGCCCCGGCGGCTGCCCTGACCCTCGACCTCCACGGCCTCGACGGCGCCGGCTCGGTCCGGCGGGATCGCGGACGGCAGGCGTGAAGCGGCACGCCCGCCGCTTCCGCGCGAGACCGGGTCCGCCGCGGGGACGCGCGGTCAACCGCGCGACGGACGCCTCAGCGGCACCCCGTAACGGCTCCGATCTCCGATCATGCGAGTCGGCGCAATGCTCGCTGCGCCGATCGCCGATCATGACGATTGCTGTCTCCATCCCCAGCAGTTGTATTATAGACGAGTAGCATACCAATAGTTGCACAATATTATCTGTTCGTTATAAATTTTCATGTCTATCGAGACCATGATCCGAGAGCGATCCGACGACGAGAGCGACGAGAAGCCGGCACTCTATCTATGGTTGACGACAGCGTTTCTCTATTTCTGCACCGCAGCTTCGACACTGAGCCTGGCCAGTAGCGGACACGACATCGCTGCCCTATGGCCGGCCAATGCCATTCTGGTCGCCCTGCTGCTCTCCCATGACAGGGTCCGATCGGGCACGGTGCTGAGCGCCGGACTGGCCGCGAACATCGCGGCCAATGTCCTGACGCGGGGGACTTTGATCGGCCCCTTCCTGTACAGTCTCGCCAACCTCGCCGAGGTGATGTTGGCCGTCCGTCTCCTGCGAAGGACCTACGAGCAGGACGCCCTGCTGCAATCCACGAGATCCGCCCTGCGGTTCCTCGCGATCGCGGGATTGCTGGCACCGGCCGCGAGCGGCGTCCTGGGAGGCTTGACGGCGCATCTCGTCTTCGGCCAGCCCCTGTTGCGCTCGTTCGGCACCTGGGTCGCGAGCGACGGCCTGGGACTCATCGTCTTCACGCCCTTCCTGCTCTCGCTGTTCCGAGGCGATTACGCGCGTGCGCTCGCGGAGCGGAGCTGGCGGGACCGGCTCGAAGCGGCCGCCTTGCTCGTCCTCGCAGGTTCGGTCGCGTACGCGACCTTCTTCTGCACCAGCCGCCCCTTGCTGTTCCTGATCTTCCCGCCCCTCATCCTGATCGCTTTCCGGCTGGGCCGCCTGGGTGTCACCGCGGCCGTGATGGTCGTGGCCGTCATCGGAGGCGTCGCCACGATGTACGGTCGCGGGCCGATGGTCCTGATCGCGGCCGACGCCGTCACGCAGGCGCAGGCGTTCCAGGTGTTTCTGGCCTTCATCCTGCTGACCTGCCTGCCCGTCGCGGCGGAGGTCTCCGCGCGGGCGCGGCTCACGGCCGAGCTGGCCGCGCACGATCGGGAGATGACGAGGAGCGCCTTCACCGATTCCCTGACAGGACTGCTCAACCGGGCAGGTTTCGAGCATCAGATCGAGACCATCCTGCCCGTCAGGGCGCTGCCGCCCGTCAGCCTGATCGCGATCGACGTGGATCATTTCAAGCAGATCAACGACCGCTGGGGGCATCCGGCGGGCGATCGCGCGCTCGAGACTCTCGGATCGCTGCTCGCGTCGCAGATCCGCCCGGGGGATCTGGTCGCGCGCCTCGGCGGCGACGAGTTCGTGATCCTTCTCCGCGAGAGCGATCTCGCGCGCGCCCGGGCGGTGTGCGAGCGGATCCGCGCGAGCGCACGCGCCGCGGCATTCTCGACCAGTGCCGGGTCCGAGGCGCCGGTCAGCCTGAGCATGGGCTTGGCCGTCGCGCGCGTGGGCGAGGGCTACGAAGCGCTGGCTCAGCGGGCCGACAGCGCTCTGTACGAGGCGAAGCACGCCGGCCGCGACGCCCTGCGATGGGCCGCCTGACTCCGGGATCGACCCTGACCGGCGGCGATCCGGGCCCGGTCGTTTGGCCGTGAAACGCCTGCCCCGTAGGATCGGCCGATGAGATGCCGCCACCTCGTCGGACCGATCCTCTGCGTCGCGCCGCTCGCCCTCCTCTTCGGGACGGCCGACGGTCCCGCGGGCTCCGCGGCCCCCGGCCTGGTGCCGCAGGCCGAGCGCGCGGATCTCGTCCGCGTGGAGAAGGCGCAGCGGCGCCTGACGCTGCTGCGCGGCGGACGCGTGCTGGCGGTCTACCGCGTCTCGCTGGGCTTCGCGCCGGTCGGCCCGAAGGCGATGGAGGGCGACGGCAGAACACCCGAGAGCCGCTACCGCATCGCGGGCAAGAACCCGGACAGCATCGCCCACCTCGCGCTGCGGATCTCCTATCCGGACGCCGCCGACCGCGCCGCGGCGTCCGCGGCCGGCGTGCCGCCCGGTGGGGACATCATGATCCACGGTCTGAGGAACGGGTTCTCCTGGGTCGGTCGCCTGCATCGTCTGATCGACTGGACGGATGGCTGCGTGGGCGTGACCAACGCCGAGGCCCGCGCGATCTACGCGCGGGTCGAGGTCGGCACGCCGATCGAGATCCGGAGCTGAGCGGGATCGGGCGTCGTCGGGCGGAGCGTTCGGGGCCGGACGGCGCGCGGCCGGGGCGCCTCAAGGCCCCGCATCCCCGGCGGCCGCGCCAGGACCCGCGGGCGGGCGCCACGGGAGCGGATCGAACGAGCGCCGGAGCGCCTCGAGGAACCGCTCCGTCCGGGCCGCGCGCGACCGCCGTTCCGAGCCGAGCAGGGCGACGACCGGCGCCGACGGCAGGGCGTAGCCTTCGAGCAGGCGCGCCAGCCGCCCCGCGCGCAGGTCGTCGGCGACATCCCATTCCGAGCGCACGATCACGCCGAGGCCCGCGAGGGCCCAGCCCCGCACCACGTCGCCGTCGTTGCTGACCAAGGCCGCATCCACCCTGACGCGGACCTCGGCGCCCTCCGCCGCGCGGAAGCGCCAGAGCGTCACGTCCTCGTCGTTCTCGCGCAGCGCGATGCAGGTGTGATCCCGCAGGTCGGCCGGCACGCGCGGGGCCGGATGCCGGGCCAGGTAGGCGGGCGCCGCGCAGAGGATCCGGTCGTTCGGCGCGAGGGCGCGCACGGTCAGGCTCGGGGTCGCCTCCCTGATCTCACCGACGTGGATCGCGAGGTCCCAGGTCTCGGACGGGATGCGGCCCAGGCGATCCGAGAGCAGCAGGTCGATCCGCACGCCCGGATGCCGCAGCCGGAACGCCGTCACGACCGGGGCCACGTAGCGGCGCCCGAAGCCGAGCGGGGCGACGACGCGCAGATGTCCGGTCACCGCGCCGACGCGCTCGGCCAGGGCGTCGGCGAGATCGTCGAAGGCGCCGAGGAGGTCGCGACCGCGCTCGGCCAGAAGCTCCCCCTCGTCGGTCAGCGTGAGGCCGCGGCCGGACCGGTCCACCAGATGGACCCGCAGCCGCTTCTCCAGGCTGCGCAGCCGCTGCGTCACGGCGGGGGGCGACACGTTCAGACTGCGCGCCGCGGCGGCCAGGGACGGGCTGGCCGCGACCGCGACGAAGAAGCGGAGATCGTCGGTGTCGAGCATTAAGGCCGACCTTAATCCAGAATGCCGAACAGATTAATGGCGTCTCGCGGTCCGGCATGATCTGTCACCCGGCAGCGAGACAGAGAGGCGTGGACATGCCGGAGACCGGAGTCGGGACGCAGGTGCCGTCAGCGGAGGCCGACGGGGCGTCGGGTCCTCTTCAGACACCGTGCCTTCTCCTGGACGAGGCGCGGCTGCGCGCGAACCTCGCGGGGCTGCGGGCGCACCTGGACCGGCTG
This sequence comes from Methylobacterium sp. 1030, assembly GCF_040544715.1. Taxonomy (NCBI): domain Bacteria; kingdom Pseudomonadati; phylum Pseudomonadota; class Alphaproteobacteria; order Hyphomicrobiales; family Methylobacteriaceae; genus Methylobacterium; species Methylobacterium sp. 1030. Next base: position 79,444 of record NZ_JBEPKM010000004.1, on the reverse strand, counting down.
GGCGTCGCCTTCCGGCCGCACCTGAAGACGGCGAAGTCGATCGACGTCGCCCGCCTGGCGATGACCGGTCCGGCCGGCCCGGCGATCGTCTCGACCCTGCGCGAGGCCGAGTACTTCGCCGAGGGCGGGGTCCGGGACATGATCTACGGCGTCGGCATCGCCCCGCAGAAGCTCGACCGCGTCGGAGCGGTCCGGCGCCGCTGGGGTGCGGACCTCGCCGTGGTGCTCGACTCGATCGAGCAGGCGGACGCGGTCGCCGCCTGGGCCGCGCGGACCGGCGACCGTCTACCGGTCCTGATCGAGGTCGACGCCGACGGGCATCGCTCCGGCGTGAAGCCGGCCGACGCGGCGCTGCTGGTGGCGATCGGGCGCGCGCTCGGCGCGGGGGCGGACCTGCGCGGCGTGCTGCTCCACGCCGGCGACAGCTACGGCCTCAGCGATCCCGAGGATCTCGCCGCGGCCGCGGAGGGCGAGCGCGCGGCGGCGGTGACGGCGGCCACCCTCCTGCGCGCGGCGGGCCTGCCGTGCCCGGTGGTGAGCGTCGGCTCGACCCCGACCGCGCGCTACGCCCGGAACCTCGACGGGATCACCGAGGTCCGTGCCGGCGTGTTCATGTTCGGCGACCTGTTCCAGGCCGGGGTCGGCTCCGTCGCGGTCGACGACATCGCGGTGAGCGTGCTCGCCACCGTGATCGGGCACCGCCGCGACAAGGGCTGGATCATCACCGATGCCGGCTGGATGGCGCTGTCGCGCGACCGGGGCACGGCCCGGCAGGCGGTCGATCAGGGCTACGGCGTGGTCTGCGACCGCGCCGGCCGCCCCTACCCGGACCTGATCGTCGCCGACGCCAACCAGGAGCACGGCATCCTCGCCCTGCGCCCGGGCTCCCGCGCCGCCCTCCCCGACCTGGCCCTCGGCGATCGTGTGCGCGTCCTGCCGAACCACGCCTGCGCGACGGGCGCCCAGTACGACCGCTACCACGTCCTCGACGCCGACGGGCGGGTCGCCGCCGTCTGGCCGCGCATCAATGGCTGGTAGGCGGCGCCGACCGTGACGTCGCGGATCGGGCGCCTCGCGAGCGCCCGGCGGCGCCGGACGCGGCGGGAGCCCGCCTGGACACCGCGAGGCGCGTGACCGCCGCCCTCCTCGGGGCGGCGCATGCCGCCCGCGCGCACTGACGCGCGCACTGACGCGCGCTCCGGGCCCGGTCGGCGCGGCCCGAGGCCCCCGGCACCGACGCCGCCCGATGCGGCGCCCGATACGGAAGGAGAAGCCCATCATGACAGCCCACCGGTTCGACGCCGTCCTGTTCGACCTCCTGACGGCCCTGCTCGACAGCTGGTCCCTGTGGGACTCGGTCGCCGGCAGCACGGAGGCCGGCCGCCGGTGGCGGGCCGAGTACCTGCGGATCACCTACCGGACGGGGGCGTACCAGCCCTACGAGGATCTCGTGGCGGAGGCCGCCGCGGCGGTGGGCCTGCCGCGCCGCCTCGCGGCGGACCTCGAGGATCGCTACAGCGAGCTCCGGCCCTGGCCCGGCGTGACGGAGACCCTGCAGGCGCTCGCGGCGCGCTCCGTGCGGCTCGGCGTCGTGACCAACTGCTCCGAACGTCTGGGTCGCATCGCCGCCGGCTGCCTGGGGGTCGAACTCGACGCGGTCGTCACGGCGGAGCGCGCCGGGTTCTACAAGCCCGATCCGCGTCCCTACCGGCTGGGACTGCAGGCCCTCGGGGTCGAGCCGGCGCGCTGCCTGTTCGTCGCGGGCTCGGCCTTCGACCTCGTGGGCACGGCGCAGGTGGGGCTGGCGACGTACTGGCACGACCGCGTGGGCATGGCGGCCCCGGACGGCGCGTCGCCCCCGCTGGCGCACGAGACCACCCTCGATCCGCTGCGCGCCTGGTTCGATCCGGGCGCGCGCTGACGCTGACCTTCTCCGGGCGCGGCGGGGGGAAGGCGGGGCGGGCGACGGGCCGGCAGAGGGCACCTCCCGACCCGCGCGAGGCGACCGCATGTGCCGCCGCGCACCGGGCGGCCCGGCGCGAGCTTTGCCTTTCGGCCGTCGCCCGGTCCATGTAGCCGCCCATGATCCGCCTCATCCCCAGCCTGCCCGCGGCCTACGTCATCGCGCGGGTGGTGTGGCCCCTGCCGGTGCCGCTCGCGCTCAGGCTCGGCCTCGCCGGGCTCCTCCTGGTCGCCTCCCAGTACCACCTGTGGAGCCGCCTCTCCTCCGGGTCGGTCTTCGCGCCCGAATTCCCGCGCCCGATCGTGATCCTGTTCAACTGGGCGTTCGGTGCGATCGCGCTGGCGGCGGTGATGCAGCTCGGCCTCGATGCCGTCGCGCTGATCTCGCTGGCTCTGCCCGGGGGCGGCTGGGCGATCCCGACCGCCTGGCGCATCGCGGTGGCCTCGACGGCCGCCGGCCTCTCGGCCGTCGCCGTGTGGCAGGCCGTGCGCGTGCCGCCCCTGAAAGACGTCCCGGTCGCGATCGCGGACCTGCCCCCCGGCCTCGACGGCTACACGATCCTGCACCTGACCGACCTGCATATCAGCCGCCTGTTCCCGGCCGCCTGGGCGCGGGCCGTCGTCGCGCGGGCCGACGCCCTCCAGGCCGACCTGATCGTCGTGACCGGCGACTTCATCGACGGTTCGCTGGAGGCCCGGCGAGACGACGTCGCGCCGCTGCGGGCCCTGCGCGCGCGCGACGGTGTCTGGGCCGTGCCCGGCAACCACGAGTACTTCTTCGACCACGATTCCTGGATGCGCCATCTCGCGGGCCTGGGGATCCGCGTCCTCGCCAACACCCACACGATCCTGAGGCGCGGGGGCGGCGCGCTGGTGCTGGCCGGCGTCACCGACCGCTCCGCGCCCGCCACGGGGCATCCGGGGCCCGACCTCGACGCGGCCCTGGCGGGCGCACCGCCGGGCGCGCCGATCGTTCTGCTGGATCACCAGCCGGCCAACGCCGCGCGGGCCGCGGCGCGCGGCGTGGCGCTCCAGCTCTCCGGCCACACCCACGGCGGCATGATCCGCGGCCTGGACCGGCTGGTGGCGCGCGGCAATTCCGGGTTCGTCTCGGGGGCGTACCGGGTCGGGGCCATGCGGCTCTACGTCAGCAACGGCACCGGGCTCTGGCCCGGCTTCGCCCTCCGGCTCGGGCGTCCGTCGGAGCTGACGCGGATCACCCTGCGGGCAGCCACCTGACGCGCGCGCGCCGCCGCGCGGCTTCTCGCACGGGTCAGCGATCCAGGCCCGGGAGGCCCCAGCGCCGGCCGAAGCCCGCATCGCCGGACACTCGGCTGTTTCCCCCGGGAGGGGCCATGTTCGTCGGAACGGCTACCCCGGGTCGCTGCCGGATCGCCCCCGCTCGGAAGCTGCCGGCCGGCTCGCGGGAGAAGAGCGGTGAGAGCGGCCCCTGCGCGCGTGCCGGACAGCGCCAGTCCCAGGACGAAGCCGGGCCTCGACGAAAGGTCAGGCCATCGCACCCTCGATTAAACCTTCTCGTCGTATCCCCCGGATACCATCTTGGCTCCGGCGAGGTCGAACAGTGCTGCAGGGGACCATATCGAATACCCAGCGCGAGGCACTCCGCCAGCAGGCGCTGGCCGAGATCGCCCTCCTCGACACGCCGCCGGAGCGCGAGTTCGATGCACTCGCCAAGCTCGCGCAGCGCATGCTCGGCACCGGCATGTCCTCGATCACCCTGATCGACCCGGAGCGCCAGTGGTTCAAGGCGCGTTGCGGTCCCTTGGCGGCCGAGACGCCGCGTGCCCAGGCGTTCTGCCCCGTCGTGTTCGAGACGGAGGCTCCGCTGATCGTGGCGGATGCCAGCCTCGACCCTCGCTTCGTGGCCAGCCCCTTCGTCACGAACGCCCCGTACATCCGCTACTACGCGGGCGTGCCGGTCCGCGTCCGGCAAGCCGACGGCGACAAGATCACGATCGGCACGCTCTGCGTCCTCGACGAACAGCCCCGCGAGCCGACGACGACAGACCTGGAGGTGCTCGAAGAGCTGGCCTGCATCGCGGAGGCCCTGATCGAGGCGCGCGCCGTGGCCCTGCGCGCAGCCGAGGCTGCCGAAGAGCGCCGGATGGCCGTCGAGGGCCTGGAGCGTGAGCGCCGCCAGTTCAAGCAGGCGGAGCGCATGGCCGAGATGGGCTCGTACCGCTACGATATCGAGACGCGGTCGACCTCCTGGTCGGACGGCGTCTTCGTCATTCACGAGCTGCCCGTCAGCGGCGGTGTGCCGATTGGCGCGATCATGAACTTCTTTCCCGAGCCCGATCGCGCCCTCTTCCGCGCGGCCGTCAGGCGCGTGCTGGACACGGGCGAGCCGTTCGAGATGGACGCCGATTTCGTGACCGCCAAGGGCAATGCCCGGCGCGTGCGGTGCTCCTGCGAGATCGAATTGGTCAAGGGTAAGCCCGTCGCCCTCATCGGCCTGATCCAGGACATCACCGAACGGCACAGCTTGGAGCAGCGTCTTCGCCATCAGGCGCGCACCGATGACCTGACGCAACTCGCCAACCGAGCCGAATTCCACCGCGCGCTCGACGCGCGGCTGCGCGAGGCGCGCGCTTCCGACGACGATGTGGCTGTCCTCCTGATCGACCTCGACGGCTTCAAGGGCGTGAACGATCGCCTCGGGCACGCGGCCGGCGACGAGGTTCTGCGTTGCGTAGCCGAGCGGTTGCGCGCGCCCTGCTACGCCGGTTGCTTCCCGGCACGGTTGGGGGGCGACGAGTTCGCGATCCTGGTGCCTGCCGGCTGCGATGGCGCGGGCGTGCAGGCGATGGTGCGGCGCCTCCTGCACGACCTCGAGATGGTCGTGAAAGGGCAGGGTCAGATCGCGCGGGTGACGGGAACGATCGGCCTCGCGCGGTCACGAGAGGCCGGACAGGACCGCGACGTGCTGCTGCGCCACGCCGACGCGGCCCTCTACGCCGCGAAGCGTAAGCAGAAGGGGACGGCTGAAACCTACTCGGCCGCGACGGATCCGACTGCCACGCCGGTTCGCGGCGCGTCCGCTCTCGAGTTGGCTCCTCACCGACGCCTCTGACGCGGAGTCGGCCACACGACCCTCTGGCCCGGGTCCGGCGGACGAGGGCGCGGACGGGATGGGCGAAGGCGCGCGGAGATCGTCGCGCCGCCCGGAGCGGATGGCGAGGCGGCGGAAGCGCGCCGACCACGCCGGCGTGCGCGACGATCCAGCGGTGGCGTCCGAGATCCTCGCTGCCCTCGCCGCCGCGCCGTGCGATGCGCGGCGTGATGCTGCGGGATCGGCACGGGTGCCGGGAGCGACCCGGCCGCGACGAGGAGCGTGGCTCAAGAGGCCGTCACCACGCGGCTTGGAGGCCGGCGGTGAACACCTGGGCGGTGGCGCCCGGGCGGACGTCGCCGGTATAGCCCACCGACAGCCGCACGCCCTCGGCGACCGCCCCCGTCAGGCTCACCCCCAGAACCGCGCCGTCCCGGCCCAGCGCGCTCGTCCGACCCGCGAACCCCGCCCCGAACAGGCTCGAGCGGATCAAAGCCGCCGTGTCGGCCAGCTCGTGCGCCCAGTACGCCCGACCCTCCAGCCGCAGGTCCGGAATGCCCGCCAACGCCCAACTCGTCACCCGCCCGCCGACCAGGCTGCGCGCCGCGTCGAGGTCGGCCACCGCGAAGCCCTGCCCGCCGAAGCCCTGCCCGACCAGACCGCCCCGCTCGGACACACGGCCCCGCGTCAGCCGGTCGTAGCTGAAGCCCACCTCCGGCACGACCTCGACCGGCAGGCCGGTCGCCAGCGCGTACCCGGCAAAGCCCGACACCCCGCCGTTCCAGCCCGACGACACCCCGCTCGCCTGCGACACCGCCGCGCCCAGCGCCACCGTCCGGTCCACCCGGCCGTCCGCGTACGACACCCCCGCCGTGCCCCGCAGCACCACGGCGCCGAGCCGCGTGCTCGCGTAGAGCGTGCCGCCGTAGCTGTCAGTGGTGAACCGCCCCAGCCCCGCGCCCCGCGACGTGCCGCCCGCGCGCAGGTAGCTGAACGCACCGCCGACCTGCGTGTCCGCCCCGACCTGACGGTCGACGCCCATCAGCAGCCCGCCCGCGTCGAACCCGGCGCCCGTGGCCGCCCGGTCGCCGGCGCGCGCGCCGAACCCGTACAGCGCGTCGGCCCAGACCCGGCCCTCGCCCACCCCAAGCGGCGCCGCCGCCGCCCCGGCGCCGCCGCGCACCTGCAGCGCCGTGCGGTTCGGGCCCGGGCCCGGATCGCCCGCGCTGAACGCGCCCGCGCCCCCGCCCAGCCCGCGCTGGTGCCGGTCGATCGTGTCGGAGAGCAGACGGCGCGCGGCGAGGTCGGTCATCACCGCGTCGCCGTAGCTCTGGCCCGACAGGCTCGCCAGGCCGCCCGGCAGCGTCGCCGGGCCGGCCGCGTAGAGCGGGTCGAACACCCGCGCCCGCGCCGCGTCCGGCCGCGTGCCGGCGGCCGGGCGGGCGAGGTCGAGGGCCGCGCCCACGGCCCGGGCGTTGCCGGTCTGGGCGAGGCCGAGGCCGGCGAGGCTGCCGTAGGCGGCCGGCGTGACCACGAGGTCGAGGCCGGTGGCGGCGTAGAGCGCGTCGAGGCGCGTGGCCGCCGGCAGGCCCGCCGCCGGCTGGGCGAGCCCGCTGAACGAGCCCGACAGCCCGGCCTGCGCTGTCAGCACGCCGAAGCGCTGGCCGAGCGCGGGGGTGAAGCTGTTCGTGGCGTTGCCGGTGATGCCGCGCAGTTCCGGCACCAGGGTGCCGTTGGCCGAGACCGTACCGGTCGGGCCGAGCGCCAGGAGGCGGGCGTAGCTGCCCGCGCCGGTGCCGGTGCCCGGTCCGTCGATGTCGAGGCCGAGGCTGCTGCCGGGGGCGAACGCCACCGCGCCGAGCACGGTGAGCGTGCCGGGGGAGTTGCCCGGCCGCAGGGCGCCCGCGACCGTGACCGGGGCCGCGACGGTGCCGATGCCGCGCAGGGTGCCGGTGGCCGCGACCGTGACCGGCGAGGTCCAGAGGCCGTTGAGGGAGAGCGTGCCGGCCTGGATTGTGGTCGGGCCGGAGAAGAGGCCGGGGCCGGTGAGCAGGAGCGTGCCGGGGCCGGCCTTGGTCAGGCTGGTCGGGCTCGCGGTCTCCAGGATGGCGCCGGCATAGGTGGAGGCGGCCGCACTGGAGACCGTGAGGGCGCCGTTGCCCAGGACGGCGGAGGCCGGGCCGGCGAGGTCGGTGAGCGTGAGGGCGGTGCCGTGGCCCTCACGGACAAACGACAATCGAGGCGCGAAACTCCTGACCTCCCCGCGTCGGTTTTTTTCGCCTCGTCAGGCCGGCGGCCTGACGAGGACGAGGTACGGAGTCAGGCGCGTGACGCGCAGGCTCATCGTCGCGGCCAGAACGTCGAGCGCGTCGTCGGTGTCGCGGATGTCGAGCGTCCCGCTGAAGCGCTGCGCGCCGAGCCCCGAACCGAGCAGGACGATGCGCCCGCGCCGATAGCGGTTCAGGTCGGCCACGACCGCGGCGAGGGGCTGCCCCGTGACGACGAGCTTGCCCTCCCGCCACGTCGTGGCGCGCCCCACATCGCCGCGCTCGACCGTCAGATGGCCGTCGGCGCTCCGGAGGGCGACCTCGCCGGCTCCGATGGTCACGGCGCCCGCGGTCGTCGACGCGTCCACGCGCCCCTCCGCCACGCCGACCGGTTCGGCGTCCCCGCCGGCCCGGACGAAGAAGCGCGTCCCCACAGCGCGCACCCGCAACCCGCCGCCGTAGACCACGAAGGGTCGGGCGCTGTCGGGCACGACATCGAACACCGCCTCGCCGCGCAGCAGGTGGACGTCGCGCGCGGCGGCCGTGAAGTGCAGGACGAGCGCGGTGTCGGTGTTGAGGGCGGCGCGGCTGCCGTCGGGGAGCCGCGCCGTCTCGATGTCCCCGATCCCGGTCCAGACGTCGGCGCGGACACGGTCGAGGATCCCGCTCTCGTAGGTGATGAATCCGGACAGGCCCAGCGCTGCCGCGAGACCGACGAGGCGCGTCGGCGGCGGCCGCCTGCGCCGGCGCGTATCGGGCACGCGCCCGGCGATGCCCCGCCACGCCTCCATCTCCGCGTAGGCCTCGGCATGGGCCGGGTCGGCGGCGCGCCAGGTCTCGAAGGCTGCCCGGTCGGCGTCGGTCGCGTCGGGGGAGGACAGGCGAACCACCCAGAACGCGGCCCGCGCGTAGATCGGGTCGTCGGCGGCCTCGTCGTCGCCCGCGGGCTTGCGCTCCTCCTCCATGTCGACCCGCTGCCCGCTCCGCCCGTCCGACCTATGAAGACCATCGAGGCCGCGAACTCCTGACGTGCCCGATCAGAAAAACTCGTGACACGCGCGACGAATGTGCAGCAGCGCCGTGATGAGGTGCTTCTCGACCATGTTGCGGCTGACGCCGAGACGGACGGCGACCTCCCAGTTCGAGAGGCCCTCGACGGTGCTGAGCAGGAACGCCTCCCGGCAGCGCGGCGGCAGCCCGTCGATCGTTGCCGCCACGAGGCGCAGCTGCTCGCGGGCGATCACCTGCGTCTCGGTCTGGGCGTGCCCGTCCACGACGCTCGACAGTTCGAGATCGGTCATGGATCGGAAGAGGCGCGCTTCGAACCGGCGGCGCTTGCCGAGATTGGCGGCGACGTTGCGCGCGAGGTGGAACAGGAAGAGGCGCGGATGCTCCAAGTCGGTGGTCGTGAGTGCTTTGACGAGGCGAAGATACGTCTCCTGCGCGGCGTCGGCTGCGTCGGCAGGGTTCCCGAGTTTGCGAAGAAGGAACCGCTGGAGGTTCAGGTTCTCACTGCGATGTAGGGCATCCAATGATACCGCCGCCATAACTCCAATCCTCAGGTGCCTCGCCGACGCACACGAGCGCGCGGCGCCGGCCGATTAGACTGTCACGCCGAGGATAGACGCAAGCGTTCTGAACGCTTTTAGCCGATCTAAACTGATGCATCTGCTCTCAGCCAAACGCTTGTTCGGCCGCTACGAAACAGCGATGCGAATGCGGGGCCTTGAACTGGAATAGTTCTAGTAGAACGGCTGTTTTCCATGTTCTGTTGCAAATCTGCGGCATGGATCGGGGCATGCCGGTGGCGTTCTGGGACCCGGCTTCGCGCCGTTCGTGGTCGAGACGCGCTCAGCGTCCCGGGGCGGCCTTCCGTCAGACGTCGAACGCCCACGTCCTCGACATGGTGCTCGAACCCGGCCGATCGCGGAGCCGCCCGTTCCGGCCACGAACCTTCGCCTCGCAACGCGGCCTGCACTCTGGCGCTGCGAGGGTCGGAAAAGGGTCGGACTTGGTCCGTGCGGCTATATATCCGCTTCGCTACATCTGCCGTCCCACAGCAAAAATGGCGGCATTCCACCCGGAGCCGCCCTTCGGCTGTCGGCCCATCTCAGACGGCTACGCCCGTGGTGGGGACGCCGACAGGCGGACGTTCTGATCTCCTGGCCGTATCATGGAGGTGCGGTGCGTGACCGCGATGATGGTCAACCCGTCAACAAGGTCACGTAAGCCGTCCATGATGTGCCGCTCGGTCTCGTCGTCGAGGGCCGAACTGGCTTCGTCCAGAACGAGAATCGCCGGTTCGCCGTAGAGCGCCCGCGCGATGGCGATGCGTTGCCGTTCACCGCCCGACAGCTTGAGGCCCCGTTCGCCCACGACGGTCTCAAACCCTTCCGGCATGGCCTCGATGCGCGTGAGGATGGAGGCCTGCGCGGAGGCCCGGCGGAGGCGCTCCGCGTCGAACGGACGGCCCAGCACGATGTTGGCCGACAGCGTATCGTTGAGCAGTGTCACCTCTTGCGGCACGACGCCGACATGGTTGAACCAATCATCGCTCGCGATGCGAGTCAGGTCGGTTCCGTCGGCGAAGATGTGGCCGCCGCTCGGTTGCAACCCCTTCAACAGCAGGCGAACGACGGTTGATTTGCCTGCACCGGTCTCACCCGTAAGGAAGGTCGGCGTGCCGCGGCGAGCGACGAAGGAGAGGTCGGCAACGCCACGACCATTGGCGTAGCGAAAGCTGACGTTCTCGAAAGCGACGATGCCGAGGGACGGCCGGTAGGGCAGCGGATCGGCGGGCTCGAGTTCTTCCGGTGCTCTCCACATCATCGCTAAGGGCCGGAAGCGGGCCGCTGCTTCGACCGACTCCTTGATGGCCATGCCGACCATGTGGAACGGCTCATTCAACTGGATCAGCAACGTGTTGAAGAGCACGATGCCGCCGATCGAGATCAGGCCGCCCTCGAACCGGGGGACGAGGATCAGGAACGTGACCGTCAACTGCAAGGCTGCAGCGATGCCCAGAAGCCCACAGAAGGCGCTGCTCACCAGCGCGTAGCGCCGCAAATTCGCGAAGGCATCACCCGCGCTGGCAGTAAAGCGCTCGGTGATCCATCGTTCGCCGCGTGTCTGGCGCAGGGTGTCGATGACGGCGATGGCGTTGCCGACCAAGCGCGCATTGGCCTGACTTTGATTCATCGCCTCATTGAGAGCGGGTTTGACTTTGCCGATACGCGTGTAGTCGAGCGCGATCACGACCACGCCGTAGATGAATATGATCAGGGCTATGTCCCAGCTGACGAGGTTGCCGAGGACTAGGACGCTGAAGGCGATCTGGACGCATCCAGGGAGCAAGCCTCCGAGCCCGAGCTGGGTGATGAGGTTCAGCGTCTGGGTTCCCTGCTGACGGGCAGTCCCGATCTCCGCGGCGTTGTGCTCCAGGAAGAAGGCTGGCGTCTTGTGTAGGAGGCGCGCAAAGAAGGCCGTATTTGCAATGAACGATAGACGCTCCGCGCAAAGCACGATCAGGAACCGTGATCCAATGCCCAGAGCTTTCGCGCATCCGAACAGGAACGCGTAGGACATGAGGAGCGGGAGCGCGTCGGACCGCACTTGTCCGCGGGCCAGATCGTCGACGGCGCGTGAGAAAAGGTACGGAGCCGAGATCGAGGCCAATGCACCGAGCAAACTGGCCGAGATCACCGCGATGGTCGTCAGGCGGGCGTCACGCCAGTAGGCTCGCAGCAACGCGTTCAGAATCGATATCATTCGAAATTGCCAGGGAAAATCCTGAGGGCGATTTTCGAATCCCTCGCAAGCTTGAGGAATGCAAGATTTTTCGCGGCAATCCGCGACTGGATCTGTCCGCCGCGATGCATCCGCCGTCCGGGAGAGGACGGGCAAGAAGCCAACTATCCCGAATATTTGCCCTGTTCTGCCCTATGACCGGATGACGAACGAATATCCGATATCAACACGCTGCATGTCCAGCGCGGGATACATCACATACTGCCATGCCAATCGATTATCCCTCACGCAATCCGGAAATTCGACCTGCTCCGATCCAAGCATCAATACAAGTTCTATTTTACGGAAAACCGGAATGAACCAATAGGACCTGAGTACGAGAGCACCGCTTGACGCAGATCTGCACGCGATTCAATTGGGTTTCCCATCTTCCGCGATGTCCGCCGTGAGCGGGCCGGCGGCCATTTCCTCGATGTGTTCAATCGCGGCTTTCAGACTTATGAACGCGCCCAGCGGGCCGCGCAGGTGTACGACTATCTTTCGCCGACTGATCGGGGTGCCGTCCGCGCTGGGCTCGGAGAGCATCATCTCGAGAGCGAGGCGACCGACGCCTCCTCCGACGCCATGCGTCGATGTGGCTTCGAAGTAGATGACGGGAGCTTCGAGAGTACCTTCGACCTCACTGGGGACGATCGGAACGGAGCTGATCTTGGGACGGCTGGTCAACGGTGTGTCTCCGGTGTTGGCCGCGTCGAGGGTGCAACCGGCCACATTGAGCACGCCATGCGGGCGTGCGCCTTCGCCGATGTCCTTCCATCGCTGCCTGTTCGACCTCCTCTGTCGCGTGCCAACGGTCGCCCGACAGAGCCACGATGCGCCCCTATTCAAAAGTGTCGGGACGATCACCGTCTCCCTGAGAGAGCGAACAGAGGACGAGCGTCACCTGGATCGAGAGGCGGACCGTCGATCCTGAGCAGCAAATGCTCCGGCGATGGCACCGCCCCACCCTCGACTTCGAGAGTTCCGCTCACGGGATGACAAAGGGATCCTCGAAGCCGTCGGGATACGTCGAGCAGGCCGGGGCGTCATTGAGCTTCCGACACGGCCATTGCGATCGGGCAATTCGATCGACGAGCTCGAAACGAGAACCGGTCCAGTGGACGAAGCCGAAGTGGGCCCAAGGGCCCGCGGCCTTCGGATCGTCCTTCTCGAGTGGTGGCGAGTCAGGATCGAATTCCATGATCCAGCGCATGGTGGGCGCATAAGGCAGCTTGTCGTCGAGCAGAAACAGGACGCTGCCGCCGTACTTCGTCTGACGCACGCGGTCGTCGAAGCTCAGGACCGGATCCGCCGGCAGCACGTCCGCACTGACATCCCGCAAGGCGCCGTCGGCAGCGAACCGAAAAGCCTTCCGACCCATGCCGTTGCGGCAATCCAACCCCGCCTCACCCTCGTCGCATCGTACGGGCCAGATCAGGTACACGGTGTCTCGGGGGTCCGCTCCCTCGAAGCTGCGGACCATGAACGCGCCGGCCCCCAGCGTGAAGTCAGGACGGCGCCCGAAGCCGGGAGCCGCCAGATAAAAAGCTTTGCGCAGATCCTCACGGCGCGTGTCACGTTCGAGGTCGAACGCTCGGACAGGGAGGGCCAAGACAGCGTGTGCCACATGCTCAGGAGCCGGGCCGAAGCAGTAATCGTCGAAATGAAGCCCGAGGAACGAGGTCCCTCCGCCCGCGTCGTGGGGCTTGCAGATCGCCCCCATGGTCCGCCCAACCTCGAGGGGCATCCACGGACTTGGCATGATCGCCGGGACCCGAGGAAAGACGGGCTCGGCGTCAAACAGCTTCATGGCCGCGGGACGCACGATGGCCCCACGTGCGTCACCCAGTCCCGGAGCATGCCCTCGCGCGCACCCAATGCTGTAACATCCGACCAGTGATGCGGCCACAAAGAGACGGGATAAGGATTTCATCCGACGACCTTGTCGCACGTCCGCGAATAGGCGATGTCACCAGCTATGGTTCAGCAGGAACTCGGCCCTGTATGGTAGTCAAAAGTTAGGTTTGTTCGTTGCCGCAAGCCACCAGCGTTCCCGCTCTGACTTCGGCAATCGTCGCAGACCCGTCGGACAAACCCGAGTCCGCTCAGCGCAAGCGCCTTTGTTCTTGTACGCCGCATAACAGGCGTCGTCACGCCACGGCGATGAGCTAGTCCGCTGGACAAGCCCATCGAGGTCTATGGTTTTGCGGGCCTGCGCCGTCACCCGCAGTAAACCGCGGCGGCTTTCCCGGAGCCTGTCCGGTTCGGGTCAGGCGGCCAAGGCTCGGACCTCGGCTTCGGCAGAAGCGGCGGGTTTCCGTCTCGGCGGAGGCAGCGTGCCGATCGGTTGGAGCGGCCGCCGGTGGTTGAACCAGTCGACCCATTCGAGGGTGGCGTACTCGACCGCCTCGAACGAGCGCTCAAGATCTCACGCCGCAGCGTCCATCGCGCCCTACAGGACGCAGCATCACCGGAATCGCTCGGGCCGTCCCCGCCCCTCGAATGACTGGTCGGGCCGCTCGCGCCCCTCGTGTGACTGTACCATGGGGCTCCAGAAGCCATCCGGCGACCAACTGTGCGGCTGCACGGGAACATGCCCGCCGTCCCAGTTGCGAGGCCTCATGTCAGCGATCAGCCTCGACCCAGTCTCGTAGCGGTACATCTCACGGTGGTCGCCATCGGCGCGGCGTCGCACCGCGCTCAAGTCCGTGGTGATGTCGATGGGAGCCTTCTTCTGGGAAGCGCTGCGCGGCGCGCGCTTCGCGGTCACGGGCTTCGCATCGAAATAGTCACGGTAATCCCCGTACGACTCGACCGCCATCGCGCCGACCGTCGATCCGAGAAGTATGGCGGCTGCGAGCAACGTCTTCACTATCCCACACCTTCTGCAAGCACGGTGGCGTCTAGCAGATCCGCGTTTACGTCGGCCCGCCGAACTGTGTAGGATTGTAGGCGATCTTCCAGAGATTGCCGTGACGTGCAGCACAGGCCGGATGCCGTTCAGGCCGCACGAAGGCGCGGCTCTCCAGCTCTCACGCGGCTCCTGATTTTGCTCCGCCGCGCATCCCGATCTTCCTGGCGCAGGGCAGCACGGACAACCGCGTGCCGCCGCGGGTGACCGAGGAGTATCGCGCGCGGCTGTGCCGAGCCGGCAGCCGGGTCGCGTTCGACCGCGTGCCTGGCGTGGGACATCTGTCGATGGCCAAGGACGCTGCGCCGGCGGCCCTCGACCGGATCGGTGACCGCTCCGCCGGCGTGCGGGCACCGAGCGAGTGCGGCGAGCCTTGACCACCGGACGGCGCCCTTTAGGGTCGGGTCTCTCCGCTGGGCGAATTCGAGACTGAGGTGGTACCGCCTCAGGATACGCGACCGAGCGAGCCACGTGGCGCGGGAGGCGGGTCCATGACGGACATTCTCATCGTCGGCGCGGGGCCGGTCGGTCTGACCATGGCGGCGGAGCTGGCCCGCTACGGCGTCGGAGTGCGCCTGATCGACCGCGCCCCGCACGCCACGGAGACCTCGAAGGCCCTCGTGGTCTGGTCGCGCACCCTCGAACTCATGGATCGCATGGGTTGCACGCGAGCCTTCCTGGATGCGGGACTGCGCGCTCCCGGTGCCTCGATCCGCAGCGGCGGCAAGGTGCTCGGCAGCCCGCGCCTGGAAGGCGTGGCGAGCGCGTACAACTTCGCCTTGATGATCCCACAATGCGAGACGGAGCGCCTTCTCACCGCGCAGCTGGGCGCCTTCGGCGTCGAGATCGAGCGTCAGGTCGAGCTGGTCGACTTCGCCGAGACGGCCGACGGCATCGACGCGCACGTGCGACACGCCGACGGGCGCGAGGAGACGGTGAGGACGCCGTGGCTGATCGGCTGCGACGGTGCTCACAGCACGGTCCGGCACAAACTCGGCATCCCGTTCTCCGGCTCGGCGCAGGGGGACGACTGGCTGCTCGCCGACGTGCGCCTCGAGGGGCCCGCAGCACCGCCGGCGGACGAGATCGCGACCTACCTGCACCGTGACGGCCCCTTCGTCGTCTTCCCGATCCCGGGCGGTCGGGCGCGCGTCATCGCGACGGTGGGCAAGGCGGATGCGGCGCACCCGCGGCCGGAGCCCACCCTCGACGACGTGCAAGCCCTCGTCGATCAGCGCGCCGGCGGCGGCTTCCGCGTGTCTGACCCGGTCTGGTTGACGCACTTCCGCATCAACGAGCGCAAGGTCGCGGATTACCGGCGCGGGCGCGCCTTTCTCGCCGGCGATGCGGCGCACATCCACAGTCCCGCAGGCGGACAGGGGATGAACACCGGTATGCAGGACGCGGTGAACCTCGCCTGGAAGCTGGCGATGGTGGTGCGCGGTCAAGCGAGCGCGTCCCTGCTCGACAGCTACAGCCCAGAGCGCAGCGCGGTCGGGGAGCTGGTCCTGCGCAACGCGACCCGGCTGACCGACATGGCGACGCTGTCGAACCCGGCGGCGCAGACGGCGCGCAACCTCGCGCTGCGCTTCCTGCTCGGCCTCCATGTCGTCCGCGACCGGATGGCGACGCAGCTGAGCGAGATCGAGATCGCCTATGCCGACAGCCCGCTCTCCCTCGGACACGGCGCCGGAGCGCGTTGGGAGCCTGCTGCCTACGCGGGACCGCCCCCGGGCGCCGGCAGCGAGCCGCGCTTCGTCCTCTATGCGGCGGACGCGACGCGTGGGGCTGAACTGATCGAGCGCTTCCCCGGCCTGCTCGAACCGACGCGTCGGTCGCTGCCGAGCGGTTCCGACCTCATCGTTGTCCGACCCGACGGCTATATCGGTCTGGCTGCGAGGGACGGCGCGTGGGAGACCGCCGAGCAGTATCTGCGAGCCCTCGCGTAAGGTCCGAGCACCACCTGCTCCGCGCTCGTCTTCTGACCTCGCCGCATGCCCGACTCCTTCGGTCCTGGCCGATCCTCTCAATCAGCCCGGTCCAGAGCCAGTCGGTCAGGTCACACCGGCCTGTCCGTCACGCCCGCTTCGTCACCTCCGCCCACGCGACGTCCCTGGAATGCTCCACGTCGCGCTCAGAAGCGCAGCTGCATCCGAGCAGTCCCCGCATGCGAGAGGAAGTGATCGCCGACTTGACCCTGATACTCGCCGGTCACCTCGATGCCGCCACCGAGGCTGATCTGAAAGCCCAGCCCCATCTCGCCGAGGCGATCGGGGATCGACGATTCCGTAGCGAACAGGCCGAGAGCGCCGGTCCCCTGGAAGCTCGCCCTGCCGGTGAAATGGTCGTCCGAGAGGAGCGTCACGCCGAGGATACCGTAAGGCCGGATCCAGCGCCCCGCATCGAGGTCGATCCGGCCGCCGATCTCCAGCATCGGGCTGAACGCCACCAGCGTCTTGGCGACCGGTCGCATGTCGAGGTTGAAGCCGGGGGCCCCGGTCTCTGAATAGGCGGGACTGTAGCTGTAGAGCAGATCCAGATCCGCGTAGGGCTTGAGATACCAATCGCCGAACAGGACTTGGTAGCTTGCCCGCAGCCGCCCGCCCGCCGAGAGGATCCCGGACTTGCTGCGCGCCGTGGCCGTGGCGCCGCCGAAGTCGATCAGGCGCCTGTTCTCGGCCCAGGAATATCCGAGATTGGCCGATGCCGCGAGCAACCAGGGGCCGATCTGGTGCTTGAGCGCCGCCGAGACATCGCCGGCATCGCTGGTCGTCCCGGTGATCCGGTCGGGATCGCTCTGGATGGCGCGGGTGTAGGCGCCGGTCAGACCGAAGAACCAGTCAGGGGCGAACTCGGTCTGGAGGCCGGTCTGGTAGCTGAGGGCGGTCTGGCGATAGCCGCCGTCCTCCGCGGTCGCGGAAAGGGTCGTGTGGGCGCTCGTGATCCGCCCCCAGACACACTCGCCCTCACGCAGGAGCGTGCCGGTGCCGCTGAAGGCCGGACAGCTCATGGCCCGCTGAAGACCTTTGCGGGTGTCGAGCGTCCGGTCGGTCAGGCTGTCCTGGTTGGACTCGGGCTTCAACTCGTCGAGGGCAGCGGCGTAGGCCTTCTGGCTGTCGACCGAGAGGAAGCGCCCGTAGAGCGTTCCGAGCTGCCTGGTATTGCCGTCCCAGGCATCCTGCAGGCCCTGCGCGACGCTGCGCTGGTCCGGCGTGAGCGTGACGCCCGTCGGCTCCGTGAACCGGGCTCTCGGGACCAGGGAGAGGGTGTCGCCCGACGCGACGATCGACCAGGAGATCGGAACCGCGCCGGAATGGAGGCTGCTGCCGACAGCCATGGCGCCGCTCTCCACGACCTGACCGGCCCGGAGGAAGGCGTACCGGCCGGGCAGCAGCCCGTCGATCAGATGCGGCTCGACGAGGCCCTTCAGTGACGCGGTGCCGGTGACGGTGAGGAGATCGGCGCGCAGGGCCCCCTCCGGCGCCAGGGGCGCCACGTCGACGAGCATCCGCCCGTACGCGCTCTGCTCGAAATTGCCGGTCACCGTCGCTCGGGCGACCTTGCCGACGCCGCCGATGTCGAGGGTGGCGCTGTTGTGCAGGCGGCCGTTCGGCCCCAGGGCGATGACGCCTTCGGGTCCGGTGCGCAGGATCGCCGAGGTCCCACCCGTGTTCTGGAAACCGCCGTTGACGAAGGTGACGCCCCCCGCCTGGCCGGCGGCCAAGTCCACGTCGCCGATCACGGTGCCGTAATTGTTGATCTCGCCGGCGGAGAACGCGCCGACGATGGCCCGGCCCGAAGCCGCGCTGACCACGGCGCGCCCGCCGATCACGATCGTAGTGGAGCGCCCGCCGTCGATGCGGATCGCCGCCCCGGTGCCGCTGCCGCCCGTGACGAGGCCGTTCACCTGGAGGTTGATCCTGCCGCCCCGCTCCGGGTCGGGTTCGAGGCTCCCGTCGGTGCGTTGGACGCCGGACTGGACGAAGATCGCGTTCGCGTCGCGGCCCGACGCGATGATCGATCCGGACGACGCGACGGAGATGTCGCCGCCCTTGCCGGTCGCGTTCAGACGGCTCTGACCCGACGCCCCGGCGGCCGGGCCGGCGAGGTCCAGGAGCAGGCCGCCGCCGCCTCCGAGGCTCTGGGCGAGGAGGCCGTGGGACTGGGCGCCCGACGTGCGGATCGCGCTGCCCTCCTCCAGCGTCACCCGGATCGTCCCACCGTTGCCGCCGGACCCGTCGCGCAGTGCGTAGGGCACCGCGTATCCCATCGCCTGGTGCGCGCCGCCGTAGCCACCGCCGCCGCCGATCGACTGCAGCAGCAGCGCCGGCGCCGCGTCGCCGACGGTGGAGACCTGCGCGCCCGCGGTCAGGCTCACCCCGACCGGGCCGCCGCTCCCCGAGGCGCCGCCCGCGCCGCCGATCCCGAACGTGTAGCGGTGGCCGCCCGGGCCGGCCGCCACCGAGGCGAGACCGCCGCCACCGCCGATGCTCTGCGCCAGGATGCCCACCGCCCCGAAGCCCGTCGTGGCGACCGTGCCGGATTGCACGATCGTCACGCCGCCACCGTCGCCCGCCACGCGCCCGGAGCCGCCGAGCGTCAGGCTGCCGGATCTCTCGGAGACGCCGGCCGGATCCTCCGGTGGGGCGATCCGCTCGATGTCGAGCGCGGCGAGCAGGGCGTCCGCCAGCGCCTGCGCGTCGCTCTTCGTCCCGCTCTTCGCCTCACTCTTGGTCTGGCTCTGAACCTGGCTCGCGGCCGGCTCCTTGGATGATTCCGTCCCCTCCGCCGCAGCGGCGGGGGTGGCAGCGGCGGGAGTGTCGGCCTCGGCGGAGGGCGCCGAGAAGCTTCCGCCACCGCCGCCGATGCTCTGGGCGACGACGGCATGCGCCTCGGCCCCGGCGGTGGTCACCGAGCCGTGGTTATCGACCTGGACAGATCCGCCCCGGGCGCCGGTCCCTCCCGATCCGCCGACGGTCAGGTTGAGCGTCAGGCCCTTGTTCGCTTGGCTGCCGGCGACCGTTGCGCCGACGCCGTTGCCGCCGCCGCCGCCGATGCTCTGCGCGTAGAGGCCGTAGGCGGCATCGTCCGCGGTGGCGACGGAACCGGTGTTCACGATCTTGGCCGTGCCGCCGATGTTGCCGCTGCCGCCCGTGCCGCCGAGCGTCGCCGTCACGGTCGTCCTGTTGGTCGCCTCCGCGTAGGCGAGGCCACCCTGGCCGCCGCCGCCGCCGATGCTCTGCGCCAGGATGCCGTGCGCGCCGATCCCCATCGTCCGGACGGTGCCGCCGTTCTCGACCGAGACGCGACCGCCGTTCCCGCCCTGCGCGCCGCTCCCGCCGAGCGACAGGGTGAACGCCACGTCGGGCAGCTTGGTGGCGCCCTTCTTCTGCGCGTCCAGATAGCTCGAGACGCTGCCGCTGTAGGACTTGAGCGCCTTGCCGAAATCCGAGTTCTTGAGCTGATCCGCCAGGCCCTTGTACGTGTCGCTGGACTTGATGTCCTTCAGGAATCGATCGAGATCGTCCTTGTTCTCCTTGTCCTTCGCCCACTCCTGGTAGGCGGCGACACCGATCGTCTTCTTGATCTGCGTCCAGATCGTTCCGACGGTGTCGGGGTCGGAAACGTCACGCGCCGCGACGCTGCCGCCCATGCCGCCGCCGCCGCCGACGCTCTGCGCCACGATCCCGTGCGAGCCGTCGCCGCTGGTCGCGATCAGGCCGCCAGCGGCATTGGTGACGGTCACGTCCCCGCCGCTGCCGCCGCTGCCGCCCTGGCCGCCGAGCGTCAGGCCGACGGTGAGCTTGCCGACGGCCGATCCGGACACGGTGCCGCCGTTGCCGCCGCCCCCGCCGATGCTCTGCGCCTCGATGCCGTGGGCGTCCGACCCCCCGGTCGTGATCGCGCCCCGGTTCGTCACCGTGACCGCGCCGCCGACATTGCCCTTGCCCTTCCCGCCGCCGATCGTCTCCGTCACCGAGAGGGTATCGGCGATCGGAAGCTTTCCGACGAGGCCGTTCAGGGTCTTGTCGAAGGAGAAGCCGGGGGCCGCGAGGCTCGCGGCGTTGCCGCCGTTGCCGCCGCCCCCACCGATGCTCTGCGCGAGGATGCCGACCGCGCCGGCTCCCCCGGTGGTGACGCTGCCGGACTGCGTGACCGTGACCGCGCCGCCGATCCCGGCGACGCCCGCGGTGCCGCCGACGCTCCGCGCCACCGTGACGTTCTGCTTGAGGCTCAGGCTGTTGCTCGTCGCGGTCGCGCCCCCGCCATTGCCGCCGCCCCCGCCGATGCTCTGGGCCTGGATGCCGATCGCGCCGTCCCCGGACGTGCGCACCGCGCCGCTATTCGCGGCGGTGACGGTGCCGCCATTGCCGCCGCCGCCGCCCGTCCCGCCCAGCGTGGAGGTGGCGGACACGGCCATCTGGCCCGGCGGGGCGACCGCCAGCGCGTAGGCGGCGGCATCGCCGCCGATCCCGCCGCCGCCGCCGACGCTGAGGACCAGCAACCCCGCGGCCGCGTCGCCGTAGGTGGTGACCCGGCCGGCATTGATCACGCCCGCCGGGCCGCCATTGCCGCCGTCGCCCCCCGAGCCGCCGATCGCGGTGGAGAAGGCGAAGCTCGGCAGCGACTGCCCGCTCGGCGTGGCCAGGGGCGTCGTGATCGCCGTCGCGCTGGCCAGGCCGCCGACACCGCCGCCGCCGCCGATGCTGAGGACGGCCAGGCCGTCCGCTCCGAGACCGGCGGTGGTCACGGTGCTGCTGCTCTCGATGCGGGCCTCGCCGCCGTTGCCCCCCTTGCCACCGGATCCGCCGATCGCCCACGAGGCGGAGAGCGCCGCGCCCACCGCGATGCTCCTGACGTCGCCGCCGGCGCCGCCGCCGCCGCCGATGCTCTGCACCAGCACGGCCGTCGATCCCGCCCCGCCGGTCTCGATCGCGCCGGCCCGGCCGGTGAAGCGCGCGAGACCGCCATCACCGCCGCCGCCGCCGCTGCCGCCCAGGCCGACCGCGAAGAAGGCCCCGGCCGGGAAGGCGCCGCCACCGCTGCCGCCGCTGCCACCGATGCTCTGCACCAACGCCCCGAAGGCCGAGTCGCCCTCGGTCGTGATCCGGCCACCCGCGTTGACGATCTCCGCGGTCCCGCCCGCGCCCCCGGTCCCGCCGGCCCCGCCGCGGCCGAACCAGAGCGAGATGCCTCCGGCCCCGCCGCCGCTCCCGGGCGCCACGTCGAGGGCCGCGAGCGGCAGGGCCGAGAGGGCGCTGCCGCCGCCGATGCTCTGCGCCACGAGGCCGGTCGCCCCGGCGCCGGACGTCGTCACCGTCCCGCTGTTGGTCAGGGTCACCGATCCGCCCGGGGCGGCATCGCCCCCGCCGCCGCCACCGAACACGCCGCCGCCGCCCTTGCCGCCCGGCCCGCCGACCGATTGCGCGACGAGGCCGAGGGCGTAGTCGCCCGCCGTGACGATCGTGCCGCTCTGGGTCACCGTGACGGTCCCGCCGTCACCGCCCCGGCCACCGGGCCGGCCGCCGGCATCGGGCTGTATCCCGCCGTCGCCGCCGATGCTCTGGACGAGGCCGCCGAGGGCAGAGTCGCCGGAGGTCCGGATGGTCCCGGCCATGTCGAGGCGCGCGGTGCCGCCCGCGCCGCCCGGCGTCACGAAGGGGTTGCTGTAGAAGGTCCCGGACCCGCGGATCGAGCCCGCGCCGCCGATGGACTCAACAATCACCGCGGTCGCCCCGACACCGTCGGTCGTCACCTGCCCGGAGCGTGTCACCGTGAGCGCGGCCGCGCCGCCGGCGCCGCCCCGTCTGGAGGCGGTCTGGTCGGCGTCGGTGCCCCCGCGGCCGGCATCGCCGCCGACCGCACTGACCCGGACCCCCAGGAAGGCCTGCCCCTCGGTCGCGACGCGGGACGACAGGGTCAGGGTCGCCGGCCCGGCATCGCCGCCGGCGCCGACATCCTTCTGGGCGTCGCCGCCGTTCCCACCCCGGGAGAAGACCCAGAACCGCGGGATCGGCCGGAACTGGAGCTGGGAGACGCGGGCGCGCGTCGTGTAGCCGACCTGATCCCCCTCTCCGCTCACATCCTCTCCGAGCGTCACCGCGACGGCACCGCCGCGCCCACCGCTCGCGCCCGGGACGGATGCCAGCCCCACGATCGCGTCGCCGCGCCCGCCCGCTCCGCCCACCGAACCGGTCCGGATCGTCGCGGCGAGGTCGTTGCCGGCGGCCGCGGCATCGACATTGATCAAGGACAGGTCAGGGCCGTCAGCACCGGCCGTCGCGACGACATTCGACGCGATGACGTTGGCTCTACCATCGCGGCCGCTGGTGGCGGTCACCACCTCGGGCCGAGGTCGCTCCGCGGCGCGCGCCGGCAGGTCGAGGACCAGGACCAGGCCGGTGCTGGCCGCGACGACGAGCCGTCCGCCATCGCGGATCTGCCGGTCGCGGCGTGGGACACAGAGCTGACCTGGCCGGTGACCCATCAGGAACGCGTCTCTCTGCGCCGCTGTCTCAAGAAAAAATCCGGGCCCTCGCGGCTCAGGGCACCCAGCGATCGTCCACACGAAGTTTTGAATGCATTCCTCTTACATGGTTAACAAAACGTTTAGAACGATCTGTCGGGCCGATGATGGTCCTATTTTTCCCAATTCTGGAGCAATTGTGCGGACCGAGATCGATATTTCTAACAGCGACCGAACCCATATTTCTTGGCGAATTCACGATTTTTAGTATCTGAGTCCATGTTTAAATGCCCTCAGATATTCGAGGCCGCGCCTGGAGCGAATTGAACGCGTCTCGGGTGCAGCAATGTAGGTGCGGTGGATTTCAGACGGTCGGCGTTTCCCACCCCGTCGGGGGACGCGTTTCACACCGCCACAGGCCGGAGACGGAACAGGAATGACGGCTGTCCCTCGACGACCGTCCTGCCGGGTCTCGTCGCCGTAGCCGGCCGTCGGAACCGGACAGGCTCGCCGAGCTGCTCGGTGAGGCAAGGCGCGCGCCGGCGTGGCAAATGGCGACGCCCGCGATATATTAGGATCCGCTAAATAAGAGACCCTGAGAGCGCCCGGATCCGGACCGATGGACGTCGTCACGCCGAACGAACTGCTGCGCCTTCAGGACAGGGCCGGCGACGCGGCCCGTCTGCTCCGTCTCCTCGCCAACGAGAAGCGCCTGCTCATTCTGTGCCTGCTGGTCGCCCGCGGCGAGATGGACGTGACGAGCCTCGCCGAGGCGGTCGGACTCAGCCAGTCTGCCCTGTCGCAGCACCTCGCCAAGCTGCGGGAGGACGGGCTGGTCGCGTACCGGCGCGAGAGCCAGACGCTTCACTACCGCCTGGAGGATCCCCGGGTCGCCCGCGTGCTGGCGACCCTCAAGGACATCTTCTGCCCGGAACTCGCCTGACCGCGTCAGCCACGCAGGATCTCCACCGCGAGTCCCGAACGGTCCGGCCGGTTGCGCAGCCGCAGGCTCGGCCCGCTGCGGCGTGACGCCATCGCGGCGATGGCGAGAGCAAGCCCGCAGCCCGTCGCGCGCGGCGATCGCGGAGGAAGCCCGCGCGCTCCGGGAAGCCGGCCGGCGCGTCGCTCCGGCGCTCGCAGCGCTTGCCGCAGAACATTAGGGTGCACTAAATAAGAGCCGTCTAATGTTATCGCGCGGGACAGCGTTCTCCGCCGCCGAGCCGGGCCTCGCCTGGACCGGAGCTGTGGGCAGATCGAGATGGATGACTTCACCGCAGTCAGCGCCCTTATCGGCGGAGCGATGATCGGCGCATCCGCGTCGCTCCTCCTCCTCCTCACCGGGCGCGTCGCCGGCATCAGCGGCATCCTCGGCAGGCTCCTGGTCCCGCCCGCGCGCGGGACCGCTTGGCGGGCCGCCTTCGTGGCGGGCCTCGTCCTGGCGCCGGTCGCTTACAGGGGTCTCGGGGGCGACCTGCCGCCGGTGACGATCGGGGCGTCGTTCCCGCTCCTCGTCGTCGCGGGCCTGCTGGTCGGCTTCGGCGCGCGCCTCGGATCCGGCTGCACCAGCGGCCACGGCGTCTGCGGCATAGGCCGCGGCTCGCCCCGCTCGCTGGCCGCCACCGGCACGTTCATGACCGTCGCGATCCTCACCGTCCTCGTCGCGCGGCGTCTCGTCGGAGCCTGAGCCATGGCCAAGACCGTCTCCGCCCTCGCCGTCGGCCTCCTGTTCGGCCTCGGCCTCCTCGTCTCGGGCATGGCCGACCCGGCCAAGGTGCGCGCCTTCCTCGACGTGACGGGCCGCTGGGACCCGAGCCTCGCCCTCGTCATGGCGGGTGCCGTCGCGGTCTCGGCCGCCGGTTACCGCCTGGCGCTGCGGCGCGGCCGGCCGGTGCTCGCGCCCAGGTTCGATGTCCCGACCCGGCGCGACCTCGACCTGCGTCTCATCGCCGGAGCCGCGATCTTCGGCCTCGGCTGGGGCCTGGTCGGCCTCTGCCCCGGCCCCGCCCTCACCATCCTGACGGTGGCCCCGGCCGAGGCCCTGACCTTCGTGGCGGCGATGGTCGCCGGCATGCTGCTGTTCCGCCTCGTGCCGCCGGTGCGTCCGAAGCCGAAGGCCGTGCCGGGAGCCGGCGCCTGAAGCGCACCGCTCGGGCAAGCGGGTTCGCTGCGTCGGGATCGGACGCTCCCGCCATGTCGTCCGCGTGCCGGCGTCGCCCTGCGCTCGCGGTCCGACAGCCCCAAGGCGACGCTCTGCGGGCGCGGCGGGCACGGCTCGGGTCCGGAATCCGGCATCGCTCCGGTGGTGGCGGCCGCGACGGCGATGCGGCTCCAGCCTTCGGGTCTCGCGCTCCGCGCATCGCGCCCGACGGAGCGTCGGCGGCGCTGTCAGTCGGTGGGCTGGAGCCGCAGAGCCATGCCCCAGGGATCGCGGACAACGAGCGCGCCGTCGTCCGCGCCGAGGGGCGCGTCGGCCTCGCGCAGACGGTCTCCCGTCGATGCCAGGGTCGGTCGATCGACCAGCAGCACCACCTCGGCGAGGCCCGTCCGCCCCTCGGATCTGACGGCCGCACCGCGGCTGTTCCAGACGTTGCCGGCCAGCTGATGGTGGTAGCCGCCGGAGCCGAGGAACAGGGCTCCCGGATAGCGGCACATCACGTCGAAGCCGAGCAGGTTCGCGTAGAAGCGCTCTGCCGCTCCGAGGTCGCCCACCTGGAGATGGACGTGCCCGACGCAGGCGGCGGCCGGCATCGCCGACCAGGGACGCGTCGCGGCACCGACGATCCCGGCCTGATCGAGCCGTTCGTTGCGCATCACGACCGAACCGTCCGACGCACGCGGCCACGCCGATGCCGGGCGATCGACGTAGATCTCGATGCCGTTGCCTTCCGGATCGTCGAGGTAGACGGCCTCGCTCACGAGGTGGTCGGCGCCGCCCGTGAGCGCGATGCCGTGCCTCTCCGCGTGCAGGAGCCAGGCACCGAGGTCGCTTCGGTCGGGCAGCAGGAACGCCGTGTGGAACAGGCCGGCCTCGCGCGGGTCCCGTGACCGCGCGTTCGGGTCACGGCGCAGGACGAGGCGCGTCGCGTCGCCCGTCCCGAGATGCACGGCACTCTCGGTCTCCGAGAGGATGCCGAGCCCGATGATGTCCCGGTAGAACCGCGTGAGCGCGTCGAGGTCGCGCACGGCCAGGGTCACCGCACCGATCCGGTACGGCGCCTCGGCCAGGACGCGGTCCGGCCCGGCCTGGGGCCGGCTCGAAGCGGGTGTCGCCATGGTTCGTCTCCCGATCTCTGTCCGTCCGGCAGGTGGGATCGCCGGCCGGTCCTCAGCGGCTTCTCGTCTCCCGGGCGGCGGGCTCCGGCGCCCCGCGCCAGGATCCGAACAGGCTGAAATGCGGGGTCCCGCCCTCGGACGCGACCGCGACCGTCGCCGTGCGGCCCGCGACCAGGCGGGTCTCGTCGGGAACGTCGTCCAGCTTGATCCGCACCGGGATGCGCTGGGCCAGCCGGACCCAGGCGAAGGTCGGGTTGACGCTGGCCAGCAGGTTCGAGCCCGCCGTGCGCTCGCGATCCTCGATGCCGCCCGCGAAGCTCTCCACGCGGCCGTTCAGCGTCGACGTCTCGCCCATCAGGCGGACGCTGGCCTTGTCGCCGACATGGATGCGCGGGAGCTTCGTCTCCTCGAAATAGCCCTCGACGCGCAGCGTGTCGCTGTCGATGAGCGCCATCACGCCCCGTCCGGTGGACACGTAGGTGCCGGGACGCAGCTCCATGTTGGTGATGCGCCCGTTGACCGCGGCCTTCACCGCGGAGCGTTCGAGGTTGAGCTTGGCGAGGTCACGGTCGGCCACCGCCTGCCCGTACGCCGCCCTGGCCTCCAGGTCGGTCGCCCGGGCGGCCTCGACCCTCTGCTGGGACGCGGCGGCGTCGCTGAGCTTCTGATAGCGGACGTAGTCGGCGGCGGCCCGCTCGGCGGTCGCCTGCTTGCCCTCGACCACCGCCTCCGCCTGGCGCAGGGCGAGATCGAAGCGCTCGGGATCGATGCGGAACAGCACGTCGCCCCGCTTCACCACCTGGTTGTCCGCCACCAGCACCTCGGTGACGAGGCCGGAGACGTCGGGGGCCACCTGCACCACGTCGGCGCGCACGCGCCCGTCGCGGGTCCACGGCGCCTCCATGTAGTAGTCCCACAGCGCCAGCCCGACGACGATCGCGGCGGCGACCGTCCCGAGGGTGACGAGGAGGCGGAACGAGAGGGGGAGAAGCCGGGGCATGGAGGGATCCGGAAGGTGTGGGCAGGGCGAGACCGGGCGGCCGGACGAGCCCGCCGGTCAGGAGGTGAGAGGGACCGCGACCGAGACGACGAGGCCGAGGAGCACGACGTAGAGGGCGAGGTCGAACAAGGGCCGGTGCCAGACCATGCGGTAGAACCCGGTCCGGGCCAGCACCCGCCGCACGAGCAGGCTCAGGGCGAAGGCGATCAGCATCCAGGCCGCGAGGCTCGGCACGAACACGCCGTACA
The DNA here is from genome assembly GCF_040544715.1 of Methylobacterium sp. 1030. Taxonomy (NCBI): domain Bacteria; kingdom Pseudomonadati; phylum Pseudomonadota; class Alphaproteobacteria; order Hyphomicrobiales; family Methylobacteriaceae; genus Methylobacterium; species Methylobacterium sp. 1030. The sequence continues at coordinate 52,457 of NZ_JBEPKM010000004.1, read as the reverse complement.
GGTCGACTTCACCCGTCATGCCGCGAGCTCCGGATGCGTGGTGGTGGGCAGCGTCGACCGGTAGGGCGGCGCGTCCGGGAACAGGCCGCGCCGGACGCCGACGAGACCCATCAGCGCGGCCCGGCCGGCCGCCCGCCGCACGTCGCGGGAGACGGCGTCGAGGGCCCCGTCGACGGCCTCGAGCAGGCCGGGGGCGGGCTTCCCCGGCTCGGCCGCGAAGTGCCGCGACAGCGCGACGAGGAGTGCCTCGACCGCCGCCCGGGCCGGCTCCGAGAGCTGCCGCCGGTCGCGCCGCAGTTCCACGACGTTGATGCCGACCCGGACCTCGGCGAGGAGGTCGGCGGTCCATTCCGCGTCGTCGGACGGCAGGGCGGCCAGCCGCGGCGCGATCAGGCCGACCCGATCGAGCATCAGCGCGGCGAGTTCGAGACCGTTCTGCGCGCCCTGGCGCCCGGCGGCGCGGGCGAGGCTGCGGCGGTTGACGGCCCGCAGGCGCCGCGCCGACCAGCCGGCGCCGACCGAGCGGACGAGGCGCGTGACGATGGCCGCGACCCACATGCCGACGATGACCGCGACGGAGGCGTTGGTGAAGGCCGCGAAGTCCCCCGTGTAGCTGCCCTGGAGGGCGATCATGGCCGAGCCGTTGACCGCCGCGCCCATCGCCAGGGGCGCGGTCCTCGGCTGGGCCATGAACACCCCGCAGGCCAGGAGGGCCGGGGCCAGCGCCAGGGCCAGCATCTCGAAGGTGGTGGCCAGCGGCAGGACCGCGAACAGGTAGGCGCCCGCCCCCAGGGCGCCGACGATGGCCGAGTTGGCGAAGCTGACGATGAACGGGGCGGGATCGTCCTGGGCGGCGAAGAAGCAGCAGCCGACCGCGGCCATCATCGGGGCCGCCGAGCCGTGCGGCCATCCGGTCGCGATCCAGATCGCGCAGGTGACCAGGATGGTCAGGAACACGCCCAGGGCCGACAGCAGCGCCATGCCGTGGTCGCGGTGGCGGATCGTGCGCGCCGCCGCGGTGTACCGGAAGGTCAGGTCCTCGGTGACCGGCGTCCCGTCCGCGATGTGCCGCTGCAGGATCCGCGCGTCCTGGCGCAGGTCGATGAAGTCGCGCAGCCGCGCCAGGAGGCTCGCCAGCACGAGGGCGTCCCAGGACGGCCGCTCCCCGAGCCCGGGTTCGAGGGCGTCCGCGTCGGCCTTCAGGCGGTCGGCCTCGGCCTGTTCGGTGGTTCCGGAGGCGAGCCAGGCGGCCATGGCGTCGAGGAGGGTGCGCAGGCGCTGCGGCAGCGCGCTCGCCCGCTCCAGCGTCTCGATGCGGTCCGAGACCGCCGAGGCGATGGGCAGGAACATCAGCATGTGCTGGCGCAGGGTCGCCATGGCATCCGCCGAGCGTTCCGCGCCGGTCATGTCGTAGCGCAGCGGCGTCGCCAGGGCATCGAACGCGACCGCGTCCGAGGCCAGCTTCAGCCGGGTGGCCTGCGTGTCCGTCGTCGCGCGGGTGCGGCCGAGGACGTCGATGACCCAGCCCCGCGCGTCGCGCAGCCAGAGGTCGAGCCGGCCGGAGATCACCGGCGCCACCGATTGCGGCAGCACGATCGTGTTCACGAGGCTGGCGCAGAGGATGCCGAGGGTGATCTCCTCGGCCCGGGCCACCGCGACATCGAACATCGTCCCGGGATCGCCCACGGCCGGGAAGCCGATCAGCGCCGCCGTGTAGCCGCCGAGCATCATCAGGTAGCTGCGCGGGGTGCGGTCGAGGAGGGAGAAGTACAGGCACGTCGCGACCCAGGTCGCGATGGCGAGCGTCAGGAGTTCCGGCGCGTTCACGAGGTTCGGCACGAGGGCGACCGTGACCACGGCCCCGAGCAGGGTGCCGAGCACCCGGTAGAGCGCCTTGGAGCGGGTGGCGCCGGCCAGTACCTGGCTGGTGATGTAGACGGTGCCGAGCGCCCAGTAGGGGTTCGGCAGATCGATCCAGAACGCCAGGAACAGGGCCAGCATGCCGGCACCGAAGGTCTTGAGCGCGAAGGCCCAGTCGCGCCAGCCGGGGAGCGTCATTCCGCGGCCTCGCCGCGACGCGCCCCGGCCTCCGCCCCGTCGAGCCCGGCCTCGCCGCGGAGATGATCCTGCAGGGCCTGGAACACCCGCAGGCCGGCCTCCAGGTCCGCGGCGCTCACGGTCGCGAACACCGTCTCCCTGAGGCGCTCGAGATCCGCCTCGATCCGCGCGACGACCGCCTGTCCCGCGGGCGTCAGGGTCAGCACCTTCGCGCGGCGGTCGGTGGGGTCCTCCCGGCGCGCGACGAGGTCCGCCTTCTCCAGTTGATCCAGGAGCCGCACCAGCGACGGCCCCTCGATGCCGATCGCGTCCGCCAGGGTGGTCTGGCGCGGCTCGCCGCCCATGCGGGCGATCAGCACCAGCGGCAGGGCCTTGGCCTCCGAGATGCCGTGGGCCTCGGTCGCCGCGTTGGCCAGGCGCCGCCACTGCCGTCCGGAGAGCAGCAGCGTGTGGGTGTAGGCCAGACGGAGCTGCCGTAGGGTCTTGGCTGCCATCTCAAGCCTCCCGGCGGATCGTGGTGACGCGCATCGGGCGGCCCCGCACCGATATTGATAGTAACCTATCGATTGGCGCGGCGCTGTTCAAGGGCGCGCGCCGGCGGGCCACAACGCGCGGTGGTCCATCCCGCGGATCTTCGAGGCCGGAAGCCCGGTCCGCGAGGAACGCGACGCCGGCCTCGGCGATGCGCCCCTCGCGGCCGATGAGCCGACGCCGGCGCCGTCTCCGCCTGGGACGTCCCGGCAACGCGGCGTGTGCGGCCGGGGGGCTCCCACCTTCCCGCCCATGCGGCGGGCCAGGCGCCCGGGCGACCGTGACCTTCGTCACGGTCGCGGAGCGGCGCACAGGGCATGTCAGTCTCCGCAGGCCAGGAGGATCAGATGACGGCTCCGTTCTCCCTCATCAGGCGATGGCTCGACTGCCGTCGCGCGCGGAGCGAACTCGCGTCGTTCAGCGAGCGCGACCTCGCGGATCTCGATCTCGTCGGCTGTGACGTGAAGCGCATCGCCTCGGCGCGGTCCGTGCGGAGAGGCGCGGCCTGAGGATCCCGGCGCCGTCAGCGCGGCGACCTGCGCCGGTCGCGTGTCAGGCGGTCGACGGCGAACTCCGCGGCGATGCCGATGACGGCACCCGCCAGCACGTCGGCGGGGAAGTGCGCCCCGCGGAGAACCTGCGCCGTGACGACGCCGGCCGCGGCGGCGTAGGACGGTCCCCTGATCTCCGGATAGGCGCGCGCGGCGGCGCACGCGACGGCGGTGCTCAGGGCGGAATGACCCGAGGGGAAGGATTGCCACGGACCGATGCCCGTTCCCGGCCATCCCCGCACGTAGACCCCCTCGTCCATCAGGACGTTCGGGCGCGTCCGATGCACCGCCCGCTTCAAGCTCGTCTTGACGACACCGGCCAGGAGACCGGCTTGCAGCATGTGCCGCCCCGCTTCTGCCATCCGGCGATCGCGCACCATGAGCCCCAGGACGAGGGTGCCGGCAGACAGCGAGAGCAGGGACTGCCAGCTCCCGATCTCGCTCGCCGTCCCCACCGTTCGAACGACGGGGTGGTCTTTCGCGCGTGCCAGCCCGACGCCGAGGGCGACGTCGGCCGCCTCGAATCGGTTGGCGGTGTCGCGTGCTCTGACGTCGGACGGGCTGTTCGGGGATCGCGCAAGCATGGCCATAAACGCGCCCGACGGGCGTTCGTTCGATGCGGCCTCCGCGAACGGCACCCGCCACCGCACCCGCGCCCGATCAGGGACGCGCGCCGCGTCGGCGAACTCACGGTCCGGACGGGAGAGGCCGTGATCGCCTGAACTCGGGCCCGGCGGATGGAGAGGATCGGCCAGGATCTAAGCCAGGATCTCAGTCAGGACCGGCGGAATCGGACATGCGGCTCGGCCCCGAATACCCGTCAGGCCGGCCCGGAGTTGACGGAATCGGACAGATTGGACAGGTTCCAGTGACTAACCTGTGTTACAGTCAGGGCGACGATGTCCACTGATCTCCCCCAGGGTAGAGTCACGTTCCGCGGCCGCGGTCTGGCCTTCGCGCACGGCGCCAAGCTGGTGCTGAAGGTCTGCCCTCTGTGCTCGCAGTGGAACGCGCCCCGGGCTGCCGACCTCGGGCAGTGCGGCTGGTGCGCCTACACCCCGTCCTGTCGCGACGTCGAACCCGCGCCGAGCCGCCACGACACCGACGTCACCTCGTGAGACCGCGGAGGCTCGGACCGGCGCGCGACGCCGCGCATCGCGACGGTGCGGGCGCGGCGTTCCGCACCGATGCCGGCATGCCCCGCGCCGTTCAGCTGTACTGAAGCTCGGCCCGCGCGCGGGAGAGCTTGCGCAGGATACGGCGGATGTGCTCGCGGAGCATGAGGGTCTCGTCCGTCGGGTTCTCTTCCGAAGCCATCGCCGACACATCCAAGACACTTACGGCCCGGTAGCGCATCCGCTCCTCCGCACGACATCACGACGTGTCCTAGCAGCTACTTTCAATTAACGCATCCATCATTTGATCGATTCCGCGCCTCTGCAGCGCGCAAGTTTACGTAGATTTCTCAATCGATGCCCTGATCGGGCCGCGCAATAGAGTTTCCACGTCCCTCGCTTCACCGATCTGGCTTGCGCACGAAATAATCCCGGCCCCGATCAGCTTCGGCCGCTCGGTCTCGTGGCAGACGGTGGCCGGCTCGACACAGACCGCGCGCGGGTTCGAAGGACTTCCCTGCCCCGCCGGCCGGGCGGCGCTCGGGATGCCGCGGACAGGGGGCGCTCTGGTCGAGCCGCGATGCCTTGAACGACGTGCCGAGATCCTGAGCGCGGCCGGATCGGCATCGGCTTTCCTGCGCTTTGGCCGCCCCGGAAGGAACTGATCTTCCGCTCTGCTACGACGCGCCGCCGCCGGGGCGCGGCCGGCGCGACGGACACCCCACCCCGGCGCCGGTCGTCCCGGACCTGCGCGTCCGCGCGGCCGCAGCGTTCGGCCGAGCGACCGTGATCGGGAGGTGCGCGCGTCCGGCGTCGCCCGCGCTAGGAATCCGCGGTCCGGCGCCCGATCTCGCTGTCGAGATACACGGACCAGTCCGACAAGGTCGTGAGCTGCGAGCCGAACATCTTGCTGACCTGGTAGTAGCCCAGGGCGCGATAGCTCTCGAACTGGCTCTCCGAGAACCACTGGTTGGCCGTGCTCTCGTGCGGGAAGGCCGGGCTGGTGGCGCCGTAGGCGCGGACTTCGGCGGGGATGTCGTCGAGGAAGCTCGGCTTGATGTAGATCAGCGAGGCCGCGTCGCGGCCCCCCGGATACGCGATCGTACCCCGCGCGTAGCCCAGCGCACCGGCACGCTTGCCCTCGCGCTCGATCGTCGCGCGGGGGAGAATGCGCATCTCGCCCATCTGGACCTTCGCCAGCCCGTCCACCTCGGCCTTCCGGATCACGTTGCCGAGGTCGAAGAACGTGCAGCGTTCGTCCTGGCCCGCGTCGATCACCACGATCCGCGCGCAGCGCCGCCGCAGCATCTCGTAGACGCCGAGATTGTCGAAATGGCCGCCATCCGAGAGGTAGATCGCCTGCCGGACATCGGTGCTGCGGCCGCCGAGCTCGCTCAGGAGCGCGAGCACGGAGTTCCTCGGCTTCGCGAGCTTGAGGTCGTCCCGGCGCGCCACCGCGGGGTTGGGCAGCCAGGCGCCGAGCCGGACGTTGAACAGGGTCATCAGGAACGCGATCAGGCGCGACGAGTGATAGCCCCAGTTCGGGCTGACCGCCGCCCCGGAGATCGTCAGCAGACCGCCCAGCAGCGGCCCTCGGCCCGCGCTGACACGGTCGCCCGGAGTCTCCATCCCGGCATATTGCGACGTGCGGATGTAGGCCCCGCGCGGGCCGACGGTGCCGGGCCGGTCGCGCGCCCTGTCGGCGCGGTCGAGGATCGCCGAGCCGCAGGCGAAGGGTGTCGCGGTGAACGAGGCGGCCTTCCGCTCCGCCCACTCGGTGTGGAGGAGATCCGTCAGATTGAGCGTCATGTTGACGACGGGCAGGAGCCGCTTCTCGGTCCCGAGATCGGCGATGCGCGGGCTGTCCTCCTCGTCGAAGTCCGTGAACGGATCGGCGTCGCGCCGCGTCCGCGCCGAGCCGAGGAAGCCCCGGGTCAGGCGGTTGCGGTAGACGCCGTGCATGGAGAAGCGGTTGACGTTGACGCGGCCGAACAGCCAGACGGCCCCGGCCAGGATTGCCGCCACCGCGACGTCCAGGATCACGATCATGCCGTAGGGGTTGATGCCGCAGACGGAGCCGGCATCCGCGCCGGTGTCCGCGCCGCCGAGCGCCCGGCGCGGCAGCAGGCAGTTGCCCCACCAATCGTGCGCCTGGCCGAGGAAGCGGCCGAGGCACCAGCCCATCAGGGCGAACAGGCTGATCCCGAAGACCGCCGCCATCGCGCTGAGGCCGATCATCACGAGGTCGTCCATGCGTCCCTTGGCGGCCAGGGACTGCGCGCGGACGAAGACCTGCTTGCCCAGGAAGGCGGCGGCCGGGCCGGTGGCGAGGGCGCCGAGCGCGCCGAACAGGGCGGGGATCTGCGCGTCCTGGCGGCCGAGGGCGTCGGCGGACAGGACGAGGCAGCACAGGCACAGGCCTGTCCAGCCCATCGCGGCCAGCAGGAACTGGCCGTCGACCCGCGCGACCCACTCGCGGTCGAGGTCGGCGCACTCGGCGCTCTTCCGGAACCCGATGAAGATGACGCTCTGGAGAAGGTGGATGACGATCAGCGCCGGCGGGGCCGCGACCGTCAGGATCTGAGAGACCTCGGCCTTCGCGGCGTCGAAGCCGGCAGCGGAGCCACCGACCAGCCAGCCGATGGACGCGTCGGCGCAGACGCAGATCAGCCCGGCCGAGACGAGGCTGCTGGCGAGCCAGGGACCGAGATTCCGCTCGTACAGCCAGAGGCCCGGATGGCCCTTCGAGGTCTGCCAGATCAGGCCGCTGAGATAGGCCGCGACCTGCACGGCGAAGTAGGCGAGGCCCAGGCGGCACAGGGAGAGGCCCGAGACCGGCAGCGGCTGCTCGAACAGCGCGCGGAGCGTGAACGGCAGCGCGAGGGCCCAGACGCAGGTCGGCGCGATGATGCAGGCCGCGATCCGCGCCGGGGACGCGTACGCCGTGACGCCGCCCGTCCGCGGCCGATGGCTCGGCAGGAGGGTGCAGGCGCTGAACGTCGCGACGAACAGCGCCGCGCTGCCGAGCACCAGGGGCAGCCACAGCGTGCTGCCGCTCGCAGCCTCGAGCGCCGTCCGGTAGGCGAGCAGCGCGAGGGGGACGAACAGCAGCAGCGGGAAGATGATCAACCAGTTGAGGATCGTGTTCCGGATGTAGAGAACGATGCCGGCCCAGGTGTCGCGCGACAGGATCCCGACCTCCGGGGTCAGGTAGTTCGTGTAGCGCCGCAGCTTGGCGAAGATCTCGTTGCCCGAGCCGCCGAGCTGGCGCTCGGCCTCGGCGATGCTGCCGCACTGACGGATGAACGTCTGCAACCAGCCGCCGGCGAAACCGCCCCCCGATACCGTCGACAGGTAGTGGAACTCGCCGAGCATCCGCCGGCTGGCCAGGGCCTGCAGTGCGCCGAGGCAGAAGGTGGCGCTGCGGATCCCGCCGCCGGACAGGCACAGGGCGGCGAGCCGGGCCTGGTCGGCCCGCGCCTGCCAGGGCGCGCGATCGCCGGGCTCCGGCGGCCCGCAGAAATGATCCATCTCCTCCGCGAGCGCCTGCTCGGTGTCGAGGAACCACGCGTCCCGGCCCGTCGTCAGGGCGGGCAGATGGTGGGGAGAGGCATCCGCCTGGATGTCCGCGACACTGGCGCTCATCGCTCCTCCTATCGCCCGCTATCGCCCGCTATCGCCCGCGCTGTGCCGGACCGTGCCGGACTGTGCGGTTCAGCCGCCGGGGCACGACAGCGACCGTGCCCCGGCCGTCCTGATCGGTGACCTCTCGAACATCTCCCCGCCCGATGTCGAAACAAGTGACGATAAAATTTTACGGGATCAGTAACCGCTATATAAACGACATCGAGAACAACGGTCGGGAGAACAGGTTGCCCGAATCAGCATTGCGGCCGAGCAGGGGCGCCGCACCACCGAAGCTCGAAACTACCGGCGCGCCGACCCTCACAGAAAAACTGTATTCGAACATCATCCATTCGAATGACGCGCGCACGGGGATCGGCGTTTATTGAAATCGGCGAGACGCTTCGCGAAGGCAGGGTTCCCGCCATGTCCCAGGTGCGATCGTGACCCGCTCCCAGGCCGCCCGCCAGACTGCCCGCCACGCCGCCCGCGTCGTCGCGCTCACCGCGGCGATCCTGCTCCCGGCGCAGGCCGGATCGCGCGCCGCCGACCGAGGACCGACAGACGGGCCGGGTGACGGGCCGGCAGACGGGCCGAGCGACAGGCCGGACGGCACCCCGCACTTTCTCGAGCAATCCTGGACGCCGCAGGAGCGCGCGTGGTTCTACCGGGCGAGCCAGGGCTCGCAGATCATGCCGTATGCCTGGTTCATGTCCCTGGAGCGCCCGGACGACGACACGCTCTTCGTCGCGGACGGGCTCGCGCGCTTCGGCTACCTGCCGAACCCGTACGACGGGACGCGCGGATCGGACCGCAGCGGGCTCCCCATCGGGTTCGTGAAGGACGTCGACGATCGCGGCGAGTGGATCGGCCTGACCTGCGCCGCCTGCCACGTGAACCGGGTCGACCTGCGCGGTCGGTCGATCCTGATCGACGGCGGCCCGGCCGATGCCGACATGTTCGCCTTCATCGAGGAACTCGGCCGCGCCCTCGCGCGGACGCGCGACGACCCGGCGCGCTTCGAGCGCTTCGCCCGCCGCGTCATCCCGACGGAACTGTCGGCGCCGGGGACGGGCCCGTCCGAGCCCGACCGCCGCCGCCTGCGGGCCAGCCTGACGCGGCTGGCCGAGGACTTCTCCCGTTACGTCGCGTCGAGCCGGACCGCGGTGCCCTGGGGGCCGGCACGCCTCGACGCGTTCGGCATGATCTTCAACCGGGCGACGGGCATCGATCTGCGCGACCCGCACAACATCGCCCCGCCCGACGCGCCCGTCAGCTATCCGTTCCTGTGGGATACGTCGTGGCACGACCGGGTGCAGTGGAACGGCTCGGCCGCGAACGGGCTCGCCGTCGAGCGCCTGGGCCGGAATGTCGGCGAGGTGCTGGGGGTCTTCGCCCGCACCGACATCCGGGAGCCGACCCTGCCGCCGCTCTGGTTCGAGACCTCGGCGGACCGGGTCAACCTCCTGCGGATCGAGAACCAGCTGGGCGCCCTCACGGCGCCGGCCTGGCCCGACCGGATCGCGCCGCGCACCGAGGCGCAGGCCCGGGACGCCGCGGCCGGCAAGGTCCACTACGACCGGTACTGCCTGTCCTGCCACGCGATCGCCCCGACCGGCGCGAACCGCACGCTGACGGTGACCCTGACGCCGCTGGCGGAGATCGGGACCGACCCGAAGATGGCGACGAACGCCGTGTCCCGGCGCGCGCGGACCGGGATCCTCGAAGGGATCCGGATGCCGTTCCTCGCGACGACGCCGCCGCTGGCCGCCGAGACGAGCAGCCTCGAACTCGTGGCCACGCTCGTCGCCGGCGCGATCCTGGCGCCCCTCGACCGTGGACCGGACCCAGCGGGCGTCGGGGCGGACCAGACCGTCATCCTCGACCGGCTGCTCAAGCGCGGCACCGCCGCCCTCGAGGCCCGCAACGCGATGCTCGACGACGTCTCGACCGCCGGCGGCAAGGGCCTCGTCGCCGCGTTCGTCGGTGCGCGGAGAGACCGCGACCTCATGGTCTACAAGGCACGGCCGCTCAACGGCATCTGGGCGACGGGCCCGTACCTGCACAACGGCTCGGTGCCGAACCTGTACGAACTCCTGCTGCCGTCCAGCCGGCGATCCAGGACGTTCCGGGTCGGGAGCCGGGAGCTGGACGAGGACCGGATCGGGTTCCGGTCCGATCTCGGGCCGTTCCTGTTCGACACCGCGCTGCCGGGCAATGCCAATACCGGCCACGAGGGGCCGACCTACGGGACCGAGCAGCTCGACGACGCGCAGCGCCGGCAGCTCCTGGAGTATCTGCGAACCCTGTAGGCGAGCTCCGCGGTTTCGATTTCTATCTTATCAGTATTGATTTGTCGTTCGATTGCATCCGTAATGGAACAACCGATTTCGGCACCTGTCGGTCCGACCGGATGGCTGGAGATCTGACAACACTCAAGACTCGCACTCAGCGCGGAGCGTGGCCATGCAGGATCTCGAGGCGTATTCGGTTCTGGTGGGGTCGATCTACGACCGCGTCGGCCAGCCGGAGGAGTGGTCGGCGCTCCTGGAGGATCTGACCGATTTCGTCGGCGGCCGGGTCGGCCAGCTCGCCGTGTTCAGCCTCGACGGGAACCGCAAGCCGCTCTGGGCGGTGTCCGGCTTCGAGCGGTCGCGGTACCGCGAGTTCCTCTACCGGCACGCCACCGAGGATCCGCGCCTCCCCTACATCCTGTCGAACCAGGGCAAGGTCATCCGCGCCGAGGAGGGGGTCGACGCGGTGCAGTTCCGCGAGTCGGCCCTGTTCAAGGAGGTCGTCCAGCCCTTCGAGATCGAGCACAGCCTCGTCACCTACTTCGCCAAGGAAGCCGACGTCATGGCGACGCTCGCGGCGATGCGGGGCGAGGAGGGCGGCCCCTTCCGGTCCGACGAGGTCCGGCGCCTGGCGATGCTCGTCCCGCACCTGCGCCGGGCCTTCGAGCTGTACGCATTGATGCGGCAGGCCTCCGAGCGCACGTCCGATCTCGCCTCCGCCCTGGACCTGCTCGACGCCGCCGTGATCCTCACGGATTCCGACCTGCGCGTCGCGCACGCCAACCGCGCCGCCGAGGCGCTGGCGCGGTCCCGGACCGGCCTGTCCTTCGTGAAGGGCAGCCTCGTCCTCAAGGACAGCCAGACCGGGCGGCGGATCGCCCGCGCGGCCGGCGAGGCGCTCGCGGCCGCGAGCGGCGACGTCGCGATCACGCAGGCCGACCACATCACCGTGACCTGCGGCGAGAGCGGCATGCCCTACCGGGTGTCGCTGCACCCGCTGTCGAAGCGGCCGGCCGGCACCGGGTCGAAGGTGCGGGCCGAGCTGGCGATCGTGATCCGGACCGGGACCCCGAAGGTCCAGGGGAGCAACGCCGCGCGGCTGCAGAAGCTGTTCGGGCTGACCGTCGCCGAGTCGATCCTCGCCAACGCGGTCGCTTCGGGACGGTCCCTCGACGACCACGCCCAGGACCGCGGCATCGCGATCTCGACCGCCCGCACCCAGCTGCGCGCCCTGTTCGCCAAGACCGAGACGCACCGGCAGGGCGAGCTCGTGGCGCGCCTGCGCGAGGGGCTGGACGTCTCGCTCAACTGACCACCGGGCGTCGGGCCGGACGGCCCGCGCCGCTCCGCGAACGCCACAGGAGGTCGTGCATGCGCGCCGCCGCTCCCGAGACGCCCTGCCTCGCCTTCCTGGAGGCCCTGCCGGTGGCGGAGCGCTGGCAGCGCGCCCGGGACTGGATCGCCCGCGCGCCCCAGCCCTTCTTCGCGCAGCTGCGCGCGCGACGGACCGCCCTGGATTGCGGCGCGGCCATCCTCGTCGCCGGCCGCGCCGAGGTCGAGGAGATCCTGTCCCTGCCGCAGGTCTTCTCCGTCGCGCTCTACAAGCCCAAGATGGGCGAGTTCATGCTGGCGCTCGACGGCACGGAGGTGAATTACCGCGACAAGGCGGTCATGCGCGCCGTGCTGTCCTGGCGCGACCTCCCGGCGATCCGCGATCTGGCGGGCGCCGAGACCGACGCGGCCCTCGACGCGGGTCTCGACCAGGGCGGCGGATCCATCGACGTCGTGGCGTCGGTCTCGCGCCGCGTCCCGCTGCGGATCGTGCAGCGCTTCTTCGGGTTCGCGGCGCCCGATGCCGACCTGCTGCGCTGGTCGTACGCGAACCAGTTCGACCAGTTCAACAACCTCCCCTTCGACGAGCGCCCGGACGCCGACGCGATCCACGCGGCGGCGGATCTGGCGCGCCAGGAGATGCGGGCGGCCTTCGCCAGGATCATCCCGGCGCGCGTCGCGGCGATCGAGGCCGGCGCCGACCTGCCCGACGACGTCCTCACCCGGCTGCTCCGGCTGCACCTGCCGGCGGCGACCGGCTTCGGCATGGACCGCGTCGTCATCAACGTCGGCGGCCTGCTGATCGGGGCCATCGAGACCACGTCGGAGGCCGTGGTGCACGCCCTCGCGGAGCTCCTCGGCCGGCCGCAGATCCTCGCGGCGGCCCGCGCGGCCGCCCGGACCGGACCCGCCGCCTTCGACGGCTACGTGTGGGAGGCGCTGCGCTTCGCGCCGATCGTCGCCTTCATGTTCCGCCAGGCGGAGACCGACCACGTGCTCGGCCGGGGCAGCCCGGCCGAGAGCGGGATCGCCAAGGGCCGGGTCGTCCTGCCCCTCAGCCTGTCGGCGATGTTCGACGCGACCGGCGTGCCCGACCCGGACCGCTTCGACCCGGCCCGCCCGGAGCAGACCTATCTCCATTTCGGCCGGGGCCATCACGAGTGCCTCGGCCGCTACGTGGCGGGCGCGATGGTCCCGGAGATCGTTCGCCGCATCCTCCTGCGCGACGCCGTGCGGGCCGAGGGCGCGGTCGAGGACGGGGGCACGCCGTTCCCGACCGCGTTCCGGATCTCCTGCGCCGGCCGGCCGGCGGGGGCCGCCGGGCCCGGTTAGCCCGGCGCGCGCGGGACGTCGCCGACACCGCACCCGGTCCCTCCGTCGCGAGCCCGGGCGGCGCGCGACCGCGCGCGCCCGGATCCGGGGCGTCGCCCGGAGCCCCGCCCGATCGGCGCCCGGCCGCGCGCAGGTGCCGGCCGTCCCATCAAGGCTTCGTCACCGCAGAGCCCGGAGCATCGACATGGCATCCTTCCAGGATTTTCAGGACGGCTACGAGCGGACCTGGGCGTCGCTCCAGATCCGGCCGGAGAAGCTCGCGACCGTGCGCAAGCTCGCGCAGCAGCTCGCCGCCGGCAAGCCGCGCTACCAGGAGATCGAGGCGCGCACCGGCGTGCCCTGGTGGTTCATCGGGCTCTGCCACTACCGGGAATCAGCCTTCGATTTCGACACGTATCTCGGCAACGGACAGAAGCTCGGACGGCGCACCACGATCGTCCCGAAGGGGCGCGGGCCGTTCACGGGGCCGCAGGCCTTCGTCGAAGGGGCGGTCGACGCGCTGCGCCTCCAGGGCCTGGTCGGGCTCGGCGACTGGAGCGTCGCGCGGGCCCTCTACCGGCTCGAGGGCTTCAACGGCTACGGCTACCACGGCCGGGGCGTGAACTCGCCGTATCTCTGGGGCGGATCGACGGCCTACGGGCCGCCGGGCGCGCGCGGCGGCAAGTTCGTGCGCGACCACGTGTTCGACCCGAACGTGGTCGACACGCAGATCGGCACCGCGGTGATCCTGCGGAGCCTCATCGACCTCGACGCGACGGTCGCGCTCGCGGCGCCGCGCGCCGTCGAGGCGGCCGTGTCCCGCGAGCCCGACGACGAACTCGCCGACAGCACGCTCTGGGTCCAGCAATCGCTCAATCGCCTCGGCGCGACGCCGCCCCTCGTCGAGGACGGCCGGAACGGGCCGCGGACCATGACGGCCGTCGCGACGTTCCAGGCGCGGTGCGGTCTGGACGATACCGGCCTCGCGGACGCGCGCACGATCGCCGCCATCCAGGAGGCGCTGCGGCCGGCGGCGCCGGACCACGCGGTGCTGACGCGGATCCAGGACCTGGAGCGACAGCTCGCCGCGCGGGCGGTCACCCCGATGCAGCCCGCCCCGATGCAACCTGCCTCGATGCCCCCGGTGGTGATCGCGCCGGCCGCGCCGCCCGCCGACGTCGCGGCGCGGCTCGACGAGTTCCTCCAGGCCCTGCGCCGACAGATCGACGGTGCGCGCCTCCCGACCGCCCCGATCTTGCCCGGCCCGCCCGCGGCGCGTCCCGACGGCGCGGTCCTCGGGCCGGTCAACGGCGCGCTCGGGCAGACGATCGGGCAGCTGCTCTCCGGCAAGAAGTCGGCGATCGGCATCATCGGCGCCGTCGCCACGCAGATCCTGTCCCAGGTGCCGCTCAACACCGGTCTCGGGCAGGTGCTCGCACAGCTCACGCCCGCCTTCGGGCTGAGCCCCTACACGATGCCGATCTTCATCGGGCTGACGGCGTGGGGCGCGCTCGGGAAGTTCGAGAAGTGGAACGCACGCGCGGGGCAGGCGACCCCGTAGCGCGCGGCGGGCTCCCGGGAAGTCCGGCGCTCACGACGCGCCGCGCCCGCTCACTCGGCGAGCACGAAGGCGAGGCCGAGGATCGCCACCAGCAGAGCCCCGCCCGCGAGCTCCTCGCGCGGCTCCTCTGCGAAACGCGCGGACCGGCTCGCGCTGGCGATCCCAGCTGCGGCGAGCCCGATGATCAGGAAGCCGAGGCCGAGCAGATCGGTCGTCTGAACGGACGGTAGCATCGGTGGTCCTCCGTCAGAGGTGCCTCTCACCCCTCTGGCCAAACCCAGTGCGCCTCGACATGCGCGATCAGCCCGAGCGCGTGATCGCGAACGAGGATCGCGGCCCGATCCGCGTCGCGTGCCTGCAAGGCGGCGATGATGGCGGCATGCTCGCGCATCGAGTCCTCGAGCCTCCCGGCCCGATGGAGGAAGGCCGACCGGATCGCCCGCATGTGAATGAACAGGTTGGTCGTCATCTCGACCATCAACCCGCAGCCGCCGAGACGGATGATCGTCCGATGGAAGTCGAGGTTGGCCTCGTCGTAGGCCTTCAGATGGTCGGGCAGAGTCGCGATATCGAACGCCTCGAAGGCCCTGCCGAGCGCGCGGAGATCGGCATCCTCGGCGTTCCGTGCGGCGGCATGGGCCGCCATGCCTTCGAGCGCGGCCCAGACGGTGATCATCTCGACGATCTCGCGCTTGTTCTTGCGCGTCACGAAGAGGCCGCGGCGCGGCACCGTGGACACGAAGCCCTCCCGCTCCAGGAGCGTCAGGGCTTCCCGGACCGGCGTGCGGCTGATGCCGAGATCCTGCGCGATCTGGTGTTCGTGCAGCCGGATCTGCGCCGATCCGGCGTAGAGATCCATCGCCAGGATCGATTGCTTGATGCTGTCGTAGGCCTGTTCACGCAGACTCAGGGTCTGTCCGATCGAGGCTAGACCCAGAGAGGTCTCGGAAGGCTGCAGCACAGTCGAACTCCGGGAACGCGAGAATGGATTCTGGCCTCAGGTCCTGGAATGGCGCCGAGCGTGGCCGGGCTATCGCGTGAGAGCGAGGCGCCAGGACAGCCGCCCCTCGCCCGATCGTCGATGCGCGCCCGAACATGCGCGATCGCCCGCGGCGCCCTGCGTCTCGACGAGACGGTCTCCGTGCGGGCCAGCTGCCCGGTGCTGGCCGACCCGGCTCCGGAATTCCGGAGCCGGGTCGGGGAGGCTTCGCCCCGGCCGCGGAGCGGCCGGGGCCGTCGCTCAGGCGTGGGCCAGCTTCATCGCCGGAGCCGCCGCGTCGTTGTTCGCCGCGTGGTGCTGCTTGAGCATCGGCCGCAGGACCGCGATCGCCAGGACGGCGGCGATCAGGTCCATGGTCGCCACCGTGTAGAGGACGGTCGCCCAGGTGCCGGTCGCCTGCATGATCAGGTTGCCCACCGGCACGAACAGCGCGGCGAAGCCCTTGGCGCAGTAGAGCACGCCGTAGATCTTGCCGATGTGCTTCGAGCCGAAGGTGTCGGCGGCCGTGGCGCTGAACAGCGAGTAGACCTCGCCCCAGGCCAGGAACACCACGCCGGACAGGATCACGAAGGCCCACGGGTTGGAGCCGAAGTAGCCCAGCGCCACGATGCCGATACCCTCCATCGCGAACGCGATGAACATCGTCTTCTCACGGCCGATCCGGTCCGAGACGAACCCGAAGAGGGGGCGCGAGATGCCGTTCATGATCCGGTCGAGCATCAGCGCGAAGGGCAGCGCGGCCATGGCGAAGAAGTACAGGTTGACCTGGAAGTTCTTCACCCCGAGATCCTGCGCGATCACGCCGAGCTGGGCCACGGCCATCAGGCCGCCCGTCACCGTGCAGGTGAACATCAGCAGCATCACGTAGAACACGGGGGTGCGCAGCGCCTCGCCCAGGGTGTAGTCGCGCCGCGACTGCAGGACCTTGGTGGAGAACGGCACCTGATCCTTGCGCGGGGCGCGCATGGCGATGGCGGCGGCGATGATGATGGCACCCTGGATCAGGCCGAAGACGAAGAAGGCCTGGGCGTAGTTGCCGCTGTCGATCATCTTGGCGATCGGCAGGATGGTGAGCGCCGAGCCGGCGCCGTAGCCGCCCGCCGTGAGGCCGACCGCGAGGCCGCGCTTGTCCGGGAACCACTTGAGCGCGTTGTTGACGCAGGTGGCGTAGACGCAGCCGACGCCGATACCGCCGGCCACCGAGCCGAGGTAGAAGCCGCTCAGGCTGGTGGCGTAGGAGTTGATGACCCAGGCCAGGCCCGTCATCAGACCGCCGAACATGACGACGCGGCTCGGGCCGTACTTATCGATGAAGTAACCCTCGATCGGAGTCAGCCAGGTCTGGACGACGACGAAGATCGTGAAGGCGACCTGGATCGCGGCGCGGTCCCAGCCGAAGGTCTTCTGAATCTCGGGGACGAACAGCGTCCAGGCATACTGGATGTTCGCCGCTGCAACCATGCAGATCACGCCGAGCACGATCTGCAGCCATCGATTTGTACTGGGTACTGCCGTAGCCGGCGTGGCATTTGGCATGGCCATGAGCTTCCTCCCTCATTCCTGCGCTGACATTCAGCGGCGTGCTATAGGATTGGCGTGCACGCCGACGAATTCCTTGCCCGCGCCGGAACCTTATGTTGGGTTCCGAAATTGGCACGGCGGCATGCATTATTCTGTGTGCCAGGAACGTATGGCAAGCAGAATAATTCATCCGTTTCGGCCGAGAATTCGGGATTAGAGGGCGATCTCGCGCGTGCTACCGGATCGCGCGGCCGGCCGCCGCTCTCGCGGACGCCCGTCCTCGGTGTGCCGGCGCCATCTGAGACCCGGCCCGCGGCGTCGGCGCGATCCCCAGCTTTGAGGATCGGACGACGTGATCGCTCGGCCCTGAACAGCACCGATGCAGACGATCGGCCCGGATCGGAGGGATCGGAGGGATCGACGGGCGACGCGGACGGCGGCGCCGGGTCGCGGGGCGCGTCAGGGAATCAGCTTGCCGGGATTCATGAGGTTCCGGGGGTCGATCGCGCGCTTCAGGGTCCGCATGAGGCCGAGCGCCTCCGGCCCGTGCTCGCTTTCCATGAAGCGCATCTTCTTCTGGCCGATCCCGTGCTCGCCCGTGCAGGTGCCGCCCAGGTCCAGCGCGCGGGCGACGAGCCGGTCGAGGAAGCCGGCCACCGCGGACATCTCCTCGGGGCTGTCGGCATCGACGAGCGGCAGGGTGTGGAAGTTGCCGTCGCCGACATGGCCGGCGATCGGCGCCGTGAGCCCGGTCGCGGCGATGTCGCGCTTCGTCGCCTCCACGCATTCCGCGAGCCGCGAGATCGGCACGCAGACGTCGGTCGACATGTTCTTGATCGTGGGACCCGGCCGCAGCGCGACCGAGGCCCAGTACACGTCGTGGCGCGCCTGCCAGAGGCGCGCGCGCTCGTCGGCCCCGGTCGCCCAGTCGAACGGGCCGCCGCCGAGATCGGCGGCGATCTCGCCGAACCGCTCGGCCTGCTCGCGCACGCCCGCGTCCGTGCCGTGGAACTCGACGAGGAGCAGCGGGGTCTCCGGCAGGGCGAGCTTCGAGTAGCGGTTGCAGGCCGCCACCTGCACCTCGTCGAGCAGCTCGATGCGCGCGACCGGGATGCCGGACTGGATCGTCAGGATCGTGGCGTCGCAGGCCGCCTTGATCGAGGGGAACGGGCAGATGCCCGCCGAGATCGCCTCGGGGATGCCGTGCAGGCGCAGCGTGACCTCGGTGATGATCCCGAGCGTGCCCTCCGAGCCGACGAGGAGCCGGGTGAGATCGTAGCCGGCCGACGACTTGCGCGCCCGCCGGGCGGTCGTGACGATGTCGCCGTTCGGCATCACCGCGGTGAGCCCGAGCACCGCGTCCTTCATCGTCCCGTAGCGCACGGCGTTGGTGCCCGACGCCCGCGTCGCCGCCATCCCGCCGATCGTGGCGTCCGCCCCGGGATCGATGGGGAAGAACAGGCCGGTGTCGCGCAGGTACGCGTTCAGCGCCCTGCGGGTGACGCCGGCCTCGACCGTGCAGTCGAGGTCGTCGGCATGGACCGCGCGGACGCGGTTCATTGCCCCCGTGTCGATCGAGACGCCGCCGAACGGCGCGTTGACGTGGCCCTCGAGGGAGGTGCCGACGCCGTAGGGCACGATCGGCATGTCGCGCTCGGCACAGGCGCGCACGACGGCCTGCACCTCCGCGGTGGAGTGCGGGAAGACCACGAGGTCCGGCGGCTCGCACGGCGCCCAGGTGAGCTGGTTGGCGTGCTGCTCGCGCACCGCCGGGCTCGCCGTCACCCGGTCCCCGAGCACGGCCCGCAGGGCCTCGGCGAGACCCGCGATCGTCGCCGCGTCCGGGCGGGTCCGCGGGGCGGGAACGGGGGCGTTCATGGGCTGCTCCGATGGGCTCGAACTGGGGCGTCGCCGGGGACGGCGTGTCCCGGGGGCCGCGCGGCCCCGCGACACGGCCTCCGCTGGGACGACCTGGCGACGCGACCGTAGGTCGATCGGCGGCCGCCCGCCACCCGGGCGCGGCGGGGCGGCGGCGCTGCCCCCTCCCCCCGGGTCGCGTTCACCCACCGCGTCTGCCCCGCCGCGCCTACTCCGCCGCCCGCGCGCCGCGCGCCGCGGCCTGCTCCAGGTGCCGGTCGTGGGTGAGGCAGAGGACCGTCACCATGGCGGCGAGGCCGGCCGCCGCGATGAGGAGGAGGCCGCCCGTGAAGGTGCCGGTGGCGTCCTTGATCGCGCCGACCGCGTAGGGCGCGGCGAAGCCGGAAAGGTTGCCGAGGGCGTTGATGATGGCGATGCCGCCGGCCGCCGCGGCGCCGGACAGGTAGGCGGTGGGCAGCGTCCAGATCACCGGGAGGCCGCCGAAGATGCCGAAGGCCGAGACGCTGAACAGGGCCATCTTGGCGTAGGGATCGGAGACCAGCGCCGCCGCGGCCGTGCCGCCGGCCGCGAGCAGGAGCGCGAAGGCCGCGTGCCCCTTGCGCTCGCCCCTGCGGTCCGAGGAGCGCCCGAGGGCGAGCATGCCGACGATCCCGATCGCGAAGGGGATGAGGCTGACGAGACCCGTCTGGAGGTTCGTGAGGTCGAAGCCCTTGACGATCTGCGGCAGGAAGAAGCTGAGCCCGTAGAGCAGCGCCACGTTGCCGAAATACACGAAGGCGACGGCGAGCACGCGCCGGTCGAGGAGCGCCTCCGCGACGCTGTAGCGGCGGGCGGATTCGCGCGCCCGCCGCTCCTGCGCGAGGCGCTCGGTGAGCCACGCGCGCTCGTCGTCGGGCAGCCAGGCCGCCTGCGCCGGCCGGTCCGTCAGGAAGGCCAGGACGATGCCCGCGAGGATGACGGCGGGCAGCGCCTCGAGGACGTAGAGCCACTGCCAGCCCTTGAAGCCCCAGACCCCGTCGAGGCCCAGCAACGCCCCCGAGACCGGCGAGCCGATGACGCTCGAGAGCGGGACCGCGGCCATGAAGGTGCCGATGATGCGCGCGCGGTAGCGCGCGGGGAACCACAGCGTGAGGTAGAAGATGATGCCGGGGAAGAACCCGGCCTCCGCGGCGCCCAGCAGCAGGCGCACGGCGTAGAAGCTCTTCTCGCCGACGATGAAGGCCATCGCGCCCGACAGGAGTCCCCAGGTCAGCATGATGCGGGCGATCCACACCCGCGCCCCGACCCGCTCCAGGATCAGGTTCGACGGCACCTCGAAGACGAAGTAGCTCAGGAAGAAGATGCCGGCCCCGAGCCCGTAGGCCGTGGCGGAGATGCCGAGGTCCCCGTTCATGGTCAGCGCGGCGAAGCCGACATTGACCCGGTCGAGGTAGGAGATGAAGTAGCAGGTGATCAGGAGGGGCAGGAGCCGCCTGCTGACCCGCCGGATGGCGCGCGCTTCCACATCCATCGTCGCCCCCTCGAGGATCCGGAACGGACGCCGGGCGCCCGATCCGACTGGGCCTCCGGTCGGTTGGCGGGAGACATAGCCGGGCCGTCGGCGCCCCGATAGAAGCGGACGCGGTGCGGCGGCGGGCGCCTACGCGCCGGGGCGGGATCCGGCCCCGCCGCGACCGAGCGCGTCGAGCAGGAGGTCCGCGACGGCCCGGGGCTGCTCCTGCTGAACCCAGTGCCCCGCCCCCGCCACGAAGTGGCAGCCGAGCAGGCCCGCGCCGGCGCCATCCTTCATGCGCTCCAGCGCGCCCGGCGCCTGGAACGGGCCCCAGTCGCGCGCCCCGGACACGAACAGGAGGGGGACCTCGATCCGCCGGCCGGCGAACCGCGCGAGGTCGCGGTCGATGCTGCCATCCATGCGGCACCGGTAGCCCTGGAGCGCGCCCTGGAAGCCGGAGCGCGCGTACTCGGCCGCGTAGACGGCGAGTTCTGCCTCCGTCAGCCAGGCGCAGTCCGCGCCGCCCCGCTCCGGCATCTCCGGCGCCACGGTCGCGGGCATCGTCCGGCCTTCATCCATCACGTAGTAGGTCGGCATCTCGGCGAGGGCCTCGGCCGTCCAGCCGGCGAGCGCGCGGGGTCGATTGTCCGGCCAGTCCGCGCTCTTGTGGTGGAAATAGGCGCGCAGGAACGCGGCGAGGCCCTGGGGACTGCGCTCCATGTCGGCGGCGGCGCGGCGCGTCGCGTAGTAGCGGTGGTAGTGCGTGCGCGGGCGCGGCAGGGCGGCCAGCGCCGCGTGGATCGGGTCGTCGGCCGGCGTCCGGAGGCCGCGTGCCAGGGCGTCGAGCCCCGGCGCCCCCGCGAAGGGCGCGCTCATGAGGGCGACCATGCCGAAGAGATCGGGCCGCGCCAGGGCGCAGTAGCCGCAGACCCAGGACCCGTAATCGTGTCCGACGAGCGCCGCGACCCTGTCGCGCTTCAGGGCGCTCATCAGGCACAGCAGGTCGAGGAGAAGGTTGTGCAGCCGGTAGGGCGCGAGGTCGTCCGCGAAGGCGACCGGCGCGTCCGCGGTGCGGCCGTAGCCCCGGAGGTCGGGGGCGACGACGTGGTAGCCCGCCGCGGCCAGCGCCGGCATGACCTTCCGCCAGGAATAGGCGATCTCGGGGAAGCCGTGCACCAGGAGGATGAGCGGGCGGTCGGGACCGCCGTCGCCCGCCTCCAGCACGTGCATGCGCAGGCCGTTGACGTCCTCGACGAAGCGGGCGCGGATTCCGTTCGGGAGGGCGGCCGGATCGAGCGGGGGCAGGACGTTCGTCACCATGGCCGCGCGCTCCCGTGCCGATTGTTCGACGGCCGCCGAGCGTACACGCTCCGCGATCCGACCGCGAAATCCGACCCGCGCGCATCCGGCCCTGCCCCACCTCCGCGCCCAGTCGGCGCGCCGCCGAACCGTCAGGCGGTCAGGGCGGCGCGGGCCTGCCGGTGCCCGGCCTCGGCCCGCCACGCGTCGCGCTCGGCCTCCAGGCCCTGGATCCGGGCATGAAGCTGCCCGGCATCGATGGCCGTCTCCATCAGCATGTCCTGCGCGCTGGCGAGCTGCTCGCGCAACTCGGAATTCTCGGTCACGAGGGTCAACAGGATCGCCGCCACGTCGTCGCCCATTCGTCCACCTGCCTCACCGTCCGGGGTCGCGGCTGGTAGGACCGGCATGGTTACCGCTCCGGAAAGGATGGCGGCCGGGCGCCCGCGCCGAGGCCACTGTCCACAGCCGGATGGCGCCGGCCGCCGGGAGGCCGCCCGCGGGCCGCCCGCGGGCCGCCCCGTCTCAGCCGCAGGAACAATCGTCCGTGCGGGAAGATGCCGTCATGCGCACCCCGCGCGAACGGAGCTGCTCGCATGTTCATGAAGCTCGACCGCCTTCAGGCCGAACTGCCACAGCCGAAGAAGCCCGATCCCAACGCGGCGGCCGCGCTGCAGGAGCTGCTCGGCGGCAAGTACGGGGAGATGTCGACCCTCGGGAACTACATGTTCCAGAGCTTCAACTTCCGCAACAAGTCGAAGCTGCGCCCCTTCTACAGCCTCGTGTCGAGCATCTTCGCCGAGGAGCTCGGGCACGTGGAGCTGGTCTCGACCGGCATCGCGATGCTCAACAACGGCCCCGGCGACGACACCGAGGAGGTCGACGTCTCGAAGGCCCCGTTCCACAACATGCAGGACATCCGGCTCGCCGGCAGCTTCCTGAGCAACGGCGGCGGCGCGACACCGGTCAATTCCAACGCGCAGTCCTGGAACGTCGACATGGTGACGACGACGGGCAACATCATCATCGACCTGCTGCACAACTTCCACTTGGAGTGCGGCGCGCGCCTGCACAAGCTGCGCGTCTACGAGACCCTGAAGGACCCGACCGGCCGCGAGGTCTGCGGCTACCTGCTCGTGCGCGGCTCGGTGCACGCGCACGCCTACGCGCTGGCGCTCAAGAAGCTGACCGGCGTCGAGATCGAGAAGATGCTGCCAACCCCGAACATCGTTCTCGACAAGATTCCGGAGTGCCAGAAATATCTGCAGGAGGGCTCGCAC
The DNA here is from genome assembly GCF_040544715.1 of Methylobacterium sp. 1030. Taxonomy (NCBI): domain Bacteria; kingdom Pseudomonadati; phylum Pseudomonadota; class Alphaproteobacteria; order Hyphomicrobiales; family Methylobacteriaceae; genus Methylobacterium; species Methylobacterium sp. 1030. The sequence continues at coordinate 29,610 of NZ_JBEPKM010000004.1, read as the reverse complement.
CGGCGCCTCTACCGCTTCAGCCCGGACGACTACAAGGAAGCGGCCGGCGTCTGGTCGAACGACGAGGTCGCGCTGCCGGGGGATCCGCCCGGCAACCTGGAGGTCGTCGACGGCCTGCCGGAGGGCGGCAAGATCCCGGAACTCGACGGCAATTACGGGGCCTTCGCGCCCAACTACGCCCCCGAGGAGATCTTCGAGATCGCCAGCAAGCTCTACAAGAAGGGGCGCTGAGGCGCGCTCAGAACCGGGCAGGGCCCCGCGGTCTCAGAACCGCGGGCCGCGCCGTCCCCGGTCAGTACCAGTCGTCGTCGTCGGCGGGCGATCCCGGCGGGAGGGGGCCGTCACCCATCACGCCGGGATCCCCGTAGTTGAACGGAGGTCCGTCGAAGCCGACCACACCGTCCGGATTGTCCGGCGTCACGTTCGGATCGACCTTCAACTCGGTATCCTCGCGCCCGAGCCGTTGATCGAGGCGATCCATGCGCTTGAGATCCTGCTGGATCGGGATGTCCTGCTGGGCCTGCGCGACGATCGCGGGACTTGCGAGGGCGAACACCAGCGCGGCGACGGTCAAGCGTGTCATAGCAATCGGCCCTTCGCGTCCCGGCGCGCTCCTGAAGTCGATGCATACCGTGGACGGACCACCGAGCATAGCATTGACGGCCGTCAACACTAATCGCGCGTGCATGTCGACCGGGCGCGGGCTCGGCGAATGCGCGTCGCCGCCCGGCCCGACCGGATCGAGATCTGCCTTCGCGCCGTGAGACGTGCCCTCCCCGCCGGGCACCGTGCGGGCACCGTGCAGGCCTCGTGCACGCCTCGTGCAGGTCAGATCGCGGAAGGCCGGCAATCCTGCGGGCGCCGGGCCTGACCGGTCAGCGCGGCTGGCGGCCGGCCGGGCCGGCGACGTGCGGGCCGGCGGAGCGGTCGGCCGGCACGGGCCGGTGGTAGGTGACGGAGATCTCGGGCAGCATCACCGCGGTGACGTCGGACAGGCCGTGGCGTGCGGCGGATCCCTGCGCGGAGGCGGGCGTCGCGAGGGCGGCGGCGAGGGTCGCGGCGAGCGCGGCGGCAGCGAACAGGCGGACGGTCATGGCAAACCTCTTCTGACTTCGGCACGAAGTCATCCGGTCAACTGTCGCGAGTGAGGAAGATCGTCGTTCCGGCGGTCTTGATCGCCTCGGCTCTGTCGGGCCGAATGTCATCCTTCAACATGGATGTTAGGCCGGCGGTTGCCGCGAATGCGTGCGACGCCGCACAATCGTCAGTATCGGATCGAGCGCGGGGTCTCTTCGTCGCGCCGGACCGGCCCCTTTTGGGCGCGCCCGGCACCGCGGCTCGATCCGGCGCGGCGATGGCCGGCATCCGCGACTCGCGGGCGCGCCGGGGCGCTCCCGCCGGGATTTCGTGGACGGACGTTCGCTTTCCGTACTCATGTGGCATCGGAGTGGCAGCCGGCGCGCGACGGCTCCGCTACGGTGCGGACGTCTCCCTGAGGCGCCCTCGATGCTCATCCCCGCCCCGACCATCCGCCGTCTCCTCATGCTGGGGCTCGTGCTCGTCGCCCTCGTCGCGCTCGCGGACGGCGTGGCCCGCCACGAGTTGCGCACGGCCGCGCGCGCGATGACCCTCGCCGACGCGGCCCCGCAGACGGAGCGCGCGTCGGATGAGTAGGCGCTCGCCCCTCGCGGCCGGCCTGACGCTCCTCGCGGCCCTGGCGGGGGCCGAGCCCGCCGCGGCGCTGGCAGCGGAGCCGGCCGACCTGCCGGGCCTGGAGCGGGCGTGGCACGGCTGCGTCCGCGAGGCCTTCGACCGGCAGCCGGCGCACCGGAGCAGGCCCGGCCGGGAGCGGGGCGCCCTGGACGCGTGCAAGCCCCAGGAGGACGCCTACGTGGCGGCCCTGATGGCCGCCCGGCCGATCGACGCGAACCGCCCTGCCCTGGCCTGGGCGCGGACCTGGATGGCCTACGTGGTGGATCCGCTGAGGGACTGGATCGCCGCGCTGCATCGCTGAGCCGTCCCAGCCGCGGCCGGGCGGAGGTCGGGCGCGGACGGCCATCCGCGCGGGGCGGGACGCCTGCAGATCTCACGCAGCTCTACCGAAGGTGCGCTCCGAGCATTCGCACCAGTATTGTGCATCCCTTTCCGATGTTCGCGCGTTCCAATCTCGAACCGGCCGATATTTCGGTGCGATTGTCGACATAGAGGAGGCGCGAATGCTGCGCGGTGGATTGCTGTGGCTGCTGGGAATCCCGCTGCCGATCATCCTGTTGCTGTATTTCCTCGGCGTGTTCCACTAGGTCGAGGCGGACAGTCGTCGTGCCCTACACGGTCGAGATCACCACGCCGCCGGTGCGGATCGACGGCGCCGAGCAGGCCTCACGGATGTATCAGCTGCCGGACCCGTTCAGCACGCTGGCCGAGGCCAAGGAAGCGGCGATCGCGCATATCGGGGGTCTCGGCCTCGATCCGGCCGGCATCCTCTACACCGTCTTCGATCGCGAGGGTTTCACGGTCGCCTCCAACGCGGATCAGGGCGCGGGGGCCAGATAGAGCGGGCCGGCGGATCAGGGTCCCGTCCCGCTCTGCGGGGCCCTCCGAGCCCGGAGGCGGCCTCCCTGCCCGCCTCCGGCCGGTGCGCGGCCCGGGATCCGTGCGCGAGCGGCGGCCCTGCAGGTGTTCCGGGACACGCCGGACCTGAAAGCTTGGGCGTACATCGGGATCACACCGCGAACACAGTCGCGAACCCGATGGAGACGACGATGACCTGGACCAACCGCATCGCCTTGGTGGCAACCCTGATCGCCGGCGCGGTCGCCCTCGTGACCTACGCGCAGGCCCTCAGCCTGCCGGCCCATTTCGCGTGAGCGAGACGGGCCCGGCGGCCGTCTCGCCCACCGTCGCCGCCTGAACGCGCGCCGAACGGTTCCGCGGCGCAGCGTGACTCTTCGCACCGCACGCAGCCGGCCGATCCGGCATCATCATTGCAGTTGGTGATCCCGGGTCTCGCCCGAGACCCGCTGCTCGATGAGAGGCGTGCACGACATGGTCCTGAAGGGCTTCTCCTACGCGATGATCGGCGCCTTCCTGGGCGGCCTCGCGATGACGGTGACCGGCTCGGCCGGGGTGCTGATGGGCTTCTGAGCCGCGGCGGTCCTCGGGGCCGCCCGGGCGACGGACTGCCCGAACGGACGGCGTGAGCGGCGGGGCGAGAGCCCCGCCGTTCCCGTATGCGGACCCGGACGATGCCGCGGTTCGGGTCGAGGCCGCGCTCACGCGACCGGGTCATCCCATCCGATGGCGCGGCGCAGGAAGGTGAGCCCCAGCGCCCGGAACGCCGCCGTCTGCTCGCTGTCCTTGCCGGCGCCGTGCCCGCCGGTCGCGGGCTCGTAGAAGGCGACGTCGCAGCCGAGGACGCGGAGCTTCTGCGCCATCTTCCGCGCGTGGCCTGGATGGACCCGGTCGTCGCCGCGGCTCGTGGCCAGCAGGATCGGCGGGTAGGCCCGCCCGGCCTCGGCGGCGTGGTAGGCGGAGATGCCGGACAGGAACGCCCAGTCCTGCGGGTCGTCCGGATCGCCGTACTCCGCGATCCAGCTCGCGCCGGCCAGGAGCTTCGTGTAGCGGCGCATGTCGATCAGCGGGATCGTGCAGGCCAGCGCCCCGAACCGCTCCGGGTAGCGGGTGAGCATGTTGGCGATCAGCAGGCCTCCGTTCGAGCCGCCCTCGGCCGCGATCCGCCCCGGCCGCGTCACGCCGCGGGCCACGAGATCGGCGGCCACCGCGGCGAAGTCGTCGTGCGCCCGGGCCTTGCCCTCGCGCCGGCCCGCGTGGTGCCAGCGGGTGCCGAACTCGCCGCCGCCGCGGATGTTGGCGGTCACGCAGGTGCCGCCCCGCTCCAGCCAGAGCTTGCCCAGCACGGGCTGGTAATCCGGCAGGCGCGAGAGCCCGAACCCGCCATAGGCCGTCAGGTAGACGGGGGCCGCACCGGTCTCGGCTTCCGGCCCGACCTGAACGTAGGGCACGCGCGTCCCGTCCGCCGACACGGCCTCGTGGCGCGTCACCCGGATGCCGCGCGCGTCGAAGGCCGGGGGCGCCCGACGCAGGACGGCCGGGGCGTCGAGCGCGGGCGGGAAGGCGAGCAGCGCCGGCGGCGTCACCGGATCGTGGGCCAGCGCCAGCAGGGCTCCGTCCGCCCGCTCCGGATCGCCGTCGAGGGGCCAGAGATGGACGGAACCCAGGGCGGGCAACCCAGCGAGGGGCCGCTCGGTCCAGCCGCCCGGCCCCGGCTCGAAGACCCGGTAGGTGGGGCGCAGGTCCTCGAGCACGTCCACGATCAGCCGCCCGGCCGACCAGAACACCCTCTGCAGGGCGAGCCGCGCGTCCGGCTGCCAGAGGACCGTGAAGGCGCGGCCTCCCGCCAGCAGGTCGGGGAGCGCGATCGCCAGCACCGTGTCGGTGTCGTGCGCGACGCCGTCCACCGTCCAGGGCCGCCGCAGCCGCACGGACAGGTGGTCGCGGTGCAGCTGGACCCCGGCATGCGTGGGCAGGTCGAGGCGCGCGCGCAGGCCGCCGCGATCGCCGATATGGACAGCCGCGTCGAAGAAGCCGAGCTGCTCGACGACCGTGATCCGCTCGGTCCCGGTCTGCCGGTCGGACGCGCCCCAGACCGCCATGCTGGTCTCGGCGGTCTCGAACAGGACGGACGCGTCGCGCGGGTCCGTGCCGCGCGGCCAGAGCCGGACGGTGCGCGCGTAACCGGACCGCGTGGCCATGCCCGGGCCGAGGGCGCTCGACAGGAGCACCGTCTCGCGATCGAGCCACGTCGCGCCGCCCTTGCCCTCGGGCAGGACGAAGCCGTCGGCCACGAAGGTGCGGGTGTCCAGATCGAACTCGCGGATCACGGCCGCGTCCTTGCCGCCGCGGCTGAGGCGCACGAGGGCGCGATCGAGCGCGTCCCTGAGGATCGTCGCCCCGGCCCAGACCCAGTCCTCGCCCTCCGTCGCCGCGAGATGGTCGAGATCGAGCAGGATCTCCCAGTCCGGGACCGCGGCGCGGTAGCCGGCCGCGTCGACGCGCCGCCACAGGCCGCGCGGATGCGCGCCGTCCGTCCAGAAATTGTAGAGCCAGCTGCCGAAGCGCTGGACGAACGGGATGCGGTCCGGCCGGTCGAGGAGGTCCCGGGCGATGTCGCGGTCGCGGAGGAAGCCGGCATCGCCGTAGCGGGCGAGCGTCTCCGCGTTGCGTGCCTCGACCCAGGCGAGCGCGTCGGGCCCGTCGACCTCCTCCAGCCAGAGGTACGGATCGTCGTCGGGCCGCGCGAGGGTCGGCCTGGGGTCGGGGTGGGGGTCGGTTGCCGCGGACATCAGTGGGACCGTAGCCCCTGCGCGCCACCCTCGATAGGCGCGCGGCATTCCCCCGATGAGCGGTCAATCGTCTCGGACGCGCAGATGTTCGCATGCCTCGCGCAGGTGGAAAGGACGATCCGGACACGCGGATCAGGACGTTTCCGCATGCGGGCGGCCGATCCCCCTCCCGAACGTCGCCGCCGCGCGCGCCGTCGACTCGGCCGGCAGGCCGCGCGGGTCTCTCGGGCGCATCTATACTTATCTTTCCAGCGCCATTCGGACCATATCAGATCTTTGACTGTTTTCGCTTTTATCAAATCAGCACATATGCCTTGCATTCGCACCGATCATGGTATTCAATGATGGTTCTGTCGCGTACGGTCTGGTTCGTGCTCTGAGTCCCCATGGCCTTACCGGGGGTCGCTGCGATGCGCGTCGTCGAACAGGGGTTGCGCAGGTCTCGGCTCGCCGAGACGGCGATGGTCGGCGTCGCGGGCACCGCCGTCCTGGTCTCGGGTTGTCTCGGCATCTCGCCCGGATGGGCGGTGGACGCGGACGCGGTCGTCGGGACCTGGCGCCTCGCCGCGGCCACGCGCCGGATCGTGGACACGGGCGAGACGATCGACGCCTACGGCGGCCCGAAGCCGACCGGCTGGATCCATTACGGCCGCGACGGGCGCATGATGGTGGTCTGCGCCCACGAAGGCCGGGAGCGGCCGATCGCCAACGACAAGATGTCCGACGCGGACCGGATCAAGCTCCACAAGACCTTCTTCGCCTATGCCGGGACCTACCGGCTCGAGGGCGACCGGATCGTCCACGACATCGACACGTCCTGGAACGAGGCCTGGACCGGGACCTCCCAGGTCCGGCACGTCGCGCAGGAGAACGGGCGGCTCGTCCTCACGACGGTGCCGTTCAAGTTCAACGTCGACGGCAGGATGAGCGTCATCACCCTAACCTGGGAGAAATACCCTTAGTCAAGATCCGGAGCTCCCGCGCCTTCGCACCGTGATCGACCAGAACACTTCACGATGGAGGAAGACATGCTGCGTCCCCACGTCCTGCACGCGACCGTATTCGCTGTCGCCCTGATGACGCCGAGCCTGTGCCGGTCGGACACCGTCCAGGCCGACGCGCAGAGCGCCGCGAGCCAGTGGGACGCGGCGTATAACGGCGGCGACATGGACGCGCTGGCCAAGCTCTACACGCCCGACGCGATCGTCGTCACGAAGGGCGCGCCGCAGACCAGCGACGGCATCCAGAAGTTCTTCGCCGGGCTGAAGGCGAAGGGATGGGACGAGCACAAGACGACGGTCAAATCCGCGCTGCCGAAGGACAACCTGCTCATCGTGTCCGGCCGCTGGGAGATGACCGGCCCCGGGGACGGGGGCGCGAAGAAGAAGTTCGAGGGCAACTGGGTGAACGTGCTGGAGAAGCGCGACGGCGCCTGGCGCACGGTCCTGCACACCTGGAACTGATCGCTCCGCCCGGCCGGGGGACGGCCGGGCGGAGCGCCTCCCGGTCTCAGTGGATCGGGCGCGGAACCGTGCCCCGCGCCCGGGCGGCCGGGCCGCCCTCGGCCGGCGCCACGCCGGCCTCCAGGCTCTCCAGGCTCTGGCTGCGCGGCTCGACGCCGAACGCCGCGACCGCCACGATCTGCAGGGCGAGCAGCCCGATCATCAGGCCGGTCACGCCCGCGATGCCGTAGGTCTCGAACAGGGTAACGACCAGGAAGGGCGTCACGATGGTCGCCCCGCGCCCGACCGTGTTGCACAGGCCCGAGGCCCGCAGGCGCACTTCGGTCGGGAACAGCTCGGGGATGTAGATCCCGAACAGCAGGGCCACCAGCACGTAGATCGGCACCGTCAGCCCGAACCCGACCAGCGGCAGCAGGACCGGGTCCAGGGTCATCGGGTAGAGGATCCCGAACAGGATGGCCGTCGCCGAGGCGCCGATGATCGTCGGCTTGCGGCCCCAGCGGTCGGCGGTCAGGGCGCCGATGGCGCTGCCCACCGGCGCGCCGAGCCCCATCAGCAGCGCGTAGCCGAAGGAGGTCGCCACCGAGAGGCCCTGCCGAATGAAGAAGGTCGGCAGCCAGGTCACGAAGCCGTACAGCAGGGTGTTGATCACCACGAGGCACAGGCAGCCCAGCAGCAGGCGCGACAGCAGCGGCGGCCGGAACAGGGCGGCGAGCCCGAGCTGCGTGACGGGCGCCGCGGCGGCGGCGGGCGGCAGCGGCGCGCCGCGGGCCGCCTCGGCCTCGATCGCGCGCATCAGCGCCTCGGCCTCGGCGTGGCGCCCCACGGCCTCGAGCCAGCGCGGCGATTCCGGCAGGCTCTTGCGGGCGTACCAGACGGCGAGCGCCCCGAGGCCGCCCAGCGCGAACATCGCCCGCCAGCCGAAGGTCGGGATGATCAGGTAGCCGATCAGGGAGGCGGCCGGCAGGCCCGTGACGACGAACACCGCCATGAGGCCGAGGAAGCGCCCGCGCGAGCGCGCCGGCACGAACTCGGTCATGGTCGAGTAGCCCACGACGTTCTCGGCCCCGAGCCCCACGCCCATGATGAAGCGCAGCACGATCAGCACCGTCATGTTGGGCGCGAAGGCCGCCCCGATGGCGGCCAGCCCGAAGACCAGGAGGTTCGCCTGGTAGGTGAAGCGCCGCCCGTAGCGGTCGCCGAAGAAGCCCGTGAGGAACGAGCCCGCCATCATCCCCACGAAGGTGGCCGAGACGAACCACGCGTTCTGCGGCAGGGTCGAGAAGCCGCTCTTCAGGGTCGCGCCGAGCACGGTGGCGGCGATGTAGATGTCGAACCCGTCGAAGAACATGCCGATCCCGATCAGCCACATGATGCGGCGGTGGAACGGGCCGATCGGCAGGCGGTCGAGGCGGCCTCCGGCGTTGACCGCCGGGCTCACGGCTTCGGACATGGGGCGTTTCCTTCCTCGGGTTCGGGGCCGGCGCGGAAGGGGTCCGTCTGGCGCGGACCTCGCATCCCCCGCGCCGCCGGACGTCAGTTCAGGCGGCGCTGGCCGGCCGTGTCGCGGTACCAGTCGAAGGGCCCGTCGCCGGTGGCGACCATCACGCTCTTCACGTCGAAATGGTCGTTGAAGCTCTCGATCCCGCACTCGCGGCCGAGCCCGCTGTCGCCGACCCCGCCCCAGGGCGAGGCCGGGTCGAGGCGGTGGTGGTCGTTGATCCAGACGATGCCGGCCTTGACCGCGTGCGCCACCCGGTGGGCCCGGGCGACGTCGCGGGTGCGCACGGCCGCGGCGAGGCCGAAGGGCGAGTCGTTGGCCAGCCGGAGCGCGTCGGCCTCGTCCTCGAAGCGGGTGACGCTGGTGAAGGGCCCGAACACCTCCTCCTGGAAGATGCGCATGTCGGCGGTGACGTCCGCGAACACGGTGGGCTCCACGAAGTAGCCGCCCTCGAAGCCCGGCACCCGGGCCGCCCGCCCGCCCGCCACCGCGCGGGCGCCCTGGTCGCGGCCGTAGCCGGCATAGGCCAGCACCCGCTCGCGCTGGCGCTCGGAGATGACTGGCCCGAGCTGGGTCGCCGGGTCGAAGGGATCGCCGAGGCGGATCGCGGCGGTCTTGGCGGCGAGCCGCTCGACGAACTCGTCGTAGATCGAGGCCTGGACGAGGTGGCGGCTGCCGCACACGCAGGTCTGGCCGGCGCCGATGAAGGCGCCGAAGGCCGCGTAGTTCACCGCCCGCTCGACGTCGAAGTCGTCGAACACCATCACGGGGGTCTTGCCGCCGAGCTCCATGGTCTGGTGGGCGAAGACCTTCGCGGCGGCCGAGCCGGCGATCCGGCCGGCCTCGGTGCCGCCGGTGAGCACGAGCTTGTTGATGTCGCCGTGCTCGGCCAGCGCCTTGCCGGTCGAGGCGCCAAGCCCCAGCACGATGTTGAACACGCCCGGCGGCAGGCCGGCCTCGGTGAAGATCTGCGCGAGCTTCAGGGTCGTGAGCGGCGTGTACTCGGAGGGCTTGACCACCGTGGTGCAGCCGGTGGCGAGCACCACCGCCAGCGACTTGCACAGGATCATCAGCGGGTGGTTGAACGGCGTACAGTTCGCCACCACGCCGATCGGGGTGCGGCGGGTGTAGTTGAGGTAGTTGCCCTCGACCGGGATGACGTCGTCGCGCCGCGCCAGCGCCACGCCCGCGAAGTAGCGGAAGAAGTCCGGCAGCCGCGAGAGCTGCGCCCGGGTCTCGTTGACCGGCCGGCCGTTGTTGGTGGTCTCCAGCCGGTAGAGCGTGTCGAGGTTGGCCTCGAACGCGTCGGCGAGCCTGTTCACCAGCCGGGCGCGCGCCCGGATGTCCATCCCGCCCCATTCCCGGCCCTCGAAGGCCGCCCGGGCCGCGCGCATCGCCCGGTCGACGTCGGCCGGCCCCGAATTGGGGATCCGGGCGATCACCGCGCCGGTGGCGGGGTTGCGCACGTCGATCAGCGCGCCGTCGCCGGCCTCGACCTCGCGCCCGTCGATGAAGTTGCCCCGTGTCTCGACGGTCGGTTCCGGCGCGTGCAGGGTCATGGCGTCTCTCCCGTGTCGGGTCCGTTGTCGGGCCGGGTCGGGCCCGGTGTCGTGTTCCACCGCGTCCCTCGGCTCCGCGCCGGGCGCGACCTCGTTCAGAGGACGATCGCGCTGCGTTCCAGGGCGGTCAGGATGCGGCGCTCGGCCTGGGCGACGTGCGCGCGCACGAGGCGGCGCGCCCCGCGCCCGTCGCGGCGCTGCACGGCGTCGATGATGGCGGCGTGCTCGTCCACCAGCTGCGCCGGGTCGCGCCCGCGGATACCGTCGAGGCTGACCCGGACCAGCCGGTCCGCCTGCTCGACGAGGTCGCGCACGGTCGCGGCCATGCGGCGGTTCCCCGACGCCTCGGCGAGGGCGATGTGGAAGGCGCGGTTCTCCGCGATGAAGTCGGCGCCGTCCGCGACGGCGCGGAACGCGTCGAGGGACGCCAGGACGGAAGCGGGCGCGCCGGCCGCGGCCTCGGCCGCGCAGGCCGGCTCCAGAGCGAGGCGCATGCGCAGCAGATCGCGCGCGTCCGCCACCGAAATCGCGTTGATCTGATATCCCTGACGCGCGTGAACCGTGACGAGCCGCTCGCGCTCCAGGCGCAGCAGCGCCTCCCGGACCGGCTGCCGGCTCACGGCGTAGCGCTGGGCCAGTTCCTGCTCGCGCACCTCCGCGCCGGGGCGCAGGACGCAGGCCAGGATGTCGGCGCGGATCGCCGCGTAGATGTTGTCTCGGAGCAGCACGCACGACCTCGTTCGATCGACACATGCTGCCATTCGTGAAATATCACGTCAACCGGATTGCGAGCGAACGCGTCGGATGCGACAGCGTCGTGGAGCCGCCGGCAGAGGCGGCGGGGGAGGTCTCGGATGCATGCGATGTTCGCGGATGGCCAGGTCGCGGTGACCCTGTCCGGCGAGGGCCCGCCCCTCGTCCTGCTGCACTCGCTGCTCGCCGACCGGACGAGCTTCGACCGGGTCACCCCGGCGCTCGGCCGCGACTTCCGGCTCCTCGTCCCCGACCTGCCTGGGTTCGGCGCCTCCGCGCCCGCGCCGGGCGGCCTCGAGGCCGTCGCCGACCGGGTCGGCGCGGCATTGCGCGCGGCGACCGGGGGCCGGCCAGCGGCCGGGCTGGGCAACGGCTACGGCGGCTTCGTGCTGCTGCTCTGCGCCCTGCGCCACCCCGACCTCTTCGACCGGCTCGTCTTCGCCGATTGCGGCGCCTGCTTCCCGGAGCCCGGCCGGGCCGCGTTCCGCGGCATGGCCGGCGCGGCGGCCGAGAAGGGGCTCGCGGCGCTCGCCGACACGGCCATGCGCCGGCTGTTCGCGCCCGCGTTCCAGGCCGCGCACCCGGACCTGATGGCCGAGCGCCGGGCCGCCTTCCTGCGCACGGACGTCGACGTGTTCCGGGCGGCCTGCGCGGCCCTGGCCGGCCTCGACCTGCGCGCGCGCCTCTCAGAGATCCGCGCGCCGGCGCTGGTGCTCGTCGGGGAGGAGGACGAGGCGACCCCGCCGGCCATGGCGCGCGAGCTCGCGGCCGGGCTGCCGGACGCGCGGTTCGTGACGCTGCCGGACTGCGCCCACGTCCCGCAGCTCCAGGCCCCCGAGCTGTTCGCCCGCGAGGTCCTGGCGTTTCTCCGGCCGGGTTCCGCCTGAGCGGACGCGCGGAACGGTGCTAGGTTCGGCCGCTCCGGCGGGGTCGGCGGCCCCGATCCGCGCGGCCGCGGCGGCGCGCCATCCAGCGAGACGGACATGAAGACATTTTTCGTGCAGATCAAATGCGAGATCGGCAAGACTTACGCCGCGTCCGACGCGCTCGTCGCGATGGAGATCGCGTCCGAGATCTACTCCACGGCCGGACGGTTCGACATCATGGCCAAGTTCCACGTGGACAACGGCGTCGATATCGGGCTGTTCGTGAACGACTTCCTCCTGCGCCTCGACGGCGTGAAGGATTCCGAGACGATCATCGCCTTCAAGGCCTTCCACTGACGCGCCCGACCGGGACCGGCGGCCGGCCCCGCGCGCCGCGGACGTCCGGGGCGGCCCGGCTCAGCGGACGCGCGACGGGTCGATCACCAGGAAGTACTCGCACGCCTCCGTGCCGACGTTGGTGAAGGCGTGCCCGGCATCGGCCTCGAAATACAGGCTGTCGCCGGTCTCCATGATGACCGCGCGCTCGCCGATCACCGCCCGCAGGCGGCCGCGCAGGACGTAGATGTACTCGGACACGCCGCGGCGATGGGCGGTGAACTCGCCGGTGCTGGCGCCCGGCGGCAGCGTGTTGAGCACCCAGTCGATGCCGCGCCCGGGCAGGACCGGCGAGATGCAGCGCCGCAGGTAGCCGGACGCCTCGTCGCGCAGGATCGGCTGGCGGCTCGCCGGGATGACCAGGATCTCGCGCTCCGTCGCGGGCGCCATCAGCCGCGAGAAGGTGACGCCGAGCGCCTCCGCGAGGCGGGACAGCACCACCGTCGACGGCACGGCCTCGGAGCGCTCGATCTTGGAGATCATCGAGCGGCTGACGCCCGAGCGCGCCGCCAGCGTCTCCAGCGACAGGCCCTGCTCCCTGCGGCGCCGCCGGATCTCCTCGGCGATGTGGATCTGCGGGGACGTCTCCGTCGCTGCCGGGTCCGCCCCGATGATCGTCCTCGCCGTCATGCCCCGTCTTCCGCGCCCGCGTCCGGGCCGCGCGACCGGGGCGCGGCACCGAGAGAGTCGCCCCCGCCTAGCGCAGGGGCTGCCGAAATGCACCTTGCGCCGCACCTTGCGCCGAAGCGCACTCCGGAACGCGCGTCGCCGGGCTGGCACGCCGCTTGCCTCCACAAGAATGGATTTTTATCCATCACAGTGGAGGATGTGCCGTGGCCGATACCGCGTTGCCCCTTGAGGCGTCCCCGGCTCTCGATGCCGGCCCGGTGCCGGTCGCCGACCGGCGCCAGATCGTCTGGTCGAGCGTCATCGGGACGACGGTCGAGTGGTACGACTTCCTGATCTACGGGACGGCCACGGCGCTCGTGTTCAACAAGCTGTTCTTCCCGAGCTTCGACCCGCTGGTCGGCACCATCGCGGCGTTCGGCTCCTACGCGGTGGGCTTCCTGGCGCGCCCCCTGGGCGGCGTCATCTTCGGGCATTTCGGCGACAAGATCGGCCGCAAGGCGATGCTGTCCCTGACCATCATCATCATGGGCCTCGGCACGTTCCTGATCGGATGCCTGCCGACCTACGCGCAGATCGGCATCTGGGCCCCGATCCTGCTCGTGGCGCTGCGCCTGGTCCAGGGCATCGGGATCGGCGGCGAGTGGGGCGGCGCGGTCCTGATGGTGGTGGAGAGCGTCCCGGCGGAGCGGCGCGGCTACTTCGGCAGCATCGTCCAGCTCGGCTACCCCCTCGGCGTCATCGCGTCGATCGGGGCCTTCGCGCTGTGCGGCTTCCTGCCGGAGGCGGACTTCCTCGCCTGGGGCTGGCGGATCCCGTTCCTGGCCAGCGCGCTGCTGGTCGGCCTCGGGCTGTTCATCCGCCTGCGCCTGCACGAGACGCCCGCGTTCCAGCGGGTGAAGCGGCGGTCCGCCGTGGCGCGGCTGCCGGTCATGGAGATCCTCACCGAGCACCCGCGCACCTTCCTGAAGGCCGTGGGCCTCAAGGTCTCCGAGATCGCCTACGTCAGCGTCGTGACCGTGTTCTCGATCTCCTACGTGACCGGCCAGCTCGGGCTGTCGCGCAGCATCATCCTGAACGGCATCCTGGTGGCGGCGGTGATCGAGCTCTTCACCCTGCCGGCCTTCGGCTGGCTGTCGGACCGCTACGGCCGCCGGACCCTGTTCGTCGCCGCCTGCCTGTTCTCGATCGCCTTCGCGTTCCCGCTGTTCACCCTGCTCGACACGCGCGACCCAACGATCATCACCCTGACCGTCGCGGTGGCCCTGAGCTTCGGCCAGGGGATCATGTTCGGCACCGGCGCCGCCTGGATGTCCGAGCTGTTCGACGCGCGCCTGCGCTACAGCGGCGCCTCGCTGGGCTTCCAGGTGGGCGCGGCCCTCAGCGGCGGCTTCACCCCGCTGATCGCCGCGGCCCTGCTGGGCTGGAGTTCCGGCGCGACCTGGCCGATCTCCGTCTACCTGATCGCCCTCGCCTGCATCACCCTGACGGCGACGCTCCTCGCCCCGGAGACGGCGCGCAAGCCGATCGACTGACCGGATGAGCCGCCCCGGACGCGCGCGGCGGCTTCCCATACAGTGGATTATCGTCCACTATCTGAAACAGACCGACGCGAGATCGACCGCATGACGAAGCACACCATACGCACCGAGAAGGCCGCTCCGGCGGTCGGGCCCTACGCACAGGGGATCCGGGCCGGCGGGCTGGTCTTCGCCTCCGGACAGCTGCCGATCGATCCCGCCACCGGCGCGTTCCCGGACGGGATCGAGGCGCAGACCCGGCGGTCCCTCGCCAACCTCGCCGCCGTGCTCGAGGCGGGCGGCGCCAGCCTCGCGAGCGTCGTGAAGACGACCGTGTTCCTCAAGGACATGGCGGAGTTCGCCGCGATGAACGCGGTCTACGCCGAGCACTTCCCGGGCGAGGCCCCGGCCCGCTCCACGGTCGAGGTCGCGCGCCTGCCGCGCGACGCCCGGGTCGAGATCGAGGCGATCGCGCTCGCCACGGAGGCCGCATGACAACCGAGGCGACCAGCACGATGACCGGCGAGACCGCACCCCGCATGGTCGAGGCCTTCGCGCACGCGGCCGGATCGGCCGCCGTCCGGGTTCCGGGCGGCGCCGCCGGCTGGGTCGGCAGCCTGACCCACATCCACATCGCCCCCGCGGCGAGCTACGAGATGGAGGAGGTGTCCGAGGCCGTGTGCGTGGCCGGCCGCGGGATCGAGGGCGACCGCTACTTCCTCGGCACCGGCACCTACTCGCCCAAGCCCGACGTGCGCGAGGTCACGCTGATCGAGCAGGAGGCCCTCGACGCCCTCAACCGCAACGACCCGCCGCTGCAGGAGGGGCCGCTGCGCCTCCTGCCGGGGGACCATCGGCGCAACCTCACGGTGCGCGGCGTGCCGCTCAACCACTTGGTCGGCCGGCGCTTCCGGGTCGGCGCGGTGATCCTGCGGGGCGGGCGCCTCAACTTCCCCTGCCGCTATCTCGAGGAGCTGCTCGGAATGCCGGTCTACCTGCCGCTCTACAACCGCTCGGGCCTGAACTGCGGGATCGAGAGCGGCGGCGTGATCCGGCCCGGCGACGCGATCGCGCTGCTGGACTGACGGAGCTGCGCGCGATGACGGCCCGCCTGATCATGAAGCTGCGCGTCGCCGACGCGGTCGCGACGACGCCGGAGGTGCTGCACCTCGGTCTGGTCCATCCCGCGCGCCCGGAACTCCCCGCCTGGACGGCCGGCGCCCACGTCGACCTGCGCCTGCCGGACGGGCGGGTGCGACAGTACTCGCTGTGCGGCGACCCGGCCGACCGGAGCCGCTACGAGATCGCGATCAAGCGGGAGGCGGCCGGCCGGGGCGGCTCGGCCTGGGCGCACGAGACGCTCGCGCCGGGGGCGTTCGCCCACGTCTCGGCGCCCCGCAACAACTTCCCCCTCGACCCCGGCGCGCGCCGCCACCTGCTCGTGGCCGGCGGGATCGGGGTGACGCCCCTGCTCGCCATGGCGCGCGCGCTCTCCGCGTCGGGGGCGGACTACGCGTTCCATCTCTGCGCCCCCTCCCCCGAGCGCGCGCCGCTGCTGGCGGCGGTGCGGACGGTCTGCGGGCCGCGCCTCCGGTGCTGGTTCGGGTCCGAGGGGCGGCGCTTCGACCCCGACGCCCTCGGCCCGGCCGAGACCGGGACCCACGCCTACGCCTGCGGGCCGCGGCGCCTCATGGACGCGGTCCAGGAGGGTCTGGTCGCGCGGGGCTGGCCCGCCGAGCGGGTGCACAGCGAGCATTTCGAGCCGCTGCGCGACGAGGGCTTCGTACCGGAGCCGTTCGAGGCGCGCATCGCCTCCACCGGGCAGGTGCTCCACGTGCCCGCCGACCGGTCGCTGCTCGACGTGCTGCGCGGCGCGGGGCTCGACCTGCCCTCCTCCTGCGAGCTCGGCGTCTGCGGCGCCTGCGAGTGCGGCTATCGCGACGGCGCGGTCCTCCACCGCGACGCGGTCCTGCCGCTCGCCAAGCGCGGGAGCCGCATGATGCCCTGCGTCTCGCGCGCGCGGGACGCCGTGACGCTCGAGCTCTGACGGCCGGACCCGCGCTGCGGCGTTATCAGACGTGCGGCCCCGCGCGGGCGACGACGCCGGCCGCCTCGCCGCGCGGCCCGCGCGACCGTGAGCTGCGCCAGCGCGCCGCACGATTCGGATCAGCGAACCTCACGCGGCGGATGGCGATGCCGCTCGGGCTGGGTTAGCCCGCCTCGACAGTGCCATCGCCGTGGGACAGTGCCCCGCCCGCCAAGAGGAGGTTGTGAGAATGAGCCGATCCACGCTGTCCATCAGCGCCGGTCTGGCGGCGGCCGCAGTCGTCCTGGCGGGCCTCTGGATCTCCTACGGGCCCCGCCCTCACGCGAGCCGCGACAGGCAAGCGTCCACACCGATTCCCGTGTCCAAGCAGGACCGATCCGGGATCGACCCGCAGGGCGAGGCCATCCGGTCCGTCTATCCGGGGCCGAACGCCGGATCCGCCCAGCGCGTCGCCCCGGCACCGCGGAACGCGACAGCCGCCCCCCCGTCGTCCCTGGCGGCAACCCCGCCCGCATCGCCGGCAGCGTCGCCGGATGCCCCCGCGGCAAGCGGGGTGGCGAAGCCGGCGGCGCCGCCGCAGCAGGCCGAGGGCGCGCCGGGCTCCGGCCAGCCGCCAGCTTCTCCAGGCCAGGGCGTCGACCTCAACACGGCGTCCGTCGAGGAGCTGAACGCCCTCGGGGCCGGCATGATCGGGCGCCGGATCGTCGCGTTCCGGCCCTACGGCTCCCCGGAGGATCTCGTGACCCGGCGTGTCCTGAAGAAGGCCGATTACGAGGCGATCAGGGCTGCCGTCGCGGTGCGGCAGACCGAGTCCGCTGGCGCGGGCCGCCCGGATTGAGGGTCGAAGCCCGTCGGCACCGAGCCGGGCTCGTCGGTCCCACAGGTGCCAGGGGCCACGGCCCGGACCCTACGCGCGCTTCGACGGGGCGGGCTGTTTGGCGGCGAGACGTTTGCCGAGCCGCTCGATGTCGACGATCATCCGCTCGTGCGTCCCGGACCCGATCTGCTCCGACTCGTCCCAGGCCGCGACGCGGAACTGGATCTGGCGTCCGGCGACGCCGACCACCTCGGCTTCCGCCCGGACGCGGTGCCCGACCGGGGTCGCCGCCATGTGGGTCACGTCCACCTTGGTCCCGACGGCGCTCTCGCCGGGATCGAGGTACTGGCGGACGGCGTTCAGCGCCGCGTTCTCCATGATCAGGACCATCATCGGCGTGGCGAAGACCGGCGGCAGGATGTTGTCCTTGAACTGGCTGGCCAGATGTGACGGCCCGACCAGCATGGCGAAGCTCCCCTTCGCCCCCAACGGGATGTCCTGCATGCGCGCGCTCCAGATCCGTTTCGGCCCGATGACCGATAGGTAGGGCCGAGGGACCGCGTCCGGACATCCCGGGACCTTCGCCGCACGCAGCCCAGCCCCCTCCCCGCCGTCCGGCCCGGCACGGGAACCCCGGACCGGGAACCGTGGGGAGGGACGAGCGCCCGCAAGCGAGCCGCGTCCGGTCAGCGACGACGGCGGGGCTGGCCGGCCGCCTCGAGGATGAGATCCGCGATATCCGGAGCGCGCGAGATCAGGGACAGGTGGCTCGCCCGGAGCTCGACGGTCCGCGCGTTCATGCGCTTGGCCATGAACCGTTCGAGGTCCGGGTCGATGGTCCGATCCTCGGTCGACACCGCGTAGAAGCTCGGCTTCGAGCGCCAGGCGGCCTGGGTGGTCCGTCCCGTCAGCAGGGCCTTGCGGAACGGCTGCTGGACCGCGAACAGCACCCGCGCCTTCTCCACCGGCAGGTCGCCCGCGAAATCCCGCAGGAACGCCGCCTCGCTCAGGCGCCCCTCGTCGCCGTCGAACACGATGCCGGCCGAGGCGGGCGGGGTCGGGTAGGCCTTCGCCAGCGCCGCGTAATCCTCGTTCGCGTCCGGCGCCCGCGCCGCCACGTAGACCAGCGCCGAGACCTTCGGGTCGATCCCGGCTTCGGTCACGATCATGCCGGAGAACGAGTGGCCGACGAGGACGGTCGGTCCCTCCTGGCGGGCCAGCACGCGCTGCGCCGAGGCCACCGCTTCCGCGAGGGTGGTCAGCGGGTTCTGCACGGAGTTGACGGAGAGGCCGGCCGCCTGCAGGTGCGGGATCACCTCCGACCAGCACGACCCGTCGGCGAACAGCCCGTGGACCAGCACGACGTTGCGCGCCCGCGGGAGGTCCTGGGCGGTGGCCGGTCCGGGCAGCAGCGCGGCGGCCGCGCCGGCGGCAAGGGTGCGGGTCAGCGTTCTGCGCGTCATCATGGGGGCGCCTCCATCCGGACTCGTCGATGCGGGACGTACCGTCCCTGTTCGCCGTCGGCGCGGGAAGGATACAGCCTCGGGCCGCCCAGGGCGCATCTCGGCGCGCGCCTCGACTCGACCCGGCGGCGGCCGGGACCGCGCGCGGACGGGCACATCCGGGCGCAAGCATCCCGGGATGTTACCCAGATATGCTGCGCGATGCTGGACGAGGGCGGCCTTTCAGCCTCTCATGGCGGCACGAATTGAGTAAAAATCGGGAGAGGAAACCGAGATGCTGCGACGCGTGCTGCGTCGGCTGACGGCTGCGGCCTCGCTGACAGTGCTGACATTCGCCGTTCCGGCCTTCGCCGAGGAGCCGCTGCGCTTCGAGGTCGATCCGGCCTGGCCGCAGCGCCTGCCGAACGACTGGATCATGGGTCAGGCGGCGGGCGTCGCGGTCGACGCGCAGGACAATGTCTGGGTGATCCAGCGGCCGCGCACCCTCACCGACGACGAGAAGGCCGCGAGCCTCGATCCGCCTCGCACCCGCTGCTGCAAGCCGGCGCCGCCGGTCCTCGTCTTCGACCAGGCCGGGCGCCTGGTGAAGTCCTGGGGCGGCCCGGGCGAGGGCTATCAGTGGCCCCAGAACGAGCACGGCATCCACATCGACCACAAGGGCTTCGTCTGGCTCGCCGGCAACGGCGACACCGACGGCCAGATCCTGAAGTTCACCCCGGACGGCAAGTTCGTGCTGCAGATCGGCAAGCAGGGGCCGCAGACCGACAGCCGGGACACGAGCCGCCTCGGCAAGCCGGCCGGCATGATGGTCGACCCGGAGACGAACGAGCTCTACGTGGCCGATGGCTACTACAACCACCGCGTCATCGTGTTCGACGCGGAGACCGGCGCGTTCAAGCGGATGTGGGGCGCCTACGGCAAGCCGCCGACCGACGACAAGCTCGGCCCCTACGATCCGGCGGCGGCCCCGTCCCAGCAATTCGCCAACCCGGTGCACTGCGTGCAGATCGCCCGCGACGGCCTCGTCTACGTGTGTGACCGGACCAACGACCGGATCCAGGTGTTCCGGAAGGACGGCACCTTCGTCAAGGAGATGTTCGTCGAGAAGAACACCCGGGCCAACGGCTCGGTCTGGGAACTCGCCCTGTGGCCGGACGAGCGCCAGACCTACCTGCTCAACGCCGACGGGGCCAACAACGAGGTCCGCACCCTGAGCCGCGACACCGGCGAGGTCCTCGGCCGCTTCGGCCGCAACGGCCGGATGGCCGGCGACTTCCACTGGGTCCACAACCTCGCGATCGACTCCAAGGGCAACGTCTTCACCACCGAGGTCGACACCGGGAAGCGGGCGCAGAAGTTCCTGTTCCGGGGCGACATGGTGCTGCGCAAGCGCGCCGCCCTGCCGGAGGGCGGCGCGCGATGATCGCGGCGGCAGATCCGGCCACGCCGATCACCGGCGCGGGCTGCGCGTGCTGCCTGCCCCGGCGCGGCTTCCTGGGCCGCCTCGCGGGGCTGGGGGCGGCGGCGCTGACGGCCGGCGCCGCGCGGGCCGAGCCGTCGCGCTACACGGGTCTGGTGATCGACTGCCACGGGCACTACACCACCGAGCCGGCCGCCATGCTGGACTGGCGCAAGCGCCAGATCGGCGCGCTCAACGACCCGGGCCAGTCCCCCAAGCCGTCGGACCTGCAAGTCAGCGACGACGCGGTGCGCGCCAGCGTGAGCGGGCGGCAGCTCAAGCTCCAGTCCGAGCGCGGCATCTCCCTGGCGCTGTTCTCGCCGCGGGCCGGCGGGATGGGCCACCATATCGGCACGGCCCGCACCAGCCTCGACTGGTCGATCGTGTCGAACGACATGATCCACCGTGTGACGAGCCTGATGCCGCAGAACTTCGTCGGCGTCTGCCAGCTGCCGCAATCGCCGGGTGTCTCGCCCAAGAACTGCACGGCCGAGCTCGAGCGCTGCGTCAAGGAGCTCGGCTTCGTCGGCTGCAACGTCAACCCGGACCCGTCCGGGGGCTACTGGACCGATCCGCCGCTCTCCGACCGGTTCTGGTACCCGCTCTGGGAGAAGATGGTCGAGCTCGACGTGCCCGGCATGGTGCATGTCAGCGCCTCGGCCAATCCCAACTTCCACGCGACCGGGGCGCACTACATCAACGGCGACACCACCGCCTTCATGCAGTTCGTGACCTCGGACCTGTTCAAGGACTTTCCGACGCTGCGCCTGATCATCCCGCACGGCGGGGGTGCCGTGCCCTATCACTGGGGACGCTACCGGGGGCTGGCCCAGGACATGAAGCGGCCGCCGCTGTCCGAGCTGATGCGCAACGTCTTCTTCGACACCTGCGTCTACCATCAGCCCGGCATCGACCTGCTGCTCAAGGTCGTCCCGCGCGAGAACGTGCTGTTCGCCTCAGAGATGGTCGGCGCGGTGAACGGGGTCGATCCCGAGACCGGCCACGCCTACGACGACACCAAGCGCTACGTCGAGGCCGCGGCGATCCCGGACGCGGACCGGGCCAAGATCTACGCCGGGAACGCGCTGCGCGTGTATCCGCGACTCGCGGCGCGGCTCCGGTCGGCCGGCGTGACGCCGTAGGGCCGCCGAGGGCCCCGGAGGAGTCGCAGAGGCGGGGCTGACCCGATCGCGGATCCGCCGGCGCGCGCCTGCCGGTGACCGGGCGAATGTGTCTTAGATCGACGGCGCCGCCGCGCGAACGATGTTGGTCCCAGGGCCGGACCGGCGGGTGAAGCGGGGATGTCGTTCATGAGGGTCACGATCTGCGCCGTCGCGCTCTGCCTTGTCGCGGGCCTGGGCCACGCTCAGGAGGCCGGACAGACGGTCGCCGGCGAGGGCGATTGGGTGCTCAGGAAATCGGCGGCCCCGTCGAGCGGCGACGTCGCCTGCGTTCTGGCGCCGAAGGCGCGGTCGCGCATCCAGATCGTCGGCGACCGCATCGAGATCACCGGCCTGCCAAAGAATTCCATCTTCAATTATCAGTATCGGATCGACGAGGGACCTGTTTCAAACGCGATGTTTCCCACAACGCAGATGCAGGACGCCGGAGTGATCACGCTGAATGGGGACGTATTGAAAGATATTCTGGCCGGTCGACGCTTCAGCATCCGCCTGCTGGACCGATGGCACGAGGCCATCACGGAGGAGATCAGCCTCTCCGGGCTGCGCGGCCTGATCGACAAGCGGGCCGAGGCCTGCAGGTAGCCGGGGCCTCACGCAGCGCGCCGGAGCCCCCTCCCCCGTGCGGGCGGATCGCGCGCGGCGGATCTCGGGGACCGGCGGCCTCGCGACCGGTCCGCCCCGGCGGCGCGAGGCCCGGGCGGCGCGACCTCAGAGCCCGGATCGCTCCGGGCCGCGCGCCTGCTCGCGCTCGTAGGCCGCGAACAGCTCCGGGAGGCGCGCGACGAGGAAGTCGCCGAAGGCGGGATGGAGCGTCTCGTCGATGATCAGGCCCACGGTCGTCGGGGTCCGCTCGATGCGCGCCAAGCGGCGCCCGTCCTCCGCCAGCCCCGCCTCCGGCCCCGCGCGGACCACCGGTGGCGCCGGGGCTGGGACCGGCGCCACGGCCGCGTACACGCGCACGAACCGCTGGTCGGAGGACAGGGTCGCGAAGGCGTCCGCGGCGACGATCTCATCGACCCGCGCCCGCATCTCCGGGCTGGCGAGGCGATCCGCGAGGCTCATCCACCGGCGGCGTCCCGCCTTCGGGGCGGGACCGATGGCGGCGATCACAGAATCGGGCAGGGCGCGCCGCGCCGCGATCAGGCGCGACAGCTCGGTCTTGTCGACGAGCAGGGCGGCCATGATCACGTCGCGCCCGTGCCCGAGCCGCTCCAGCGTCAGGGCGAAGGCGGCCCGCTCGATGAAGCTGAGATCGGCCCGCGCGTTGTTCTCCTGACCCTGGGCGACGACGAGTTCGGCATCCGTGAGCGTCCGCACCAGCGCGCGGACCGGCCGCCCCAGCGCGGCCGCGGCCCGCAGCCGCCGGTGGCCGAACGCGACCTGATAGCGCCCGCTGACGGTGGGATGGGGCCGCACCAGGATCGGGGTCTGCTGCCCCTGCGCCCGGATGACGGCGACGAAGGCGTCCTCGCCGGGGCCGTCGATCACCGGCAGCCGGTCGGGGGCCGGCGACGGGTCGACGAGGCCCGGATCGAGATCGACCGCGACGCTGCCGGACCTGAGCTGGTCCTCCGCGGCGCGCGCCGAGACGACTTCGGAGGTCAGGCGCTCCAGGGACCGGCTCATCGCGCCGACTGCGCCGCGGCCGGTGAAGCTGGGAACGGCCGGGGCCGGGCCCCGCTCCGATCGCGCGGCCGCCGCGTCGTCGCGGGGCGAGTTGACCGCGGTCAACTCGGTCTGGTCGGCCGGATCGAGCAGGCCGGCGAGGAGGTTCTTGCGGGCCATCGGATCAGCGTCCCCATGCCGTGCGGATCAGCGCCTCGATCTCGCCGTTGACCGCGTCCAGGCTCTCCATCGCGCGGTCGTAGGTCGCGCGCGTGAACTGGTCGCGACTGACCTCGAACAGGGTCTGCTTGGTGATGCCGGCATCCGAGACCGCCGTGCTCTTCAGCATCGCGTTGGTGAGCACGCGCTCCCCGAACAGCGTCCGCATGAACGCGACCATCTGGGTCTGCGGACCGTCGGTCGGCTCGTAGCGCGTGACGAGGTAGCGCATCCAGTCGTAGTTCATGTCGCCGCCGGCCTTGGCGACGACCCCGAGCATCTCGGAGGTCATCAGCAGGAACTGGCACATCGACATCACGTCGAGCATCTGCGGATGCACGGTGACGAGCACGCTGGTCGCCGCGCACAGGGCCGAGAGCGTCAGGTAGCCGAGTTGCGGCGGGCAATCGACCACGACCACGTCGTAGCGGTCGGCGACCGGCGCCAGGGCCTGGGCGAAGCGCGTGAAGAACAGCGAATCGCCGTCGCTGCTCCGCTGGAGGAGGGCGCGCGGTGTCTCGTGCTCGAATTCCATCAGCTCGAGATTGCCCGGCACGAGGTCGAGGCCCGGAAAGTAGGTCTTCTGGATGACGTCGGTCAGGGGACGGCGCGCCGCGTCGTACCGGATCGCGGCGTAGAGGGTCTCGTTGTCCCGCACGTCGAATTCGGGCTGGATCCCGTGCAGGGCCGACAGGCTCGCCTGCGGGTCGAGGTCGACGGCGAGGACGCGGTAGCCCTGCAGCGCCATGTGCTGCGCGAGATGGGCCGCCGTGGTGGTCTTGCCCGAGCCGCCCTTGAAATTCACCACCGCGATGATCTGGAGATGCTCCTCGGCCCGCCGCTCCTTCCGGTACCGCCGGCCAGTCTTGGCCCCTTCGTCCAGCATGCCGCGCAGCGCCTGGATGTCGGCGCTCGAGTAGGATCGCCGCCCGGACGGCCCGATCTCGGGGGCGGGCCCCTTGCCGTCGAGCGAGAGGCGCCGCAGGTAGCCGTCGTCGACCCCGATCAGCTTGGCGGCCTCGCCGGACGAGAATCGCCGCAGCTGCTTGCGCGCCTCGGGCGGGAACAGCCGCTGCCGGTGCGACTGCAGTTTGGCCGACAGCGCCTGCGCGTCGCCGGCGATCAGATCGTGCATCGCCATGGAGGTTGACCCCGAAGAGGGTAGGGCGGCGAGCGCCGCGGGGCTGGCCACGGTTCCGAACTCCTGTCACGGTTTTCTCGGCCGCAAACGCCGCCGCACCGTGACAAGATCACAGTCAACCTTAACAGAATGTTGACGCTCGCGCCGCCCCGCTTCCGAGCGGGCGAGCGTGTTGACCGCGGTCAACTCCCGCGACGCGGACGGGACCGCTTGGGCCGTCGGCTGACGCTCGACGGCGCTGGCGCCACAGGGCGAAGAGCATCGGCCAGGCCGAGAACCGACCGGAGCGGGACTTCCGCGTCAGGTCGCGGAGATAGGCGCCGGGCGCGCCGATCGACTCGGCGCGCTGGAGGATCGCCGACAGCGCCGACAGCGCGTGGTCCCGCCCCATCGCGGCCAGGGCCGCCTCCCAGACGTCCGGACCGATTCCCAGCGCCGGACGAACGACCTCCGCCGCGCCGGCCAGATCGGACCAGCTCCGGATACCGTCGCGGGCGTAGAGCACGACGTCGGGACAGGCCTCGAGCACCATCGGCAGAGGCAGGGGCGAGGGGAGGGAAGAGGGGATCGGCGAGGGGAGGGGACGCGGCTGGCCGGGCGCGGGAGCGACGTCGGATCGCGCGGCTCCGGCCGGGCCTCGCCGGGGGCACCGTTCAGAATCGTCAGCAGGATCTGGATCTGAATTCTGATGGTGGCGCTCACCGTGAGACGCAGTGCCGACCATTTCCGGCGCATTCGCCAAACTTGGCAGCCACTTGTCCACCTCCCGGCGCAGCGCGCGCAGCGGTTCGGCGGCGGCGTGCAGGTGGGGCTCGCCGGCGGTCCGACCCGGCATGCCGCCGCAGGCCGCGAACCGGTCCGCGAGCGCCGCCCAGGGCCCGGACCATCCGGATTCGGCGGCCAGGGCGAGGATCTTCGACAGGTCGCGGCGGTGCAGGGCGATCTCCTCGCGCAGGAGCAGGCGCCGGCGCGCGGCCGCCCGCACCGCCCGGGCAAGAACGGCGAATTCCCCCGCGCGCGCCACGAGCGGCGTCAGGTCGAACCCGAAGGCGCGCGATCGCGCCGGCACCGTCGCGGCGCGCGTAGCGCTTGCCGTTCGGGCTGTCCCGCCGGATCACCAGGCCGGCCGCGACGAGCTGGGCCAGCGCGCGCCGCAGCGTCGCCGGGGACGGCCCGTGCGACCGCAGCGACAATTCGCGGTTCGACGGGAAGACCACGAGCGGCGAGCCGGGCGACAGCGCCGTCTCGGGATGGAACGTGAGCAGCGCGCTCAGCACCGCGAGGGCGCGGTCCGAGACGGCGAGGTGATCCTTCGCCTCGGTCACGTCGCGGAAGATGCGCCATTTGTGCCCGACCGCGTCGTCGGGGCAGGCCTTGGCCGCCGCCTGCGCGGCCATCATGCCGAGCGAGAGCGGTCGCCGCCCGAAGGGCGTCGTGGGTTCGTGTCCGGGAAGCATTGTCCTCGCCCGCGATGAGGCAAGAGAGCAGCGCCCGCCGAGGCGATGGCCGCGTCGCGTGGTTGACAGCGATGTCCGGGAGTGATTCTCTGAGGTTGTCCAGACGACAGAGAGGGCTTCCGGGGCGAACGTCTCGGGGGCCTTTTCTTTTGCCGGGTTGCTCCGTCTAGAGGGGTGGGGGTGGGCCGCCGTCAGGCGCGCGCGGCACCGGCCGGCGTCAGCAGGTCCGCGCTCTCGCAGGGGCCCATCTGATCCGGGACCCGCGCAGCCTTGCGCGCCCGCGGCGCGGCACGGGCGCGACGGGTCGGCCCCCCCGCGACGGCGACGAAGGCGCGCCGCAGCTCCGCCGGGTCCGAGTGCCGCAGCACCAGACCCTCGGCCGTCATCGCGACGTTGGCTTCCGGGTACGCGTCGAGGGTGCGCTTGATCGATTCCGAGAAGGCCTGCTTGAAGCGGGAGGCGAATTCCGAGGATCCGAACTGCGCCATCAGATCGCGCCAGGTCAGCAATTCGCTCTCCCCGCGCGAGAGCAGCGGCAGCCGGTAGCAGAGGTACACGAGGATATCGATCGCCATGGCGTTGTGGGCGACCTGGCGCAGCCTGGCGGTCGGCACCGGGATCGAGTGCCGTGTGAAGCGGTCGTAGGCGTTCTGGCTGAGCATCAGCGCTTCCGGCCAGCGCATGGCGCTGTGTCCCCCGGCGGCCCAGACCTCGAGGTCGTCATCCTTGAACGCGCCCCCCTCGATCAGGCTCTCGCGCTTGAACACGTGGCCGCCCTCGTCGCCGTTCAGGACCATCGTGAAGATGGGGAAGCTCAGCCGGACGAGCTGGTCCTTGGTCGGCCCGATCGAGCCCCGCTCGCCGCCCGTGACCGGCAAACCGACGGCCTTCAACCACTCGGTGATCCGCCCCATCTCCATCCAGCGGTCGCCGGCGCTCCGGCGCGGATCGCGGGCCTCCGTGGCCAGCCACATGGAGAGGAGGCGCGCCTTGGGTCCGAACGGGACGCCCACCTCGATCTGGCGCCCGTTGGGCAGGACGAACCGGGCCGGCTCGACGGTCAGCGAGAAGCGACCGTCGCGCCGGTTCCACGGCTCCATCGTGTTCTTGGGCCGGCGCAGCGGCAGGCCGGCGATGCAGAAGCCCTTGTGGAGGAACGACACATCCATGCGGCCGTCGAGCGCGGGGCCGAGCCTGGTCGTCGGCCGGTCGGCTCCGGCCTCGGGGCGCCGCAGGCTCTGCTCCCACAGGCTCAACTGGCGGGTCTCTGCCGCGTTCATGCCGGTCTCGCTCTCCTCGTGCCGACCACAGGGCAATTTGGAGGCTATCAGTCGCGAGTCGCCGACCGGGCGCAATCATCGGGTTTCCAAATCTCAGCGCGCCGACCGGGATTCTTTACAAAACTCAGCGTCGGCGACCCACGGCCGCCCAGCGGTCGAGCCGCGACGGCGTCCCGGCACGGCTGCGACCGCCGTTGGCGCCGGTCGCGTCGGCGCGAGTGCGAAAAATCAGCGCTCGCCGACCGTCCGCTGGCAAAAGTCAGCGTGGCGCACGCCGTCGATGACGGGTGAGGGCGCTTGGCGACCTTCCAAACCCCGGCAGGCGCGTCCACCTGCGCTGATTTTTGTAAGTCCCGCGCCGTCGGACACCGCAGGGGCCGCGCTGAGTTTTCTCAGGAGCGGACCCGGGGGCGCTGATTTTTGTAAGCGGTCGCGTCGGCAGGCCCGGCACCAGCGCGTTGGGTGGCCACTGACCGGCGACGCGTCTCGGGCGCGCTCGGACGCCACTGGACAGAGACGCGAGGCGGCCGATCAGCCGCACAAAGGGTGGCGACCCGGCCTGCTCGGGACCTCGCCGACGCGCTTCCAGCGGCGGACCGTAACCCGCGCGCCCGTGAGGCGGCGTGGACCGATCGGCAGGGACGACTCAGATGCGAGCCGCGCACCGCAGGATCAGGATGGTGGTGCGGCGACGCGTCGGATGGTGGCGTCGCTGACCGGCAAGGTCCCGTGGTCCGGAGACGGTCGGGCATCCGGTCGCGGCCCGCGACGACGCGGTCGGTGACCGCCCGACACATCGGAGCGCTACGGAGCGGGACCGGGAGGGGAGGGCGCCTTCGGGCCGCTCGCGCGACGGGCGTCGGCACCGGGCCGGTCATGGACGCCCCGTGCGCCCCTGCGCGGGCCGCGCGTCCCGCTCACCTATCGCCTGCGAAGTTCCAGAACGTGCCGCGTCGCGGGCGGCAAGTTGTCGCTCAAGGACAGGACGCGCGCATCCGAGGTGAACCGAATCTTCCTGTCGTTGTTTACGCTCGCCACCGAGGAGCGTTGACGACGTGACACCCCGATACGGTGTGTGACGCGGCGATCCGGGCCGTCTTGCCTTCCCGGAGCGCGGTCGCGCGCCGCGATCTCTGTCGACGACCGAAGATCCGATTTGTCAGGAGGAGATCCATGAAGGGATTCACGAAAATTGTGTCGTACGCGGCGGCCGCGGCGGCGGTCTGCATGCTCGCGGTTGTGGTGGTCCAATCGGCGGGGCTCCTCGCCGGGTGATGGGCCCCACGCGGTGATCCAAGTTCAAAGTTCGTACAGGGTCAGGAGCGATAGTCTAAATCTGTCTCATCGACGATGATGCCGGTATCGGGACCGTGGAGGAACAAGCGGCTTGGCGATTCTTCCCGGCATCGTCCGAGCCGAACACCGACTCAGACCGGGGTCGGAAGACGGGCGATGACCTTGATCTCGAAGTCGAAGCCCGCGAGCCAGGTCACGCCGACGGCAGTCCAGTTCGGATAGGGCGGTTCGCCGATCATTACGTCGCGTACCGCCATCACTGTGTCGAACTGCGTTTCAGGGTCGGTGTGGAAGGTTGTCACGTCCACCACGTCGTCGAAACTGCAGCCGGCCGCCGCGAGAACGGAGTTCAGCCTGTCGAAGGCACGGCGAACCTGCGCACCGAAATCCGGTTCAGGCGAGCCATCCTCGCGGCTGCCGACTTGGCCGGAGACGAAAAGCAGGTCGCCGGACCGGATCGCGGCCGAGTAGCGGTGCTTGTCGTAGAGGGCTTGCCGTCCGGGCGGAAAGACTGCATCGCGCTTCGACATATCGCGTGTCCTCTGCGAAGGGTGCCGACGGCTTCCATCGACCTCGCGGCGCCATTCACATACGCCGCGTATGCGGACCATCATGGCATACGCGGCGTATGTCAACACATGCGGGCCTATGTGAAGGATCGAGGCATCCTGTGGCATCGGGACGGCGCGCGCTGAAGATGGAGGAAACCCGCGCGAGGCTGATCCGCGCGGCGCGTGCAGCCTTTGCCGAGAAGGGCTACGCAGCGGCGTCGATGGATGAGCTGACGGAAGCGGCCGGCCTGACGCGCGGCGCGCTCTATCACAACTTCGGCGACAAGAAGGGCCTGCTTCAGGCCGTCATCGCGCAGCTCGACGCCGAGATGGTCGCTAAGGCGCGGGTCGCGCGCGAGAGGGCGCCAACGCCCTGGCTCGGCTTCCTCGACGAGGGCGTCGCCTACATCGAGTTGGCCCTCGAGCCGGAGATCCAGCGCATCGTGCTCCTCGACGGACCGGCAGTGCTGGGCGATCCGTCGCGATGGCCGGGCCAGACCGCCTGCCTGCGCACGACGACCGAGACGATCCAGGCCCTCGTGGAGGCCGGGACGGTCAAGCCTGTCGATGCCGAGGCCGCGGCGCGCCTGATCAACGGCGCGGCGCTCAACGCCGCGCTCTGGGTCGCCGCGTCCGACGATCCACCGGCCGTCCTCGGCAGGGCCACCGAGGCCTTCCGGTGCTTGGCGAACGGCCTCCTGAAGTAGGCCGTCCCGCCGGTCTGGACGCGTCATCCTCGGGCGCGCGACGCGTTCGTCGGGGGACACCTTGCAGGGTGGCCCGCGCGCGAACAGCGAGAGAGGAGACGACAACGACGTCTGCTCCGGACCCATGTCGCTCGAAAGCCGACCAGCCGGAAGCCATCCGTCTGAGACGTTCAGGCGGGCGTCGCGCGATGACGGAAACTGGCCGTAAGTGGAACAGCCGCTTCTGAGACGGTCGGCCGGAAAAGCAGATGGGGTGGATGGCTCCCGCTCCGACTGACGGCATCTCGGTGCCAAGATGTGGTCGCTGTCGAAGCAGCAGCCACGCTCATGCAGGAG